>DASUWN010000036.1:0-10396 GCA_036378395.1 Candidatus Dormiibacterota bacterium | reverse complement strand
TGGCGATCCTCGACATCTGGCATTCGGATGCCAACGCCCTGCTCCGGGAGAAGCTGCGCCGGCTGTCGGCGCGCCGGCTGATCCCGCTTCTCACGGCGGTGATCGTCCAGGGCGTCGCCGAGGGCAGCATCAGCGCCGCCGACCCCGAGGAGACGGCGCGCGTGATCGGCCACCTGATGCTGGCATATCAGGACGTGGCCAGCGAGTACTTCATCGCCCGCCACGCGGGCCGGATGACCTACGAGGAGGTCACCCGTGGCTTTGCCGCCTATCTGGCGGCCTACGAGCGAATTCTCGGCATCGAGCCGGGATCGATCAGGCTCACCGACGAGGCGACCATGCGCTTCTGGTTCGACTGAGCCGGGAGGGAATGCAATGACGGCCGCCATCACCACCGACAAGCTGACCAAGGACTACGGCGGCGGGCGGGGCCTCTTCGACCTCGACCTGGAGGTGGCCGAGGGCGACGTCTTCGGTTACCTGGGACCCAACGGCGCCGGCAAGAGCACGACCATCCGGCTCCTGATGGGCCTCGTCCACGCCACCAAGGGCTCGGCCCGGATCTTCGGGCTCGACAGCATGGCCGACGCGGTCGCGGCCAAGCGGTTGATCGGCTATGCGCCGGGCGAGCTGCCCCAGTTCGGCGGCCTCCGAGGCGCGGAGATCGTGGGCCACTTCGCCGCGCTGCGGGGCGGCGTCGACAAGACCCGCGTCAAAGAGATCTGCGAGCGGCTCGAGCTCGATCTCGGTCTCAAGTTCCGCGAGTACTCGTCCGGCAACAAGCGCAAGCTGGCGATCCTGCTCGCCTTCATGCACCGCCCGCGCCTGCTGATCCTGGACGAGCCCTCGAACGCGCTCGACCCACTCAACCAGCAGGAGCTCTTCAAGCTGCTGCGGGAGGCGACGGCCGACGGCGCGACCGTCTTTCTCTCCTCGCACGTGCTCTCGGAAGTCGAGCACGTCTGCCGCCGGGTCGGCATCATCCGGCACGGCCGCCTGGTCAAGGTCGCACGCCTCGAGGAGCTGCACGAGATGCACGTGCGCAAGGTCGAAGTCGAGTTCGCCGATGGCGCCCACCCGGAGCTGTTCCGCGGACTGCCTGGCGTCGAGGACGTGGTCGCCAATCACAATCGGGTCACGTTCACGGCGCGCGGCTCCTTCGAGGCGGTGGGCGACGCCCTGGCCGGTCACCACGTGGTCAACCTGTCGAGCCACGAGCCGAGCCTGGAGGAGGTCTTCCTGACCTACTACCAGGACCGGAAGCCCGAGGAGGCGCGGGCGTGATGCGGCTGATCGGGTGGATGGCGTGGCGGCTGCACCGCCGGGCGCTGATCGGCTTCGGGGCCGGCGGTTTCCTGCTCTCTTTCGCCTATGGCGGCGCCTACAACCAGGCCGCCGGAACCACCGACGCGTCGCGGGCGGCTTTCGGCCGCACGATCAGCTTGGCCGCCAAGCAGTTCGCCTTCCTGGTCCCGATCCCCGTTCACCCCGAGACGCTTGGCGGGTACGAGCAATACAAGTGGCTCTCGAGCGCGGTGATCCTTTTCGCGATCTGGGCGGCGGTCGCAGCCGTAGGGGCGGCGCGCGGCGACGAGGAACGCGGGCTGACCGAGCAGTGGCTGGCGAGCGGCCTCACGCGCGGCCGGCTGCTGGTGGCCCGGACGGCCGCGTTCGGCCTGGCGCTGCTCTTTGTGGCCGTGGCCTCGGTGCTCGGGATCTCGGCGGTCGCCCCCCTGGTTCACTCCGACGCCAATGTCGGCGGCGAGCTGCTCAAGGCGGTCTCGATGACGGCCGGCGTCCTGGCCGCCTACGGGCTGGTGCTGTTGCTCGCCCAGCTCCCCGCCGAGCGGCAGACGGCGACCTCGTTCGGGGTCGGGATCCTGGTCCTGCTGCTGATCGTGAACGGCCTCGCGGACACCATCGACTCGGCCACCTGGATCGGGGCGGTCTCGCCCTTCCACTGGATGGAACGGACCAGCTCGGCGGCGCCCGGCGGTAGCTTCGACCTCTTGGGGACGCTCGGATTGGCGGTCGCCGCCGCCGTGTTTGTCGCCGGAGCCGCGGCCGTCTTCCAGCGCCGCGACCTCGGCGGCGGCTTGATCGCCTGGGGCCGGCGCACGGGCGTGGCGGGTCGCGTCGCTGCGGTGAACCCGCTGCTCCGCACGCCGATCACCGAAGGGCTCTGGGAGCAGCGGGTCGGACTCCTGGTGTGGACCTTCAGCACCCTCGTGGTGGGGGCGCTGATGGTGTCGGTGAGCAAGTCGGTCTCGGACGCGCTGCTCAGCGATCCGCGCCTCGGGGCCATGTTCGCGCGCGCCGGGGCGGGGTCGGTCTACGCCACCATGCTCGGCTTCATCTGGTTCGGCTTCGCGCTCCTGATCCTCGCCGGCTACTCGGTTGTGCAGGCCTCGCGCTGGGCGGCCCAGGACCAGGAGGGGCGGGTCGAGATGCTGCTCACAGCGCCGGTCTCGCGAACCATGGTGGTCATCGATCGCGCGGTCGAGTTCGCGACCGCCAGCCTGCTGGTGGTGGCCGGCGGCTACGTCGGCGTGGCGACCGAGCTGCCGCGGTCGGGCCTTGGGCTCGACGCCGGCCGCGTCTTTACCGCCTCGGCGCTGATGTGGCCGTTCGCGCTCGCCTTTGGCGGTTTGGGAGTGGCGCTGGCGAGCCGCTGGCCTCGGATCGCGGTGCCGGCGCTGGCCGCCTTCGCGGTGGCCGAATACGTGCTGGGCGACCTGGCGCCCATCCTGGGCGCGCCGGGCTGGGTGGCCAACCTCTCGATCTTCCACCTCTACGGAAACCCAGTCGCGAGCGCGCCCTCGTGGCCGCCGGCGTTCTGGATGGCGCTGGTCTTCGTGGTCGGATTCGGAGCGGCGCTGCTGCTGATGCGGCGAAGGGATCTTTCCAGCTCGTAGCCGAATAGCCTGAGGACGTGGCGCAGCTGCGTGCGCAGGTCTGGCCGGGCGTGGTCGGTAAGGACCCGGACCGAGCCAGCCTCCGGCTGGCGACGCGGGCCGCGATCGCTCAGCCGCTGGTCCTCGCCCTCGGAATCCTGGTCCTCGGCAATGTCCAGCTCACACTCTTCGCCGCTTTCGGCGTCTTCGCGCTGGTCGTGCTCGGCAACTTTGGCGGCGACCGCCGCGGCCGGCTGGGCGCTTACGTGGGGACGGCGCTCGCCGGCGCCGTGCTGGTGGCGGCCGGCACGCTGGCTTCGGGCGCCGTGTGGGCGGCGGTGCTGGCCATTCTGGTCGTGGTCTTCACCGTGAACATGGCCGGTGCCTTCGGTGGCTACGTGGCCGGCGCCCAGACGCCGCTGCTGCTGGCCGCGGTGCTGGCCGCCTCGGTGCCGGCACCAGCGAGCGCCGTGCCGCTGCGCGTGAGCGGATGGCTCCTCGGTGGTGCCGTGGCGACGGCGGCGGCGCTGCTGCTCTGGCCGCACTACGAACGCGACGCCCTGCGGCAGGCGGCGGCCGTGGCCCTGCGCAACCTGGCCCGCCTGGTCTCCGCCACCCGGCACGATCCCAGCGGCGGCAAGCAGCGCGCGATCGCCGAACGGGCGACCAAGGCCTTGCGGACGGCGTACGCGGAGACTCCCTACCGTCCGGGCGGACCCAGCCGCCGCGACCGGGCACTGGCTCAGCTGGTGACGCAGGTCGACCGCATCCTCTACTTCACGCCCGCCGCGGCGGACCAGCCCACTTCCCGCAACCCAAGCCTGGAGGAGGGGGACGAGCTCGCGCGCGCCGTGGTTTCGGTGCTCGAGGCCAGCGCAGCGGCGTTGGAAGGCGGTCCGCTGCCCGATCTGCAGGGGCTGGGGGCGGCGCGCATCGCTCACCGCCGCGCCCTCGACGCCTGGGCCGCCTCTCAGCTGGCCGCCGGCGCCTCGGCGGTCGCGGTCCTCGAGGGCCTCGACTACGACCACCGGGTCCGCGTGCTGTCCTACCTGGCGCTGGCTGCGGGCGCCAACGCGGCGATCGCGTCCGGGCGGCAGCCGGACCGCGAGGGAGTGCGGATCCCCTACGAGACGCCGCTCGACGGAGGGCTGTGGCCAGCGTTCCGACGGGCGGGACGGACACTGCGGGCGCACCTGACCTGGACCTCGCCCCTGCTCCACAACAGCCTGCGAGCCTCGCTTGGACTGGGCATCGGTGTGCTGGTCGCGCTCCAGTACGGGCTCGCCCATGGTTTCTGGGTAGTGCTGGGGACGATGTCGGTGCTCCGCTCCAACGCGCTGGCGACCGGGCGCAGCGCGATCGAAGCGGTGGCCGGCACGCTGGTCGGCTTCGCCATTGGCGGGCTCTTCACGCTGGTCTTCGCACGCAACGCGATCGTGCTCTGGGCCGCGCTGCCGGTGGCGGTGTTCCTGGCTGGCTACGCGCCCTCCGCGGTTTCTTTCGTGGCCGGCCAGGCCGCCTTCACGGTATTGATGCTGGTGCTCTTCAACCTGCTCTCACCCGCCGGCTGGCAGATCGGGCTGGTCCGGATCGAGGACCTGCTGATCGGGGCGGCGCTGGCGGTGGCGGCGGGGACGCTGCTCTGGCCACACGGCGCGCGGGCGGAGTTCGCGGCGGCTCTCTCGCGGTTGTATCGGAAGGCCGCCGTCCACCTCGCCGAGGCGTTCGACCTCGCGCTCGGCCGGGGCACCATGGCTGCGGTGGCTGCCACCCGGGCAGAGGTGCAGCAGGCGCGGGAGCGGGCGGCGGAGAGCTTCGACCAGCTGCTCCGCGAGAAGAACGCGCAGGGCCTCTCGCCGGGGATTGCCGCCAGCCTGCTTGCGGCCGGCGACCACGCCGTGATCGTCGCCGACACCTTCCAGGTGCTCTACGAGATGGGCTACGTGGCTGCGGCCTGCGGGAGCGCGACCGAGACCGTGAGCGGCCAGGCGGCGGCGCTGGTCGCCTCCTGGTTCATGCTCGCCGAGCGGGTCGACGGCTCGCGGGGCGTGCGGACGGTGCCCCTCCACCCGACGAAGCTTCGCGCGGCCGCGCTCGAGTGCCTGCGGGCCTGGGGGGGCGAATCGGTTGAGGGGGGCCGGGCGGCGATCGCGCTGGCGTGGACGCGGGAGTGGCTGGAGCAGCTGGGGACGCTGGTGGTGACGCTGGAGGAGCCGGCGGCGGAGGTGGCGGCGAGCGCGTCGGCGCCCTGGTGGCGGTAGGGGGCCTCGGTTTTTCGAGAAACCGGGGGTTGGCGGCGGTAGGGGGCCTCGGTTTTTCGAGAAACCGGGGGTTGGCGGCGGTCGGGGCCACGGTTTCTCGAGAAACCGGGGATTGGGGCCGTCGGTGAGCACGGTTTTTCGAGAAACCGTGGGCTGGACGGGTCGGGGGAACGCGGTTTCTCGAGAAACCGGGGAGTCGGCGCGCATCCGCGAAAGGAATGCGCGGCGAAGGCGGTTGCACCCACTTGGGGTGATCCGCGGCCACCTTGCCCAGCGCTTCCTGGATGGAGGCGGCGGCGCCCACGACCTCGACGCCGTCGCGGTTCCCTTCCACATCGAAGCTAGCCTCAAAACTTCGCATGGGATCACCCGCGCCAGGTGATGGCCTTTCACCCGCCGGCGCGCCAGAGTGAAGTCATGACCTCCTGGACACGGAGCTCGAGAGCAGCATGAGGGCGGTCGTCTACGAGGACACCGGCCGGGTGGGGTGCACGCGGTCGAGGACGCCGCGATCGAAGACGCGACCGACGTCGTGGTCCGGGTCAGCTCCAGCACGATCTGCGGCACCGACCTGCACATATACGACGGGCGCACCGGCGCCGAACCGGGGTTGGCGATCGGCCATGAGCCGCTGGGCGTGGTCGAGCGGGCCGGGTCGTCGGTGGCGGTCTTCGGCGCCGCCACCATCGGCCTGCTCAGCGCCGTACAGCGCCCTGCTGCGCGGCGCCGCCGAGGTGTACGTGGTCGATTGCGTTCGCGAGCGGCTGGACCGAGCCGGCGAACTGGGGGCGACTCCGGTCGATTTCACCCGGCTGATGACCAAGTGGTCGCCGGGCGGGCGCGGCCGGGGCGAATCGTGAGCCACCACGGCGGGTTGGATGAGGCGCCGGGTTACTACGATCGGTTCGACCGGCCGGCGGAGGGTTTAGGCAAGGCGGTGCTGCATCCCAACGGCTGAGGCTGGGCCCCGAGACGAAGTGCCCGCGGCCACCGAACGCAAGCTCGCCGCCCTGCTGCTGCTGCTGACCGCGGTGGCGGGCCTCGTCGACTCGGTCAGCTACCTGCAGCTCGGGCACACCTTCGTCGCCAACATGACCGGCAACATCGTGTTCGTCGGGTTCGCGGTCGCCGGCGCCCCCGGGCTGTCGCTGCTCAGCTCGATTATCGCCATCGCGGCTTTCGGCGCCGGAGCCCTGGCTGCGGGACGCATCGCACACCGGCGCGATTTCGGCAAGTCGGAGCTGCTCCGCGACATGGCCGCGGTCGAGCTGGTGCTGGTGGCCTTGGCGACCGCCACCCACCTGGTGGAGCGGTCGCCCGACGGCTTCGGGGCTCACGCCACGGTGGCATTCCTCGCCGCCGCGATGGGCATCCAGAGCGCTATGACCGGGCGGCTTGCGATTCGCGGCTTCAACTCGACGGTCGTGCTGACCACGATGCTGGGCACCCTGGCCGCGGGCTCCCGGCTGGCGGGCGGCACCGGCGCCGACAACGGCCGCCGGGCGCTGGCCATCCTGGCGATGCTGGCGGGCGCCCTGGCCGGCGCGCTGGTCACGCTCCACGGGCTGCCGCTCGCACCGCTGCTGGTGGCCCTGGCCGCGCTGGCGGTTGTCGCCAGCGCGGCGCAGGTCGTCGGGTCAGACTAGGCCGCGGCCAGCTCCTCAGCTGGATCGGCGGCCGGGTGTCTGCTCGGCGCCGAGCGGCCGAGCGGGACTTCGCGCAGGAAGAGGGTCGCCAGCAGCGCCACCACCGCGACGGCGGCAGCGAGCAGAAAGACGTCGTTGAGCGCCAGCGCCAGACCCGTCCGTGAGGGCGGCATCGGGAGCCGGTTGGCGAGGACCGAGCCGAGGATGGCGGTGCCGATGGCGCCGCCCAGGCTCCGCCAGAAGTTGACCTGGCTGGTCGCCACCCCGATCAGCTGGTGGGGTAGTCCGGCCTGGACCACCGCGATCGTGAGCGGGAAGGTCACGCCGAGACCGGCGCCGACGATGATGATGTCGCGCGTCACCTCCCAGCGGGGAGTGCCCACTCCAACGCGCCCGAGGAGGACCAGCCCCAGCGCCATCACCGCGATGGCGGCAGTGCCCACGAAGCGGTAGCGCGGGATCCGCGCCAGCAGGGCGCCGGTCGTGGTGCTGGTGACCACCACCGCCAGCATCATCGGCGTCAACAGCTGGCCGGAGTTGGTGGCGCTGCTGCCGAGCAGGCCCTGGAGCAGGAGGGGCACGAAGATGACCGGCCCGAACATCCCGATCGCGCTGAAGAAGGAGACCACGGCCGGCACCGCGAAGACGTTCTGGCGGAAGAGGCCGAAGGGGACGATCGGGTGCTCGACGCGGCGCTCGACCCAGCCGAAGGTGGCCAGCATGGCGGCGGCGATCACGAACAGGGCCACCACCGAAGCCGAGCTCCAGGCGTGGTCGCGCGTGAGCGAGAGGGCGATCAGCAGCGGCGCCAGGCCGCCGACGAGCAGCGCGGTGCCCGCCCAGTCGATGTCACGGACGCGCGCGCCGGTGCCGCGGACGTAGGGCAGCCGGCTCAGAACGAGGGCGATCGCGACCGCGCCCACCGGCAGGTTGACGTAGAAGGCCCAGCGCCAGCCGGGGCCGTCGGTCAGGAAACCGCCGAGTGTCGGCCCGACCAGCGAGGAGACGCCGAAGATGGCGCCGAAGACGCCGCTCATCTTGGCCAGCTGGGAGGGCGGGAAGATGTCCCCGACCACCGCGAAGGTGGTGGCGAAGAGCATTCCGGCGAACAGCCCCTGCGCCGCCCGAAATGCGATCAGCTCGCCCATCCCCTGAGCGGCGCCGCAGAGGGCCGAGGTTGCGACGAAGCCGAGGACGCCCGCGATCAGGAAGGGCTTGCGGCCGAACATGTCGCCGAGCTTGCCGGCGATCGGGACCATGGCCGTCGAGGCGACCAGGTAGGCGGTCGTGACCCACGAGTACCACTGGATGCCGTGGAACTCGGCCACGATCCGGGGCATGGCGGTCCCGACCACGGTCTGGTCGAGCGCCGACATCAGCAGGGACAGGCCGACCCCGAGGGTGGCCAGGATGACCTGGTTCCGAGATGGGAGACCTCCGCTTGCTGCCACTTTCGAACCTCCTTTTGGAGTCCTCTTTGGGACTTCGGATTGGACGTCCTGAGGCTATGGGGCATTGAGGAAAGGATCGTTCCTAGATATCGTTTCGACTTGGTTAAATGCTGGATACCTCGACACGGCTCCTGAGGCTGCTCGCGCTGCTCCAATCAAGGCGCGAATGGCAGGGCGCGGAGCTGGCCTCCCGGCTCGGCGTCACCACGCGGACCGTCCGCCACGACGTCGCCCGCGTGCGCTCTCTCGGCTATCCGGTCGAGGCCGCGCCGGGCGTCGCCGGCGGCTACCGGCTGGGCGCGGGCGGGACCCTGCCGCCCCTGCTGCTGGAGGACGACGAGGCGGTGGCGGTGGCGATCGGCCTTCGCTCAGCCGCCGGCCGCGGAGTGGCGGGGATGGAGGAGAGCGCGCTGCGGGCGCTGGTCAAGCTCGAGCAGTTTCTCCCCGCGCGGCTGCGGCACCGGGTGACGGCGCTGCAGGCCTACACGGTGGCCGCCGTGCGCGCGGGCAGCGAAGAGGAGGTCGATCCCCAGGTGCTGACCCGGATCGCGGCCGCCTGCCGCGACAGCGAGGTGCTCTGGATCGACTACACCAAGCACGACGGGGCCGAGAGCTCGCGCTCGGTCGAGCCGCACCGGCTGGTGCACTGGGGCCGGCGCTGGTATCTCGTCGCCTGGGACCGGCTGCGCAACGGCTGGCGGATGTTCCGGGTCGACCGGCTGCGGCTCGGGCGCGGTTATGGACCACGGTTCGTGCCGCGCGACCCCCCGGCCGAGGACATGGTCGCTTTCGTCCGGGGTGGGATCCGGTCGGCCGCGGGCCGGGTTTCAGCGCGGGTGGTGGTCGAGGCGCCGGCGGAAACGGTGGCGGCGCGCGTGCCCCCCGACGTCCCGATCGAAGCGCTGGACGAGCGGCGCTGCCTCGCGCACCTCTCCGCGTCCTCCTATTCGACGCTGGCCGGCTACCTGGGGTTCATGGACCTCGACTTCAAAGTGCTCGCTCCGCCCGAGTTGGTGGAGCGGCTGAGGCTGCTCTCGGCGCGCTTCGCGGCCGCGGCCGGGACCGGCTCGTAGCATGAAAGTCCGTGAGCAATCCGTGAGCGGCGAGGAAGACGTATTTCGTCTACCGTCGCTCGACGGGGAGCCCGCCGGTGCTGTCGGTCGAGCAGGCCGCCGTGGCCCGCCGATGGGCGGAGGCGTACGACCGGATCGCCAGCTTCGAGTTCAAGCGGCGTAAAAAAGGCGTCGCGCGAGGCGCGACGCCCTTTCCCTTGCTCGTTGAGTGCTTAGACGAGCTGGACGCGGCCCGCTCGGGGACCCTTCGGGCTCGACTCCACCTGGAAAGTGACGCGCTCGCCACCCTGGAGGCGATCGAAGTCAGCGTCGGTGCTGCTGCGGTGGAAGAAGTACTCCTGACCGTCCTCGGCGGCGATGAAGCCGAACCCGCGGTCGATCACGATCTTTTTGATTGTGCCATTAGGCATGGCATCTGCTCCTTGTGTCTCGAACGTACTGGCGCTGAAGGTTGCCGTTCGAGAAGTCGAGCGACCCTGGCGCACGCCAAGGGCGGCTCGGCGCTAGGAACCACTATAGGGAGCCGGAGGCAATGCGCGCATACTGGCGGGCCATGCCGGTGCCTGGGTTTTTGCGCCGCCTGCTGGGTTTGCGGAGAGAGCCGCAGCCTGAGGCCGACCGCTATTCGGAGGCTGACCGGCTGGAAAAGCGGACGCAGGCGCACTACCGGCAGGTCACCAAGTCGGACTCGAGCGGGAAGCCGACCGAGAAGCGCTAGCCGGCGGTTAGGGCCGGACGGTCCACATCTGGCGGATCGCGCTCTCGCCCTCGCCCCCGGCGGTCATGGTGACTTGTCCGCACGTTGTTCCGGCGTCAACGCACGGGCGATGGCATCCGATGAGGCGGGGGTAGGTCTCCACGGCATCAACTTCTAGGCGGGACCGCCAAACGTCTCTCCTGAGTACTCCTGTCCACTCTTAACAAGCGTTGCTTGTATCTCGAACTTAAGTTCGATACGATCCTGGCATGGATCCCTGGGTCGAGCAGCGAGTGGCGGGGGTAATGGTGGCCGGACGGCTGACGCAGGTGATGCGCCAGCGCGACCTCTTGCTGCTCGAGGCGGCCGAGCTC
>DASUWN010000035.1:0-10938 GCA_036378395.1 Candidatus Dormiibacterota bacterium | reverse complement strand
TGGATGAAGCGGATGAGCCAGGCCGGCGGCGAGACCAAGGCCGAGCTGCAGCGCGCGGTGGACTGGATGTTCCCGCTCACCGTCGAGTGGTTCGGGCTGCCCGACAGCCTCAAGATGCACTCGACCCAGCTCGACTACGGGCTCAAGGGCAAGACCAACGACCAGCTCCGGCAGTGGTGGCTGTCGCTGGTGGTGCCCTACTGCGAGGAGGTCGGGGTCAAGGTCCCGGCCCACCTCGAGGGGGACCAGTGGGAGTTGGAATACCCGTTCCCCTGCACCTTCGACGCCGAGGCCAAGCGCTGGAACACCAACGACCCCTGCACCTGGGACGACGTCCTCGCCCGCTGGCGGGCGCGCGGGCCGCGCAACCAGGAGATGGTGGCCATGTTCCAGGAGGAGTTCCACAACTTCCGGGCGGCCCATGGGCACGCCTGAGCCCGCGCTGATCGAGGCTCTGAAGGACGTCGAAGACCCCGAGATGCCGCTCAACATCGTCGACCTCGGGCTCGTCTACGACATCCGCCGCACCGGCGAGCAGGTCGACGTCGACCTCACCCTGACCGCGATGGGCTGCCCGGCGATCGACTTCATCCTCGACGACGTGCGCGAGCGTCTGCTCAAGGAGCCGGGCGTCACCGACGTCCGCGTGCACCTGGTCTGGAACCCGCCCTGGACGTCGGAGCGGATCACCGAGGAGGGCCGCGAGGCGCTGCTGATGTGGGGCCTGGCGGTATGAGCGGGCGCCAATTCAGCCGCGTCCACGACCGCGTCAAGGAGTACGAGGTCTTCGCCCGCAAGCTGCGCCTCGACCCCCTCCGCCTGATCGGGAGCGTGGTCGCCCCCGACGACGACCTGGCCGCCGCCTACGCGCGGGCGACCTATGACGAGGAGCGCTGGATCGAGATGGCGATCGTGCCCAAGGACGCGTTCCTGACGCTGTGGGCTCCCGGCGAGGAGGCCGAATGAGCCTGGCCACCCTGGTCCTCAGCCTGGCCGACAACAAGCAGCTGCTCGGCCTGCGCTACGCGGAGTGGGCGACCCGCGGCCCTTCGCTGGAAGCCGACATCGCCGCCGCCGCCATGGGCCTCGACGACATCGGCCACTCTCGCGTCCTCTACGGCTGCCTGGAGCCGCTGGGCGAGGACCCGCGCGCCGCGCTCGATCGCGAGGGAGACCCGGCCAGCTACCTCATCGTCCCCTACCTCGACCAGCCCTGGGAGGCGTGGAGCCAGTTCGTGGCGGCCAACGCCGTCCTCGACAGCGCCTTCACGGCGGTGATCCAGGCCTGCGTCGAAGGCTCGGTCGACATCCTCCAGCAGCGCCTCCGGAAGATGCTGGCCGAGGAGCGCTACCACTTCCTCCACGGCCGCAGCTGGCTCCGCAGCGAGGTCGACCAGGGTCACCTGGTCGAGGCCTGGCGGCAGGCGGTGGAGTGGATCGGCCCGCCCGATGGCGAGCTCGAGCAGCTGCACCAAGAGGGCAAGCTGAGCGCCGGCCCGGGCGAGCTGCTGAACCGGATCGGCCAGCGCCTGGAGGCTGACCTGCCCACGGTCGGCGTCAACTGGAGCGGCTGGGACCCAGTGCGCCGGCGGACGCGTCCGGGCGCGCTCGACGAGCGCACCTTCGGCATGCTGCGCGGCCTCGAGGAGAAGCGGTTCATGCCCGCGCGCGCCGGTGCAAGCGCCTAAACCCGAGGACGACGCCGGCGCTCAGGAGGCGCGCCCGCAGCCGCGCTGCCCGGAGTGCGGCTCGGAGGACACCCGCGTCATCTCCCTCTTCGGGACCCACGCGATGCTCCTCCAGTACCGCTGCCAGGCCTGCGGCCACCTGTTCGAGGCGGCCAAGTACTAGGTTCCTCGGCGGCCGCGCGCCGGCGCAGGAAGGCGAGCGGGATGCCTCCCAGCACCACGAGGAGGATGCCAAGGGCGACGATGATCGGCAGCGTCTGGTTGCCGCCCACCCTGGTGCCGGCCGCGCTCGCCACCGAAGAGGTCTCGTAGCAAGCCGCGAAGTACCCGAGCTGGGTGGTCCGGACGGCGATGTAAAAGGGCGCGTTGGCGCCCGTGCTGCCGAGCTTGGTCCAGCCGCCGCCGGACTGCGGCGCGCGGTAGATGTCGCTGGGCGCCGGCACCGCGTCGCTGTAGCGGAGCGTCACCACGGCGTCTTTCTGCAGGGCCGCTGACGAGCTGAAGAGGTAGATGTTGGTGGCGCAGGTGAGCCCGGTCGGGTCCGGATAACCGCTGGCCTCGGGCTTGATGTCAAGGCTGACCACGCCGTTCGACGGGGGTGGAAAGGAGCCGGGCAGAAAGCTGGCGCTGGCCTGGGGCTGAGTCTCGCCGGTGAAGACGCTGCCCGGGTCGACCTGTCCGTTGGACGCGACCTTGAAGGTGGCGTGTCCGGCGAGCGGCGGGCCGGGGTTGTTCTTGACGCTCGGCGGCGGGTGCTCCCAGCGGTAGGGCTCGGGGGGCGCGAAGCCGTCGAAAAAGCCGGGAGCAACCGCCCACGCAGCTACGCAGTAACCGGCCGCGGCGGCGCCCAAAAGGGCGCGCCGCAGCGTCAAAGGCAAAAGTCGGCGAGGAAGTGGGCCGCGATTGGGGCCACTAGGTCACGGGCCAGCCACCGCCAGACCCCCAGCACAAGGCCGGCCGCGAAGACCGCCGGCAGGAAGGCCACCGGATGGCTGAGCGCGTGCGCCAGCGCGAAGGCGGCGGCCGACCCGACCACCGCCACCGCGCCCCCCCAAACCTCCTCGAGAGCGGCGAAGAGCACGCCCCGGTAGGCGACCTCCTCGCCGATCGCGATCACCGCCGCCACCACCGCGAACCATCCGCTGAGCGGCATCGCCCCGGTCCAGCGCACCGCTGCGGGCAGCAGCAGCACCACCGTCAGGGCCGCCGCGCCAATCAGCCGCGGGCCCCAGCGGCCGGGCGCCAGGCCCAGGCGCTCGGGCGCGGAACCGGCCGCCAGCGCCAGCAGCAGCGCGCCCCCCGCGGCTCCCGCCGCAAGCGGAGCCACGCCCATGCCGAGCGTCCGCGCCCACTCGATCGCGACCGCGGCCGCCGCGAGGACCAGAGGCAGCGACCGCCGGCTGGCGGCGGCTTTCAAGGCAGGGCCTGGATCAGCAGGAAGACGTTGAGCGAGATGATCACCGCGATCACCGTCGAGGCTATCGCAGTCGTGTAGCGAGGGTTGGCGAGCGAACCCATGAGGTTGCGGTTCCGCGTGAACATCAGCAGCGGCACCAGCGCGAACGGGATTCCGAACGAGAGCACGACCTGGCTCAGCACCAGCGCCTGCGAGGGGTTGAAACCGAAGCCGAGGACGATCAGCGCCGGCACCATGGTCAGCGCCCGGCGCAGGAAGAGCGGGATCTGGCGATGGATGAAGCCCTGCATCACGACCTGCCCCGCCATCGTCCCCACCGAAGACGAGGAGAGCCCGGAGGCGAGGAGGCCGAGCCCGAAGATGACGGCGGCCGGGTGGCCGAGGTCGGCTCCGAACGCGTTGAAGGCGGCGTCGATGTCGCCCACGTTCGACTGCGTGCGGTGGAAGACCGCGGCCGCGGTGGCCAGCATCGCCATGTTGACCAGGCCCGCGATACCCATCGCGATGATCACGTCCCAGCGCTCGAAGCGGTAGATCTTGACGCGCTCCTTGTCGTCGCCGCCCACCACTCGCTGCTGGGTGAGCGCCGAATGGAGGTAGATGACGTGCGGCATCACGGTGGCGCCGAGGATCCCGGCTGCGAGCAGGATGCTGTTGGGGCCGTCGAGCGTGGGCACGAAGCCGGAAGCCACCCCGGAGACCGAGGGTCGCGCCAGGAAGACCTCGAATCCGAAGGCCACCACGATCACGCCGACCAGCACCGAGATCGCCGCCTCGATGGGCCGGAAGCCGCGCGCCTGGAGGCCGAGGATGGCGAAGGCGGCAACGCCGGTGATGAGGCCCGCCGGCAGGAGCGGAATCCCAAACAGCAGATTGAGGCCGAGGGCGGCGCCGACGAACTCAGCCAGGTCGGTGGCCATCGCCATGATCTCGGCCTGGGCCCAGAGCAGCCAGGTCACCGGCCGCGGGAAGCGGTCGCGGCAGACCTCGGGCAGGTTCTTGGAGGTGGCGATGCCGAGCTTGGCGCTGAGCGCCTGGACCAGCATCGCCATCAGGTTGGCCGACAGCACGACCCAGAGCAGCATGTAGCCGTAGCCGGCGCCGCCCGCCACATTGGTGGCGAAGTTGCCGGGATCGACGTAGGCGACGGAGGCGACGAAGGCGGGGCCGAGGAAAGGCATCAGGGCGCGCAGGCCCTTCCGCTGCCCGTTTAGCGCCTGCTGGGCCGCCTGCAGGACAGAATGCTCGCCGGGCAGCGCCGCCCGAGCCGGATCGAAGGGCGATACGACCCTCAAGCAGCCGCCTCCAGGAAGACGATGCGCGCGATCCCGAGCGGGACGCGCAGTGAGCGCGGACGGCCGGCGACCCGGATCGACACCGGGCCCTCGAAGCGGCTCTCGCCCACGATCTCGACCTCGGTGCCGAGGGTCAGGCCCAGGCGCGCCAGTTCGCGCAGCTTGTCCGGCTCGCGATCGGAGACCCGGCGGACCACCAGCCGCTCACCGGCCCGGCTCTCGCTCAGCGGTCGGTAGCGCTGGCCGCGAAGCTCGCCGCCTCGGGTGGGGATGGGATCGCCATGAGGATCGATTGCGGGGCGGCCGAGGAGGTGGAAGATCCGCTCCTCCATCCGCTCCGAGATGTGGTGCTCGAGCCGCTCGGCCTCCTCGTGGACCTCGTCCCAGTTGTAGCCCAGCGCCTCCGCCAGGTACATCTCGATCAGCCGGTGGTGGCGGATCATCTCCAGCGCCACCGCCTCTCCCGACCGGGTCAGGCCCGCGCCGTGGTAGCGGTCGTGGGTCGCCAGCCCCATCGCGGTCAGCTTGGCCAGCATCTGGACCGCCGAAGCCGCTGAGACGCCCAGGCCCTCGCTCAGCTCGGAGGTGGTGACGGTGCAGCCCTCCCGCCGGAGCTGGTAGAGCGCCTTGACGTAGTCCTGCTGAGCGGGGCTGAGGCTGGACCTCAGGCTGGCCTTTTCGCGCCCAGCGGTTTTAGGCATGCCTAAATTCTACATTAGGCAGCCTTGTGAGTAGTCTTTCTTAACCATGTTTGGTCCGCGCCTGAAGGGCGCGCTGTGCACGCTGCGCCCCCTGCGCGAGGAGGAGGCGGAGACGATCGTGCCCTGGTGGGAGGACCTCGAGACGACCCGAACCATCGGGCGGCGCCTGCCGGTGGGCTTGGCCGAGGAGCGGGACTGGCTGGCGGCGGCGGCCAGGGATCCCAACCGGTTCACCTGGGGGATCGAGTGCGAGGGACGCCTGGTCGGCATCAGCGGGGTGGATCAGATCGACTGGCTGAACGCGCGCGCGGTCACCGGGACCGTGGTCGGAGACCCCAGCGCGCGCGGCAAGGGCATCGGCAGCGAGTCGATGTGGCTGCGCACGGAGTTCGTGTTCACCCAGACGCAGCTGCACAAGCTCTGCTCCGGCTACCTCTCCAACAACCCCGCCAGCGGCCGCGCCCAGGCCAAGTCTGGCTACCGGGAGGTGGGCCGGCGCCGCGAGCACTTCTTCCGGGACGGCGAGTGGGTGGACGAGATCGTCACCGAAGTTCTGCGCGCGGACTGGGCAGCCCTCGCCCCTCCCCCCGGTTTTTCCAGAAACTCGGGCTAACCGACCGCCCGATAAGCCCGGATTTCTGGAACAAACTGGGCATCGGCGCAGCGACCGCCCGACCACACCGGGGAAACCCGTGCGGCGCGGGTTCGCCCCCCCTCCGCGCCGCCTGTGGCGCCACCCGCAACGTCGATTTCTAGATGAGACGCCTTTCGACGCCCGTTCAAGGGCGCGGGATCTAGAACTCGCGCTCTGAGCCCCACCAAACCCCGGGGTTCCCGGGAAACCCGGACCGCTGCCCCGCCCCCAGTCCACGGTTTTTCGAGAAACCGCGGAGTCGGCCCGCCGCGAGGCCCGGGTTTTTCGAAAAACCGCAGACTCAGCTCGAGGGAACGCTGAGCAGCCCCAAATCCGGCATCCGCTCGACCAGCTCCGCGGCCGGCAGCGGCGGCGACAGCAGGTTGCCCTGCGCCAGGTCGCACCCATCCTCGGCGACCAGCTCCAGCGTCCCCTCGTCCTCGACCCCCTCGGCCACCACGCGCAGGCCCAGGTTGTGCCCCAAGTCCACCGTCGAGCGGACGATCACCGCGGCGCTGGCGTCGTCCGCCATCTCGGCCACGAACGACCGGTCGATCTTGAGCTCGTGGACCGGCAGCCGCTTCAGGTAGGCCAGCGACGAGTACCCAGTGCCGAAGTCGTCGATCGAGAGCTCGACTCCCAGCTCCTCCAAGCGACCGATGACCTTGAGCGCATGTTCGGGGTCGGCCATCAGGGTGGTCTCGGTGATCTCGACCACCAGCCAACCCGGCCGAATCCGGTGCCGGCGCAGGATCCCCTGCAGGACCCCACCCAGGTCGCCGTCGTGCAGATTGCGCATCGAGAGGTTGACCGCCACCGTCAGGTCCAAACCCTTGGCGCGCCAGGCGGCGCACTGCTTGCTGGCCGCCTCCAGCACCCAGAGCCCGATGCCGCGAATGAGCCCGGTGTGCTCGGCGAGCGAGATGAACTGGTCGGGCATCAGCACGCCGTGCCGCGGATGGCGCCAGCGCACCAAAGCCTCGACTCCGGTCATCTTGCGGCTGCGCATGTCGACCTTGGGCTGGTACACGAGCTCGAGCTCATGGCGGTCGACCGCGCCCCGGAGGTCGTTGATCAGCGCCAGCCGCCCCGGTGTGTGCTGGTCCGTCTCCGGCGTGTAGATCGCGAAGCCGGTGGCTCCCCGCTTGGCCACGTACATGGCGACGTCGGCGTGGCGCATCAGCAGGTCGGCGTCGCCGCCGTGGTCGGGGAAGACCGCGATGCCCAGGCTGGCGCCGATCTGCACGTCCTCGGCCTCGATCTGGAACGGCGCCTCGAGCGACTCCAGCAGCTTGCGGGCGGTGGTGATCGCGCCCTCGATGGTCTCGACGTGGCCGAGGAGGATCGCGAACTCGTCGCCGCCCAGCCGGGCCACGGTGTCGGAGCCGCGCAGGCCGCTGCGCAGGCGCGCCGCCACGTCGCGCAGCAGGATGTCTCCGGCCTGGTGGCCGAAGGTGTCGTTCACCTCCTTGAAGCGGTCAAGGTCCATCACCAGCAGGGCCAGCTTGTGGCGCTCGCGGTGGGCGACGCGGATCGCCTGCCGGAGCCGGTCGTTGAGCAGCGTCCGGTTGGGCAGGTCGGTGAGGGCGTCGTGCAGGGCCTGGTGGGAGAGCGCCGCCTCCTGCTTCTTGCGCTCGGTGAAGTCCTCGACCATCCCGATCAGGAAGGCGGGCTTGCCGTCGGGTCCGGGCACCGCGGTCAGGGTGGTGTTGCCCCACATCTCGGTGCCGTCGCGCTTGAGGTAGCGGATCTCGGCCTGGAGCGACGGCACCTTGCCGTCGGCGACCGCCTCCAACTCGTTCCGGTCCCAGTCCTCGTTGTGCATGAAGTCGCCCGGGGTGTGGCCGATGACCTCCGCGCGGTCGTACCCGAGCATCGCGCAGAGCGCAGGGTTGGCGTCTTCGATCACCGCGTCCAGCCGGAGGCGGGCGATGCCGATCCCCGCCCGGTCGAAGACGGCGCGGAAGCGCTCCTCGGACTCGCGCAGCGCGTCCTGCGCACGGTGGCGCTCGGTGACGTCGATCAGGCTGGTCACCACCTGGACGGCGCGGCCCATGGCGTCCAGCACCGGGATCGAGTCGGCCTGGAACCAGCGCACGAAGCCGTCCCGCCGCCGGATGGCGAGCTCATGGTTGCGGATCGGCCGCCGGGACTCGAGCGCGAGCAGGGCGGGCCGGCGGCTGTTCTCGACCGACCAGAGCTCGGTGCTGCGCCGGCCCCGCATCTCCTCAAGGGAGAGCCCCAGCATGTCCTCGGCGGCGCGGTTGGCGTCGAGCACGATCCCCCCCGGACCCTGGACCAGGACGCCGCAGGCGATCGTCTCGAAGAGCGAGCGGAATCGGTGCTCGGAGCTGACCAGGTCGGCATGCAGGCGCGCCGCCGCCAGCGCGGGGGCGACCTGCGCCGCCAGCAGCGACATCAGCTCCAGGCGCTCGTCGGTGAAGTGGGCGAGCGACTCCGAGCGCGCCACCAGGCCACCCAGGGCCCGGTCACCGACCAGCAGAGGCACCGCCGCCGCGCTCTTGATCGGACCGCCCCGCCAGCTGGAGGGGATGTCGTCCCATGCCTGGACGTTGGCGATGCGCACCGGCCGCCGGTGAGCGATCACCTGCCCCACCAGGCCCGTCGCGGCCGGCACCGCTTCCGGGCGCTCATGGGTGGGGTCGTTGTCGGCCAGCCGGAGCTGCGTCGTGCCGTCGGGCGAAGACCAGAGCAGCGCCGCCGACCGGACGTGGAGCAGGTCGCGGGCACGATCCACGGTCAGCCTGGCCAGCGCCTCCGGCTCGAGCAAGCCGCTCGCGGCGCGGGCCAGGTCGTTGAGGGCCTTGAAGATCTCGGCCTGCTCCTCCCGATCCGCCGCCAGCCGCGACGCCTCGAGCGCGGGCGCGACCTGCGCCGCCAGCAGCGTCATCAGCTGCTCGTCTTCGGGATCGAATCGCCGCGCCTCGTGGCTCCACACCGCCAGCGACCCCACCGCGTGGTCGCCGATCACGAGCGGGATCGCGAGTACGGAGCGGATGCCGATGGCGCGGCCCCGGGGATCGGCCGCCGGCCACTGCTGCAGATCGCCGACGCTGACCACCCGCCGCTCCGCGAAGGCAACTCCGATCGCCGACTCACCGGCCTTCCGGTTGGTCGGCCGGTGGCGGACCGGGTTCGCGGTGGCCAGCTGTTGAAGCAGGCCGAGAGCCGGCTCCCAGGCCCAAACTCCGGCGCCCTCGACGTGCAGAAGCGAAGCCGCCCGGGTGACGACCAGGTTGGCCAGCGCCTCGGGGTCGAGGACCCCCGCCGAGGCCACCGTCAGCTCGTGCAGCGTCTGGAACATGCGCGCCTTGGCTTCCGCTTCCTCGGTCCGGCGCGCGCCGAGCAGGGCCGGGGCGACATGCGAGGCGAACAGCTGCAGCATCTGCTCGTCGTCGACCGTGAACTCGCGGGGCTGGTAGTTCCAGACGCCGATGGCGCCGATCGGCTGGTCCTCCGCGATCAGCGGCACCGCCAGCACGGCGACCATGCCCTTGCCCTTGGACTCCCGAAGCGCGTGCTCCCAGCGGTTGTAGTCCTCGACGCGGATCGGGTGGCCGGTCTGGAAGGCGAGGCCGATCGCTCCCTCGCCGGGACGCACCGGTGTCTCGGGCTGCGTCGATCCGTCCTCGTAGAGCGGATTGAGGTAGCCGGAAGGCGTGTCATAGGCGTAGACGACGACGCCGTCGGCTTTGATCAGCGGGCGTGCCGAGTCAACCGCCAGGCGGGCAACCTCGACCACGTCGCGGACGCCGCTGACGGCGACGGAGAGGTCGTAGAGAGCCCGCAGCGTGGCCGCGTCGCGCGCGCGCGTCCGCCCACCCTTTGGCTTCGAGCTGGCCATCGCTCTTGCGCCGGGCACCTTAGCACGACCCGAAACCGGTTTCTGACACATTTGGAAGCCGGATGAACCCGCTGCAAACGCTGGTCGAGGACCCCCGGGGCGGCATCCCGCTGCCTCCAGCCCTGCACGATCTCTACGGCGGCGACCTGATGGTGCCCGAGCAGGGCGTCTATTCCAACTTCGTAGGCTCCCTCGACGGCGTGGTCGCGCTCGGCGATGCGGCGGCTTCCTCGGGGCCTGCGATCTCGGGCCGGAGCGAAGCGGATCGCTTTGTCATGGGCTTGCTGCGTGCCGCCGCCGACTGCGTCCTGATCGGCGCCGGCACCTTCCGGGACGACCCCGGGGTGCTCTGGACGCCAGGCTTCGTCTATCCCGACCTGGCCGGCGAGTTCGCGGCGCTGCGACGCACGCTCGGCCTGCCGGAAGCGCCGGCGCTGGCGGTGCTCACCGCCAGCGGCGAGCTCGACCGCTCGCGGCGCGCGTTCAGCGAGCAGGAGGTGATCGTCGTCGGCCCGGGTTGGGAGCCGGCGGCCGAGGTCATCGCGGGACTGCGCGCCCGCGGCTTCCGCCGGGTCCTGTGCGAAGGGGGCCCCCACCTACTCGGCGAACTGGTGCGCGCGCGCCTGCTGGACGAGATCTTCCTCACCCTGTCCCCGGTGCTGGCCGGCAGCGCGACCGACCACGTCCGGCTCAAGATGGTCGAGGGTGTGGAGCTGCTCCCGGCGGAGGGGGCGTGGTGCCGGCTCCTCGGCCTCAAGCGGCACGGCGGGCACCTCTTCCTTCATTACTCGGTGAATCGCGATGGATAAGCGCTACCTGGAGGACTTCCACGCCGGGCAGTCATTCGACCTCGGCGAGTCGCAGGTGACGCAGGAGGAGATCATCGAGTTCGCCCGCCGCTTCGATCCGCAGCGCTTCCACGTCGATCCCGAGGCGGCACGCGAGAGCGTCTTCGGCGGGCTCATCGCCAGCGGCTGGCACACGGCCTCGCTCTGGATGCGCGGCTTCACCGAGGTGGTCCTCAACCAGTCCCACAGCCTGGGCTCGCCGGGGGTTGAGGAGCTGCGCTGGCTGCGCCCGGTGCGGCCCGGCGATCGCCTCCGCGGCCGCTACACGGTCCTCGAGGTGACGCCGTCCTCTAGCAATCCGGGCCGGGGAACCCTGCGGGCTGAGGGCGACTTCGTCAACCAGGAGGGCGAGGTCGTCATGCGCCTGACGGCGCGCAATCACTTCGTCCGGCGGAGCCGCGACGCGCCCGAGTAGAGGTTGAAGCCGGCGGGCCGGACGAAGCCCGCCAGCGTCAGGTTGAAGCGCTGCGCGACCTGCACCGCCAGGCTG
>DASUWN010000034.1:0-16592 GCA_036378395.1 Candidatus Dormiibacterota bacterium | reverse complement strand
CAGTACTCGGCTCCGAGCCCAGAGCTCGAGAGTCTGACGTTGGTCGGCCGAGACCTTGAGCGGGGGTGCAGGAGATGACATTGCTGCAGCGTGAAGGGTGCCACGCTTACCGTCAACGTATTTCTATTACGAGACACTAGGTGCGCCTCAGATAGACGAGCCACTCGCCGGCCACGAGCACCAGCACCGCGCCCGCCAGCCAGGGCCACAGCTCGAGCAGCCCGCGCTGAAGCGACGGCTGCAGCGGGTGCTCCTCCTCGGTCGGTATCGCCGCCGCACCGGGCGCGATCCGGGACAGATTGGGATCCTGGAACTGGACGACGAAGCGCGAGCTGCGCACTCCGTTGGGCAGCGTCTGGCGAACGCTGTAGACCCCGGGCGTGGCGGTGTCAGTGAACGGCGCCAGCGGCGGCTTGAAGCGGTCGGTGCGACCGTCGGGAGTCGTGACCTCGACCGCGGTCGCGCCCGGCTCGGTCGAGATCTGCACCGGACGCCCGAGCCCGAAGGCCTGGTTCTCGAAGCCGCCGGGCAGCAGGTAGTCGAGCAGGTTCTCGACCAGGATCGGGAAGGCGGCGCGCAGTGGGAGGTCGGAGTGATGGAGGTCGAACGTGAACTCCGCCTCGCGTGGATCTCCCTCGTGTACCAGCAGCAGGGGATCGTCGGTGCCCGCCATCACCACCCGCCATCCCGCAGGCGGCGTCACCTTGGCCGCGACCTGCACGTGGACGTCCTTGAGCTGGATGTCGCGCAGCAGCGGCTCGCGGGGGTCGGCGGGCAGCACGCCACCGGGGTCGATGCTGGGGCCGGCCGGCACGGGCCCCTGTCCCGAGGGTGGGCCCACGACCAGCGCCGGCTCGGGCAGCTTGCCGGTGGGCACGAAGCCGTCGAAGACGTAGAGGTCGTAGCGCCCGGGCTTGTTCTGTGGGGGAGCGCCCCCCGACCCCCCGTAGTCCTTCGGCTTCACGGTCGTGAGGTGCACGCCCGGCCGCAGCTGGAGCGCGCGCTGTAGGAACGTGTTCTCGTCGGTGACCAGAAGGACCTCGTGCTGCGGCGGCGATCCCATCAGCAGCCAGGCCTGGTCGTCGAGGCTGAAGGCGTCGCCGGGCGTCAGCCGCGCCTCCAGCACCTGGGTGCCCGCGGGCAGCCCGCTCCAGGTCAGGTCACTCGAGGAATTGCCCTCCACGTGCAGCGGCAGCACATCGACAAGCCTTCCGTCGGCGAGCATCTCGACCTTGAGGTCGCGCACCAGGCGGCCGAAGTTGTCGACCCGGAGGAACACGCTGCTCTGCCCGGTGCGGGTCAGCGCCTCGATCGCGGAGTTCTGGTCCGAGGTCCCGACCGAGATGTACGTCAGCGTGGCGTTGATGCGCGGAGGCGCGCTGGGCGGCAGCGCGTGGCCGTCGCCGAGGAGCACGATCGAGCCGCCCGGCCGCCCGGCCAGGATGGCATTTGCGAGCGAGATACCTTCGCCGAGGTCGGCGGCGGTGGCCGAGGGCCGAGCTCGATCCAGCGCCTGAGCCAGAACGCCGGAGTCGGCGGTGGGCGCGGCCAGCAGCTGGGCGTGCTCGCCCATCACGACCACCGCCATGTCCTCGCCCGGCTTGAGGCTGGAAGCCAGCTGGCGGGCCTCGCCAACACCGGCGGCGAAGCGATCGGGGGAGACATCGGTGGCGCGCATGCTGGCCGACCCGTCGAGCAGAACCACCGTGGTCTTCCCCACCCCGGCGGCGCCCGCCACACCCGGCCTGACCAGCGCCAGCGTGATCAGCAGCGCGGCCGCCAGCTGGAGGAGCAAGAGCAGGCTCCAGCGCAGCCGCTGCCAGGGCGCGTTGGCCTGGCGGTCGCCGAGGTGACGTCCCCAGAGCACCAGCGTCGCCACCCGGATCTCGGGCCGCTTCACCTTCAAGAAGTACAGAAGGACGATGAGCGGGACTGCCAGCGCGGCGATCGCGCCGATCGGCGCGAGGAAGGTCATTTCCGATCAGCCCCGCCGGATCACGCCGGCGCGCAGCCCCACGGTCATGACGGCTTCCAGCGGCGCGTCTGACGTCGAATTGAGGAACCGGCCTCCCGCGGCCTCGCCCGCCCGCCGCAGGCGCGACCGGAGCTCGCTGAGCGCGCGCTCGTACTGGGCGACCAGGCCGGGCGTGATCGTGAGCTCGCGATCGCGGCCGCTCTCGACATCGACCAGCTTGAGGTCGCCGGCGATCGACGGGCGCTCCTCGTCGGGAGCGAGAACCTGCCACAGCACCGGCTCCTGCCGCCGCGCCCGCAGCGCGGCCAGCGCCGGAGCCCAGTCCGCGGGGCCGGTGTCAGCGTCGCCCGCCAGGAAATCGGACACGACGACGGTCATCCCGGGCCGCGGCCAGCGCAGCCGCGCGAGATCGGCGGGTCCCAGCGAACCGTCTGGTTCGAGGGCTTCGAGGAAGCCCCAGATCCGGCCCACGCCCTCTCGCCCCCTGACCGGCGGGACGTGGCGCCCGTCCAGCGTGCCCAGCTGGACCCGGTCCATGGCCGCCAGGCCGAGAAACGCCAGGGCGGCCGCCAGCCGGCGCGCGGCCGGCCATTTGGGCGGCGCGCCCACACCCATGGACG
The DNA here is from genome assembly GCA_036378395.1 of Candidatus Dormiibacterota bacterium. GTDB lineage: Bacteria > Chloroflexota > Dormibacteria > Dormibacterales > Dormibacteraceae > DASUWN01. The sequence continues at coordinate 13,997 of DASUWN010000034.1, read as the reverse complement.
CGCTGGTGTCGAGAACGACGTTGAGGCAGGCCTCCTCTTCGGCGACGTAGAGGCGCAGCGTCAGCCGCTCCAGCCGGGCGAAGGCGCGCCAGTCGATCTGCCGGAAGTCGTCACCGGGGACGTAGGGGCGGAAGTCGGAGAACTCGGGCGAGCGCGCCGCCCGTGGCGAGCGCCGCTCGCCGGCATAAAGGCCGCGGCTCGGGCGCCGGTAGGCGAGGTCGAGCCGGGAGAGCAGCGTCAGCTCACTGGCGCTGAGCAACGCTCTCCAAAACCGCGGACACGACCTGGTCGGAGCCAACGCCCGCGGCGTCGGCCTCGAAGTTGAGAAAGACGCGGTGGCGGAGGGCGGCGGGCGCCACCGCGGCCACGTCGTCGTGGGCGACGTTGAAGCGACCGTCGAGCAGAGCCCGGATGCGGCCGCCCAGGATCAGCGTTTGCAGACCGCGCGGCGAAGACCCCCAGCGGACGTAGCGCCGGACCGCCTCCGGGGCGTGCTCGCGATCGGGGTGAGTGCCGAGGACGATCTGGACCGCTCGCTCCATGACCGCGGTGGCGACCGGCACCTCGCGGGCCAGCGCCGCCATCGAGGCGAGCTCGTCGCCGGCGGCCACCGGCCGGAGCTCCGCGTTCTCGGCCCCCGTGGTCCGGCGCGCGATCTCGGCCAGGTCCTCGGCGTCCGGAAAGGGAACCACGATCTTGAAGAAGAAGCGGTCCAGCTGCGCCTCGGGCAGCGGGTAGGTGCCTTCGAGCTCGATCGGGTTCTGGGTGGCAAGTACGAAGAAGGGGTCAGGCAGAGCGCGCGTGCGATCGCCGACCGTGACCTGGCGCTCCTGCATCGCTTCCAGCAGCGCGCTCTGGGTCTTGGGGGTGGCGCGGTTGATCTCGTCGGCCAGCAGCAGGTTGGTGAAAAGGGGCCCCGCCTGGAAGTCGAAGCGGCGCCGGCCCGACTCGTCCTCGGTGACGATGTGCGTGCCGGTGATATCGGCCGGCATCAGGTCGGGGGTGAACTGAACGCGGGCGAAGTCGAGGTGCAGGACGCCTCCGAGCGAGCGGACGAGCACCGTCTTGCCCAGCCCGGGGACGCCCTCGAGGAGGACGTGACCGCCGGCGATCATCGCCATCAGGACCAGCCGGATCACCTCGGCCTGGCCGACCATGACCTTGCCGAGCTCGGTCTCGATGGTTGTCGCCAGCTCCTGGAAGCGCTCCGGCTTCATGTCGCCGGGGATCTCAGTCGCGGCCCGTGCCACCTGTCTTAGGAGCCCAGGTCGCTGAAGTACTGCTGGACCAGGTCGCGCTCGCTCTGGGGCAGCACCTGCCGGTCGACCTGGTCGACGGCCTGGGCCTTGTAATCGGCGATCACCTGGGTGTAGGGGACGAGCTGGCTGTCCTGGCCCTGGTTCGAACCGACCTGGGTGCCCTGGCCGGTCGGTTGGGACTGGCTCGGGACGTAGACCTTGTCGTTGCCGGCGGCCGGCTTCTGCCCGTTGCCGCCACTCCCCCCGCCCGACCCGTTGCCGCCGGTGCCCTGGCCCTGGCCCTGGCCCTGGCCCTGGCCCTGGCCCTGGCCCTGGCCCTGGCCTTGGCCCTGACCTTGACCTTGACCTTGACCCTGGCCCTGGCCCTGCCCTTGTCCCCGGCCTTGTCCCTGGCCTTGTCCCTGACCCTGGCCCTGACCCTGCGCCGCCTGCTCGGCCTGCGCCGCCTGCTCCAGCGGTGTCTTGTCGTTCTGGAGCCGGTTGATGGCCTGGGCGGCGTCGCCCTCGAACTGCTGCTGGCCGGCCAGCTGATTCAGCTGCTGAGCGGCCTGGTTGAGGGCGGCCTGGGCGGCCGCGGTGTCGCCGCTGCGGAGCGCGTCGGCGGCCTGCTGGAGCGACTGCGCCAGCTTGGGATCGCCGGCCTGCGCGGCCTGCGCCGCCTGCGCCAGCTGGTTGGCCAGCGCCTGGCGGTCGGTCGCGCTCATCGAGGCCAGCTGCTGCCCGAGCTGCTGCAGCTGCTGCGCCGCGCCGCGGTTGTCCTGCTGAGCCAGGGCTTGCCCAGCCTTCTGCGCCAGGTTGGGCTGAGAGGCGAGCGCCTGCCCGGCCGCCGAAGCCGCCTGCTGGCGGGTGTGGACCGTCGGATCGGAAAGCGCCTGGATCTGGTTCTGGGCCTGCGACAGCGCGGCGACCGCCGAGGTCGCGTCGGGCGCGTTCTTGACCGCCTGCGCCGCCTTCTGCAGCGCCTGCTCGAGGGCCTGCCGTTTCGCCGGATCTTCGCCCGCCCGGGCGGTCGCCTCCTGCTGAGCGAGCTTGGCGACGTCGGCGGCGGCCTTTTGCTGCGCCGCCTGCGCCTGGTGCTCAAGGCGCACGCGATCGAGCGCGGGATTGGGGGCCAGCGCCAGCGCGACCGCGATCAGGAACGCGGCCACCGCGGCCGCGGCGACGCGCACCGGCCAGCGCCCGGGAAGCAGCGCCTTGAGGTCGGCGGTCGCGATCCAGCGCTCGGTGTCGAAACGCTGGCGAGCGGGCAGGTAGCCATCGAAGGTCGAGTACTCGAGCGCGGTCGCCAGCCGCTCCTTGCCGCCCAGGTTGAGGTCGGCCAGGCGCGCCACCTCGGGCCAGGAGGGCCACGCACGAACCCAGCCGGTGGCGGCCACCAGCACGCCGGTCAGCGCGCAGGCGGCGAGCACCGGCCAGGTCGGGTCGACCGGCCACTGCCGGAAGGCAAGCTCGGAGACGGCAGCCGCGCCGGCGCCGACCAGGGCTCCTCGAGCCGCCCAGGTCACCGCGCGGCGACCAAGGATTCTGGTTCGGGCTCGTCCCAGGAACTCGCGAATGCCGGTCATCCCGCCGCCTCCACGACCAGCGGTCGCCGGCGCAGCGGCAGCGCCCGCCGCCCGCGCACGAGCAGAACCGCGCCCAGGATCGCCAGCGCGGTCACGGCCAGCTCGCTGAACACGGAGAACTGCCAGGGCTCGATGGTCGGGCCCCAGTTGGCCGCGGGACCGTCGGAAAGGACCAGCAGCTGCAGCAGGCGGCCCACGTGAACGGGGGCGCCCGATGGCGACCCGAGGACGATGTAAAGCGCGAAAAGCGGGTTCCCGAAGAGGACCGGATGGCCCTCGATGCTGGATCCGGTTGCCCCCGACCGGTAGGAGGCGACGTAGCTCAGCATCAAGCCCGCGACCGCACTCCCGATCACCATTGCGAAGGCCGATGCGTAGGAGGTGACGGTCGAGGGCAGGGAGCGCTTGAAGAGAGCGCTGAAGAAGACCGAGACGGCGCCGATCGAGAGCGCGGTGGCGATCGTGATGACCTGGGTCAGCACGAACTGCTCGAAGTCGATGCCGCCGAACAGGAAGACGGCGGCGAACAGGGGCAGCGCGGTGAGGATGATCAGCAGCAGGTAGGCGAGGGAGGCGATCAGCTTGCCCCAGACGATGCCGAAGGCCGAGACGCGGCTCACCAGCAGCACGTCAAAGGTCTGGCGCTCGCGCTCGCCCGAGATCGAGCCGGCCGCCAGCGCGGGCGCGAAGAGGCTGATCAACGCCAGCTGGAAGAAGGCCATCGCGGCGAAGACCTCGCCGCCGATCGCCGCCGATGCGCTGCTGTTGTACTGGGCGGTCAGCACCTGGATGGTGAAGATCGCGTAGCCGAAGGCGCCGAGGAGGCCGAGGTAGAGCGTGATTCCCAGGGGCGCTCGCCAGGACCGCATCCGGGAGACGCCGTCCTTGATGATCAGGGGGTTGTCGAACCCGCTGACGAGGCCCAGCACTCGCTTCATGCGAGGTCGTCCTCGCCGGGCCCGGTCAGCCGCATGAAGGCTTCCGCCAGGTCGCCGGCGACCGCCGAGAAGGACTTGACCCGCAGCTTGCTGTGCACCAGGTGGGCGAGCAGCTCGTCGTCCTCGAAGTCGTCTCCGACCGTGACCTCGAAGTGGTCCCCCATCCGATCGACGGCGAGCACACCCTCGCGGTCGTGCAGGGCCTGCTCGGCCCGGACCATCGTGTCCTCGTCGGCCTCCACGAGCTCTATCCTGAGCCTCCTCCCTGATACAACGCGGTTTCGAACCTGTTCCATTGGCCCCACGGCGACCATGCGGCCGCGGTCGATGAAACCGACCCAGGTGCAGAGCTCCTCCAGCTCCGGGAGGATGTGGCTGCTGACCAGGATCGTCTTCCCCATCCGGCGCAGCTCTTTGACCAGCTCGCGCATCTCCACCCGCGCGCGGGGATCGAGGCCCGACGCCGGCTCGTCCAGAAGCAGCACCTTAGGGTCGTGGACGAGCGAGCGGGCCAGGCAAAGCCGCTGCTTCATGCCCCGGCTCAGCGTGTCGACCTGGGTATCGCGCCGGTCGGCGAGGTCGACCAGCTCCAACAGCTCCAGAGCGACCCGGCGCCGGCGGTTCCGCGCCACGCCATGGCAGGCGGCGTAGAACTCGAGGTATTCGCTGGCCGTGAGCCGGTCGTAGACGCCGAAGAAGTCGGGCATGTAGCCGACCAGCTCGCGCACGGCGGCGGGATCGTCGCCGACCGGGATGCCGCCGATGCTGGCCAGCCCGGAATCGGCTGGAGCCAGAGTGGCCAGGATCCGGATGGTGGTTGTCTTGCCTGCCCCGTTGGGACCGACGAAGCCGAAGATCTCGCCCTTGGGGACGCTGAAGCTGACGTCCTCGAGAGCCTGCTGGCGGCCGAAGCGCTTGCGGAGCGCCTCAACGCTGATCATTGCGATACCAGTTGGAGGCCGTTCTGGCTGTACACCGTGTAGCCCGACTCAAGTACCCGCACCCGCACCAGCCCGCCCGCACTCTCGCCGGGGTCCAGCGGCGTCGTTTGCGTACGTCCGTTGCTCGAGACAGGTGTCCCGAGCTCCCGCCACTGACCGGTCGCCCAGTTGTAAACGGCCAGCGCATGGGGCGTGAAAGGCTGGACCGGCGACGCGGTCTGCGGCACCCCGAAGGTGAAGTAGGAGAGCTTTAACGCGCCTCCGTAGCCAGGCGGCACGGTCAGGTCGTAGACGTCGTAGCGGACTCCGGTCTTCGGCTCGGTCAGCAGCAGCGAGGGGCGGGGTACGTTTCCGGCCAGCGTGTCCACCGATTCCAGGCCGACGCGCTGGATCAGGGCCGCGATGCCGGTGTGACTGGGGCTGCGGCCTTCGACCGAGATGGTGGCGATGGAATCGGTCAGGCCGACCAGCGTCCAGTCCCCGGCGACACCGTCCACCACCGCGCCCGCGCCGACCTGGAGCATGGTGTCGCGAATCAGCTGGTCGGAGTTGCCGCGGGGCGCCTGGCTGACGCCGGAGAAACCGTTCGAGCCCGCGGTCGCCGCCCCGGGCTGGCTGATGCCCGAATCGACCGTGGCCGTGACGTGCGGCGCCAGGTCGGTGGCGATCAGCGCGCGGTTGCCGAGGCCGCTGACGAGCTCCAGCTGCTGGATCGGCCGGTCGCCCAGGTTCTTGACCGTGCCCTGGATGCGCCCCGACGCCAGCCGGAGGTGCGGTTCCAGCGCCACCGACCCGACCAGCGGCGGCCGGGCGACGGACAGGGTCTGCAGCGTCCGCATGCCGCTGTAAGCGGTGTCGCGCAGCTCCACCTGAACCCGGCTTCCGTTGTCTACCACCGCCGTCTCGTTCGAACTGACGAAGCTGTTCGAGCCGAGGACGGTGGTGGCGAGGGTGTTGGCCGGCATTGCCACGGTGAAGTTGCCGCGGTGAGGCGGAAATACGCCGTGGTAGCTGTGCACCTCGATGGCGCCGTCCGGCGCCAGGCGCAGGATCTCGACCTCGTTGTCGAAGTACTGGGCGCCGTGGACGGTGAATCCCGCACCGTAAGCGATGCCGGTCACGAGCACGGCGACCAGTGGCACGCTCACCCACATCAGCTCCCGCCGGTGGCCCGCGCGCAGGACCAGGTAGTTGATCGGCCCCGCGACCAGGATGTAGAAGACCAGCATCAGGCCCAGCAGCCCGACCGGCGGTGCGGCGGCGGCGGGAGTGGCCTGGAGAATCGACAGCAGCTGCTCAGGATTGGCGTTCAGCCCGCCGACGCTGACGTCGGGCTTGCCGGACTGGGGATAGGCGCCCACCGGCGGTGAGGCCGCGTTCGCGTTGGTGGGGGTGCGGCTCAGCAGCGCGCGGTCGAGCGCCACCGCCCAAGCGAATCCGTCCATCCCGCCGTTGTCGCCGTTGATCGCCCCGGCCAGTGGGTCGAAGGCGAGCGCGATGATCCGGCCCGCGCCGTAGGCGCTCTCGACGATCAGCGGCGGGCTGTTGGGCGCGCCGAGGAGTACGGTCGCGTTCTTCAGCTCGCCGGCGGCGATCGGCACCACCAGGTCGGTGTGGTGAGCGGCGAGGTCGGCCAGCGGCCGGAGGGACGCCTGGTCGCTCCGCTGCGGATGGAGCGGCGAGAAGTCCTTGTCGGCGAGGGGCAGCAGCGTGCGCCGCCACTCGCTGCCGCCGGTCACGACGAGGCTGCCGCCCAGGCCGACGAAGTCGCGCAGAGCTCGGAATTGGGCGTCGCTCAGGGTGCTGACGTCGAAGTTGTCGATGACGAGCGCGTGCAGGCCGCTCAGGTACACGGCGTTGGTCGGGAAGGCCTGGACCGACGCGAAGGTGGAGACCTTGAGCCCGGCGCTGGCGCCGTAGCCGCCCGACTCCCCGAGGGGGCGCAGCGCCTCGATCCGCTGTCCGGCCTGCTGCTGGTCGCTGAGCACGGCGACGGTGTAGGCGCCGCTCGCCAAGCCGCTCGCGGTGACCGCGCCCAGCACCTGCTTGCCCGAAGTGTCGAGCAGGCTGGCGGTGTAGCCGCTCGGCGGCTCGATCACGTAGAAGGTGACCGAGCGCTGGGTGCCGTGGGCCACGTTCACGCGCTGCCTGTAGTCGGGGAAGCCCGAGGAGGGCAGGTTCCGGCTTGCCGAGGGGGTCAGGTAGACGTCGCCGACAAAGTCGGTGCTCCCGTCGTTGTGGACGGTCGCCACGTAGGGCGTCCAGGAGCCGGCCTGGGAGTTAGCCCAGCGCTCGATCAGGCTCAGGCTGAGCGAGGTCTCGGCGTGGACCGGGACGGCGATGAGCAGGCTTCCGCCGGTCCCCAGCAGCACTGCCAGCGCGCGGGCTCGGGTGGCGATCAGCCTCATATGTCTACTCAACGCTCGGAAACGCGTATCCGCTTCCGAGGGTAACGAACAATACGAGCGCCAGCCCCGTTTATGAGGCCGGCCTCATGCTCCGGGAAAGCTCTGCCGGATCAACCCCGCGCACTCCGTCGCCAGCTGGCTGATGACATCTTTGGAGCTGCTCGGCGGCTGCGCTGCGGTAAGCGCGAGCAGCGCGTCCTGGTCGCTGGCGGCGGCGGCTGAATCGCCCCGCGCGAAGTCGATCGCCGTGGAGTCGATGGCCGCTCCCGCCGCGGTCTTGAACGAGCCCCCGGGCAACTGGGCGACGACCTTCGCAAGGGCCGCCAGGTCGCGACCTACGAGGTCGCGGCGCTGGGCCGCCGAGTCCGCCCGCGCCAGGCAGCCAGGGTTGAAGTAGATCCCGGTGAAAGCGTCGGGGCCCTCATCGACTGTGGAGTCGAGGCTGACCTTGATCGGCGAGTTGGGAGCCGGCTGGGTGAGCGAGACCGAGTAGCGTCCCTTTGGAAAACGCAGGGCACCGAAATCGAGAACCGGAAGCTGGCGCAGCTGCCGCTCCTCCTTTTGCGGCTCGCTCAGAAACACGTCGAACAACCATCCGCCGTCCGGACGGGCACCGATGAAGGTTCCGGCGCAGACCAGGTGGAGCGGACCCTGCACTTCGATCTGGCCCATCATCCCGGTCATCCCGGAAGCGAATTCCTCGACCTGGAAAGACTTCGTCGCGGTTCCATACCAGGCCACGATGCCAGCGGCACGCGACCCGGACAGGCTTCCGCTGGCGACCTGGTAGTCCGCGGGCGGGCCGCCACAGGCTGTCAGCAACAGGCCTACCAGCAGCGCCGCCGACAGCCTTGCCACTAAGCGGTCAGCAGACCGGACGCCTCCCCAACTTGGTTCGCCACCGCCACCGCCACGTCGTTCGGGATCTGTTTGCCCGTCTGTGCCGCTAGCTGATTGGCAAATGCGTTGAGGATGTTGGCGGCGGACCGGTAGTCGCCGGCGGCGACCTTGGCCTTGGCTGCCTGAGGCTTGGTTTGAAGCGAGCTGCCGGGGTCGACCCCGGTCACGGTTTGGAGGGCGGTGTCGAGATCACTGCCGATCCGCGCCGGGCGCTGGGCGGCGTAACTCGGCCGGGACCCGCTGCGCCGGCTGGCCGCCGCCACCCAGGGTGAAGCTCGAGAGCGCGGTGTCGCTTCCGATCGAGACCAGTCCGCCGGGTGCCAGCGATACACCGGTCAGGCTCAGCTTTCGGCCTCCGGCCTTCGGTCTCGGTGCTGGAGACGACGTGCCCCGAGCGCAGAGCGAGATCACCGGGAACGGAACCCCAGCCTGGAACAGGGTGACGCCGGCTGTGGGACCGGCCGCGTTCACGCCTCCTGGTTGGCCGCGGCCGCGAAGCTCGAGTCGCGATCTAGAGGCCGCTCTCGATCTTCCCCACGTCGGTCAAGATCTCCGCCCGCCCCCGGATCTTGATCGCGGCGGTCAGGTCGGTGAACTGGGCGACCATCACCTCGCCGCGATCGAGCTTCTCCGAGTGGTGGGAGCGTGTGTCGCGGCCGCGGGTCAGCCCCATGATCGTGACTCCGTCCTCGAGCGCCTTGACGACGATGTAGCGCTCGCCGGAACGCTCCTCAGCCTCCGGTTCCATTGCTTCGGGCCCTCCCCCCGCCGTTTCCGTTGCTGCGCCAGCGCGGCTCGGTGGCGCCCGTGGCGCGGGGCCGAACCGGCACCAGCCGCGCCGCGCTCACTCCGAGCACCTCGTCCACCGCGGCGCGCAAAGACTCGCCGGCACTGACATGGTAGCGGTCGCCCGCGTGCACCTCGACCGCGCGCCCGTCGATCGCGAAGTGGAGCACGACCTCGTCCTCGCCGGGGTACTTGACGAGGAGGTCGGTGAGCGCGTCCACCACCCCGGGGTCGTCGCCCGGCACGTCCACGTGGAGGACGTGGCGCCGCTCCACCGGCACGCAGTCGGGGTCGTTCCAGGCCCAGGCGAACTCGACCAGGATCGACGCCTGCTCGGCCGGCTCCTCCGCCGCCGGCTCCTCTTCGGAGCCGAGCAGCGTCGCACCGTCGGGCGCGCCGCCACCGTTGCCATTCCCGTTCCGGTAGGAGGTGGAGGCGGAGCGCGCGTCCACCTTGCCCTGGATGACGACCACCTGCTCGGGCTCGAAGAGCTTCCGGTAGAGCTCGTACTTCTGGGGAAAGAGGATCACGTCCACGGTCCCGGTGAGGTCCTCGATCGAACCGTAGGCCATGATCTGGCCCTTCTTGGTGACGACCCGCCGGACCTCGCGGACGAGGCCGCCGATCCGGACCTCGGATCCCTCCAGCTCGGTCGTCACCTCGATCGCCCGGACGTCGGTGAGCCGGGCCAGCTCCTCGGTCAGGCGGTTGAGCGGGTGGTCGCTCAGGTAGAGGCCGAGCAGCTCCTTCTCGCCGCGCAGCCTCTCCTCGTCGGACATCGGGACCGTCTGGGCCCGGGAGCCGCGAGGCACCTCGATCAGCGCGTCCTCGAAGAACGAAGTCTGGCCGGCGAGCTCGTCCTGGCGCTTCTTCTCGGCGTGGCTGACGGCGTCGTCGAGCTCGGCCAGCATCTGGTTGCGCTCGCCGATCGAGTCGCAGGCGCCGCTGCGGATCAGCGCCTCGAGCACGCGCCGGTTGACCTCCTGCACGCCGGCCACGCGCTCGCAGAGGTTCCAGACGTCGGTGAAAGGCCCGCTCTGATCCCGGCCGGCGACCAGCAGCTCGACCGCCCGGGCGCCCACGTTCTTGATCGCCGAGAGGCCGAACCGGATCCGGTTCGAGCCCTCGATCGTGAAGTCGGCGCGGGAGGTGTTGACGTCGGGCGGCAGGACCTCGATCCCGCGGGCCGGCAGCTTGCAGTCGACGATGGTCGCCGCCACGTCGTCCGAGCTGCCCGAGTAGTGGCGGAGCAGCGACGTCATGTACTCGAGCGGGTAATTGGCCTTGAGGTAGGCGGTCTGGTAGGCGACCTTCCCATAGGCGGCCGAGTGGGCGCGGTTGAAGGCGTACTCAGCGAATTTGGCGACCACGTCGTAGATCTGCTCCGCGGTTGCGCTCCCGATGCCGTTGGCGGCGCAGCCGGCGATGAACTTCTCGCGCTGCTGGGCCATCTTGACCTTGTCCTTCTTGCCCATCGCGGCGCGCAGGATGTCGGCTTCCGAGAGTGAGTAGCCGGCCAGCACGCGGGCCAGGTTCATCACCTGCTCCTGGTAGATGAGGACGCCGTAGGTGTCCTTGAGCACCGCCTCGAGCAGCGGATGCAGGTACTCGATCTTCTCCCGCCCGTGCTTGCGGGCGAGGTAGCTTGGGATGAACTGCATCGGTCCCGGCCGGTAGAGCGCCACCGCCGCGACCACGTCTTCGAAGCGATGGGGCTTCATCTCCTGGAGCATCCGCCGCATGCCCGAGCCCTCGAGCTGGAACACGCCGTGGGTGTCGGGGGCGCTCAAGAGCTCGAAGGTCTTGGGATCGTCGTAGGGGATCGCCTCGATGTCGACCCTCTCGCCCCGAGTCTCCTCGATGAGCTTCAGGCAGGTGGTGATGATGTCCAGGTTCTGGAGACCGAGAAAGTCCATCTTGAGGAGCCCGATCTCGGAGACCGCGTTCATGTCGTACTGCGTGATCACCTGCCGTGAGTCCCCGTCGGCGACACCCGAGCGGGGCCCGTACTGAAGCGGCGTGAAATTGACGAGCGGCTCCGGCGCGATCACCACGCCCGCGGCGTGGACGCTGACGTTGCGTGAGACGCCCTCCAGCGAGCGGGCGACGTCGATCAGCTGCTTGAGGCTGACCCGGCGGCCGTCCGGGGTCTGGATCGGGCCCGCTTCGTAAGCCTCACGGAACTCGGGCACCTCCTTGACCGCGTCGTCCAGCGACTTCGAACGGCCTTGATGGACGGGAACCAGCTTGGCCAGGCGGTCGGCCTCCTTGAGCGGCACGTCGAGAACACGTCCCACGTCGCGGATAGCAGCTTTGGAGGCCATGGTGGTGAAGGTGACGATCTGGGCCACGCGATCGGAGCCGTACTTCTCGCTGACGTAGCGGATCACGCGCTCGCGGCCCTCGACCGAGAAGTCGCAGTCGATGTCGGGCATCGACACGCGGTCCTTGTTCAGGAAGCGCTCGAAGATCAGCCCGTGCTCGATCGGGTCGAGGTTGGTGATGCCGAGGCAGTAGGACACCAGTGAGCCGGCGGCGCTGCCGCGGCCGGGCCCGGTCATGATGCCGTGCTGGCGGGCGAAGTTGTAGAAGTCCCACACGATCAGGAAGTAGCTGGAGTAGCCCGTGACCCGGATCACCTCCAGCTCTTCCTCCAGCCGCTGCCTGGCGGCGGTGGACGGATCTTCGCCGTACCGCCAGCGGAGACCCTCGGCGGCCAGCTTGCGCAGGTACTGCTCGGGGGTCAGCCCGTCGGGGCAGTCGAATGGCGGCAGCAGCGTGATGCCGAGGTCGATCTTGAGGTCGACCATGTCAGCGACCTCGAGCGTGCTGGCGAGCGCCTGGGGCAGGTCGGTGAAGACGGCCGCCATCTCGGCCGGCGACTTGAGGTAGAAGTCCTGCGAGTCGAAACGCCAGCGGCGGGGATCGTCGTAGCGGTTGCCGGTCTGCAGACACAGCAAGACGTCGTGCGCCTCGGCGTCGTGCTGGTGGACGTAGTGGAGATCGTTGGTGGCGCAGGTGCGAAGGCCGAACTCGGCCTCGAACCCGCGGAGAGCGGCGTTGACCGTCTCCTGGCCTTCCACGCCATGCCGCTGCACCTCGAGCAGGTAGCGGTCCCTGCCGAAGATGTCCTGGTAGGTGGCCACCGTCTCGCGGGCGCCCTCGAGGTCGCCCTGGGTGACCTTGGTCGCCACCTCGCCGCCGAGGCAGCCGGAGAGCACGATCAAACCATTGGAGTGGGCGGCCAGGATCTCCCTGTCGACGCGCGGCTTGTAGTAGAGGCCCTCCATCTGGCCCGCGCTGCAGAGGCGCATCAGGTTGCGGTAGCCCTCGGCGTTCTGAGCGAGCACGGTCAGGTGGTAGGGGTCGCGGTCGACCCGGCCTTCCCGGCTCAGCCGCGAGCGCGGGGCGACGTAGAGCTCGCAGCCCAGGATCGGCTTGATGCCGGCGAGCTTGCAGGCCTTGTAGAAGTGCACCGCGCCGTACATCACGCCGTGGTCGGTGAGAGCGAGCGCGGGCATCTCGAGCTCGGCCGCGCGCTCGACCATGGCCGTGATCCGGCTGGCTCCGTCGAGCAGCGAGTACTCGGTGTGGTTGTGGAGGTGGACGAAGGTGTCTGAGGCTTTTTGGGGCATGCTGAATCGGTCGCGAAGGGTGGCGGGCCCCGTGGCATTTTAGGCCTGGCGCCGCGGCCCGGCGTGTCCCACAATGGTGGCCCGGCCGGCAGATGAAGAACTCCGTCCTACTCGCCGCCGCGGCAGTGACTGCCGCTCTCGCCATTGGGCTTGGAGGTAGCGACGCGTTCGCCTACCAGGCCCGCAGCGACGCCCTCCGCGCCACGATCGACCGCTACCAGCAGCAGGGCGTGCCGGCCCCGCTGCTCGACCCGATCCGAGCCCAGCTCGCCGCGAGGAGGCAGCCGGCGAACGCCCTGCTGGCAAACCCCTTCGCCGACCTCGAAGCCGCCGCCCAGGACGCCTTCCGCTTCGCCCTGGCCTCGAGCCGCGACCACGCCGCACTCGAGCTCACGACCTGGGAGGTCGCCGAAGGCGGAGCACCTGAGACGTTCGCCGGCGATCGCCTGGCGCTGGTCAAGGGGTCGACTCCGGCCGAGCTCGACGACCTGGCCTACCTGTGGCAGATCCGGGCCGAGGCGGCCCAGCTCGAGCGCGAGACCCTGGCGACTGAAGCCGGCGGCTATCAGGATGGCCGGCCGCAGGACATCGCCAACCTCGCGGCCGCGCTCGAGGCCGGCGCCGCGGCCGCGGCCAGCGTTCAGGTCGTCGACACGCCGGCCACCGAGTTGCGCGCGCGCATCTTCCGCTACGTCTCGCTGGGGATCAGCGACCAGCTGGCCGAGTACGACGACTTCCGCGCCGCACTCCAGGCCGGCGTGGACCAGCTGAATCACCGGGTGGATGAGAAGAACCAGGTCAACGAGCTGGTGGCCGGTCTTGACGACCTCTTCGCGGCCGCATCGACCATCGCCATCCCCACGGGTATGCCCGAGCAGATCGCCAAGGCCAGGGCCGATGCCGCCATCGCGGCCAACGACGAGCAGGTGGGCGCCGCGTTGATGGAGCTGCAGACGATCACCAACAGTCTGCGCGACATCGCCTACCCGCATCCGGGAGGCGCGCTTCCGCCCTGCATCGCGGGGGGCGCGGGCCAGCTGATCGCGATCCACCTGGTCACTCAGCAGCTGATCGCGTACCAGGACGGCTGCCCGTGGCTGGCCACGCCGGTCACGACGGGGCGGCCGGCGCTGCCGACCGACCGGGGGACCTTTCGGATCTTCTACAAGGCGTACGCGTACAAGATGGTCTCGCCCTGGCCGAAGGGCTCACCCTTCTGGTACCCGGACGCCTGGGTCTACGACGCGATGGAGTTCGTCGGCGACGGGACCTTCATCCACAACGCCGACTGGCAGCCTGACGACAGCTACGGCCCCGGGTCGCAGTACGGGCCGTACGCGAGCCACGGCTGCGTCCATGTCAAGGACGAGCCGCTGTCGAAGCTGTTCGCGTGGACCCAGGTCGGCGCGACGGTGGTGGTGGGCGACTAGTGTCCCGTCGCGGAGGAACGTTGACGGTCGGCGACTGCCAGGATTTGGTCAGCCGGCTTGATCCAGGAGAAGGGCCGACGCTGGTCGTTCCAGGCATCGAGGAAGCGTTGGATTGCCTCCCGGAGGGCGGCGACG
>DASUWN010000033.1:0-6528 GCA_036378395.1 Candidatus Dormiibacterota bacterium | reverse complement strand
GCAACCTGATCTCGAACGCGGTCAAGTACTCCCCGCCCGGCAGCGAGGTGGAGGTGTCGGTATCCGTCAAGGCCGACCGGGTTGGTGTGGCGGTTCGCGACCACGGCGTCGGCATCGCGCCGGCCGACCTCAAGAGGCTGTTCACGCGCTTCGGCCGCATCGTCAACCGAGAGACCGAGCACATCACTGGGACCGGCCTCGGGCTCTTCCTCTCGCGCGAGCTGGCCCGCATGCACGGCGGCGACATCCGCGTCCAGTCCGCCCCCGGACAGGGGAGCACGTTCACCCTCGAACTGCCGGCGGCCCGGCCCGGGTCCTAGCCGCCCATACTGGGCGGCATGGCGACCACCTTCCGCGGCAGCGTCAACGCGCCCGACTTTCGCGACGGTCTCGCCTGGATCAACGTCGAGCGGCCGCTGCACCTCGACGACCTGCGCGGCCGCATGGTGATCCTCGACTTCTGGACCTACTGCTGAATCAACTGTCTCAACACGCTGCCCTCGTTGAGGGAGCTCGAGAAGGCGCACGGTGGCGAGGTCGTGGTGATCGGCGTCCACTCGGCCAAGTTCATGGCCGAAAAGGCGACCGAGAACCTGCGCGAGGCGGTGGTCCGCTACCAGGTCGACCACCCCGTCATCAACGACCGCGACTTCGCGGTCTGGAACGACTACGCCGTGCGCGCCTGGCCGACGCTGCTCTTCATCGACCCCGCCGGCCGGCTGATCGCCAAGCATGAGGGCGAGGCCTCGTTCGAGGCGCTGGAGCGCTTTGTGGAGCAGGCCCTGGAGGAGTACCGCGCGGAGGGGCTGATCGACACCTCGCGGCCGCTGCCGATGCGGGTGGAGGCGATCTCCGAGTCGGGGCTGGCCTTCCCGGGCAAGATCGCGGTCGATCCTTCGGGGCCGCGGCTGGCGATCGCCGACACCAACCACGACCGGGTGTTGGTGGCGGACGTGAACGGTCGCGTGGAGCGGATCTTCGCGGGGCTGTCGCGGCCGCAGGGTGTCAGCTTCGGCGGCGGCGCGCTCTGGATCGCCGAAACCGGCGCCAGCTCTGTGCAGCGCGCCGAGGTGGGTGGGGGTGCGATCGAGCGCGTGGCGGGGATCGGGCGGCTGGCGATGACCCGCGAGGACCTGGCCGCGGGCGCGCTGCGCGATCCCTGGGACGTGTGCTGGCTGGACCCGTTCCTTTACATAGCCAT
Organism: Candidatus Dormiibacterota bacterium; assembly: GCA_036378395.1. Classification (GTDB taxonomy): domain Bacteria; phylum Chloroflexota; class Dormibacteria; order Dormibacterales; family Dormibacteraceae; genus DASUWN01. The sequence goes on along the minus strand of DASUWN010000033.1, from coordinate 5,327 downwards.
GGCCGGAAGCCACCAGCTATGGCGGTACGACCCTGAGAATCGGGTGGCCGCGCCGTGGGCGGGCACCGGGCGCGAAGGGATCGAGGACGGCGGCATCGAGGCGGCATGGTTGGCGCAGCCGAGCGGGCTCGCCACCGATGGCCAGCTGCTCTTCGTCGCCGACAGTGAGGTCTCGGCCGTGCGCCGGGTCGACGTCGCCGCGGGCAGCGTGCGAACGGTCGTCGGAACGGGATTGTTCGACTTTGGCGACCGCGATGGGCCGCTGGCGGAGGCTCTTTTGCAGCATGCCATCGGGGTGGCGGCCGCGCCCGGAGTCGTCTACGTCGCGGACACTTACAACGGCAAGGTCAAGCGGATCGACCTGGTCGGCGAGCGGATCGAGACGCTGGCCGAAGACTTCGGCGAGCCGGGCGGCCTGGCCTTGCTGGGAAACTCGCTCTATGTGGCCGACACCAACCAGCATCGCATCCGCGTCATCGACCTCGATACACAAGAGGTCGCAACCCTCGAGTTGACGGGGATCTAGGGCCGGCCTTAGCCTTTTCGACCGACCGAGCGGCCGCTACGCGCAGCCGCGCTAATGGGGGGTGGAGAGCCACGATCACGAGGCGATTCGTGCATGCCGTCGTGCTCCTGATCGCCCTGGTGGTTTCCGGCTTCGCCACCAGCGACCGCGTCGCGCCCTGGGCGCTGCGCCTGGGGGCGATCAATGCCGAGGGCCTGGTCGGGTCGGAAGGCGGCTCGGTCGGCACCGTCTCGCTCGGCCGCACCAGCACAATCCTCAAGCCGATCGCACTCCCGACCGCGGCTCCTCGCTCGCGGGCGGCGGTGGTCTACACGGTCGCCGAGGGCGACTCGGTGACCGGGCTGGCCGGCCGTTTCGGGGTCAGCCAGGAGTCGATCCGGTGGTCGAACTTTGACGCGCTGAAGCAGGTCGATCAGGACGTCGCGCAGGGGCAGCAGGTGTTGATCCCGCCGGTGACGGGGGTGGCCGTCCGCGTGGTCGAGGGCGACACCGCGGCCTCTCTGGCGGCGCGCTACCACGTCGACGAGCAGGCCGTCGTCGACTTCAACTACCTGCGGGATCCCGAACACCTGACGCGCGGGGAGGTGGTGGTGGTGCCGGGGGGAACGGGGCCTGACTTCGTCCAGCCGCCGCCACCCCCGGTGCGGGTGGTGAGCGCCCCGCCCCGCGCGGCTGCGCCTTCGGCTGCCGTTTCTACCGTGACGCACGGCGGTCCCGCGGCGGGAGGCGCGGGCGGCAACCGCTTCGCCTACGGCTACTGCACCTGGTACGTCGCGTCGCGCCGGCCGGTGCCCTGGCTGGGCGACGCCTGGCAGTGGTACGGCCAGGCGCAGGCCTACGGCTGGGCGACCGGAAAGACGCCCCGGCCGGGCGCGATCATGGTCACCGGGGAGAGCGGCTGGGGGCACGTGGCGATCGTCGAGAGCGTCAATCCGGACGGTTCCTGGCGCGTCAGCGAGATGAACTTTGTGGCCTGGGGTGTGATCAGCCAGCGCACGATAAAACCGGGCACGGTGCCGCTCCAGGGGTTTATCTACTAGGCCCTTCTAAAACGACCCGCCGCCGACGACGAGGGCGACGATCATCGCCACCGCCGAAATGACCGTCAGCTGGAAAGCGATCTTGAGGCGGCCGAGCATCGCGGTCGCGACCACGGCGACCATGAGCACGATCACCAGCGCTAGCGCCAGGTAGAGCGGGCGGCTGGGCGCGCCAACGGTGACCACCGTCGCGGCGCCGGCGAAGAGCACCGCCGCCATCACCGCCGAGAGCTGCGGACCGACCATCTGGGGCAGCCCGAAGATCTCGAATTTGCGGTCCTTCTCGATGTCCGGCAGCGACTGGGCGAAGTGGGCGGCGCAGCCGGCCAGCACCCCTGCCAGCGTTGCCCAGACGCTGGGGAAGTGGTTGATCGGGGGGCCCAGCGTGATGAACGCGGGCAGCATCCCGAAAGCGACCCCATAGGGGATCACGCTCAGCGGCGTCTTCTTGAGCCCCGCGTTGTAGGCGAGAGCGGCCCCGATCGCGATGAAATGGGCACCCGCGGCGGCGCGGCCGGCCTCGAGGGAGAGCGGGATGCAGGCGATCAGCGCCAGCACCGCGGCGATGCCGACCGTGATGTGGCCGACCTCCCCCACGATCACCGGCTTGTCGAGGCGGCCTTCGGCGGCGTCGAGGTCGGCGTCCATGTAGTCGTTGGCCCAGCCCACCGCCAGCTGGCCGGTGAGGACGGCGCCGAGGATGACCAGGCCGTAGTGGGTGCCGCGCCCGGCGCCGATCGCGAGCAGCGTGGCCAGCAGCGTCACCGCCGCCACCGGTTCGGGGTGGCTGGCTTTGATCAGTCCGATCAGGCGCTTGAGGGGGGTCACGCTGCCGCTCCTGATTGCGCCCGTTGCGCCCAGGCGCGCTCCATGTTGGCGATGTCGGCGGGGACGTGGCGGATGCCGGTGGCGGCCACGGCGGCGGCGATGAGCAGCAGCGGGGGCGTGCTGAACATGAGGGCGAGCCGCAGGTCATGGAGCTGGTCGGAGAGGACGCCGGCCGCGTAGGAGGACCAGGAGTCGCCGAGCAGGTGGGCGGCGAAGAGGCCGAGCGTCACCGCACTGGCGCGGAGCGTCGGGATCGCCACGTTCTGCTGGAGCGCGGTGTAGGGGCCGTTGTAGATGTAGAGCGCGGCCGCGGTCAGCAGGGCCAGCGGGATGAAGAGGGTCAGCGAGCCGGTCGCGAAGGCAGCGAAGAGCAGGACGGCGCCGATTGCGAAGGAGACGGTTGGGAGCTGGAGGTAGGCGCGCGGGTCGCGCTTGGCGCGCCAGTCGCCGAGCCAGCCGCCGATGAGGGTTCCAATCAGGCCGCCGCCGATCAGCAGTCCGCCGCCGAAGGAGGCCGAGGCGGCGACGCCGAGGCCGAAGCGGCGGTGGATGTAGGTCGGGAGCCAGGTCGCGAGGGCGGCCAGGACGGCAAAGAGGATGACCTGGGAGAGCACGACCGCTCGGTAGCTGGGGATGCGGAGGAGGCCGAGGAAGGTGCTCAGGTCGGCGTCCTTGGCGGTGCGGGCGGCCGGGCCTTCGGGCTCGGCCGCGCCCCGGTTCGGTTCCTTCATGGTCGCGGCGAGGACCGCGCAGAGGATGCCGGGGATGGCGGTTCCATAGAACGCCCAGCGCCAGCCGAACGCCTGGGCGACGATGCCGCCCCCGATGAACCCGGTCGCGATGCCGAAGACGTTGCCCGCGTTCCAGATCGCCGAAGCTCGGGAGCGGACGTGCTTGGGGAAGTAGTCCGCCAGGAGGGAGGTTCCCGCGGGGAAGTAGCCGGCCTCGCCGACCCCGAGCAGCGCTCGCGCAGCTAGCAGCTGCGCGAAGCTGCGCGCGGCGCCGGTGAAGAGGGTGGCCAGCGACCAGATCGCGACCCCGGTCGCGATCACGTTCTTGCGGGTGCCGCGGTCAGCCCAGAAGCCGAAGGGCAGGGCGCACACCGCATAGAAGAGGAGGAAGGCGCTGGCTAGGCCGCCCAACTCGGCGTCGCTGAGGGTGAACTCCTTTTGGATCAGCGGTGCCGCCGCGGGCAGGATGTAGCGGTCTAGGTAATTCAGGAACGCGATGGCCGTCATGACGGCGAGGACGTACCACGCGTAGCGCTTGGGCGCGGCCACGGCGGAATCTTGGCAGGTTCCGAGGCCGTTGGAGCCGGCTTTGGCGGCCGGGGTGACTGAGTAGAATCACAGCCACCCCTCCCTCCGGTGTGGGCGCCTGCTCGTGGGTCGGCAATGAGTACGTGGCGAACTCAACGGTCTGTAAAACCGCCGCGAAAGCTTTGGGGGTTCGACTCCCTCCCGGCCCACCACTCTGATCCACGACGGCGGCCGCCAAGATCGCCGCCAAGATCGCGAAATCGGCGAATAATTCTCAATCCTGGTTCGCGGTCGACCCGCACACACAAAACGGGAAGGGGGGAGGGCTCAGTTGCAGGCCGGGCTGGTCGGGCGTCCTGGCAAACTTGAACGGCGCGCGCCGCTTTCGTTCGCCCAGCAGCGCCTCTGGTTCCTTCAGCGCCTGGCACCCGACAGCTCCGCCTACAACGTCTTCCGGATCCTGCCGCTGGGCGAGACGGATCCCCAGGTCGTGCGCGCCGCCCTCTGTGAGCTGGCCCGCCGCCACGGCCCGCTGCGCAGCCGCTTTCCGGACGACGACGGAGTCCCGGTCCAGGTCATCGCCCCGGAGCCGGACATTGATCTGCAGGTCTGCGACCTCCAAGTCACCGGCGCGGCGGCCAGGTCCGAGACGATCAGGATCGCCGAGAGCGAGCTCGAGCGGCCCTTCGACCTGACCAGCGCGCCACCGGTGCGCGCCACCCTGGTCAGGAGCGGGACCCGGTCCTGGCTCGTCCTGGTGCTGCATCACCTCATCAGCGACCACTGGTCCTGGCCGATCCTCGCTCGCGAGCTGAGCTCCCTGTGCGAGGCGTTCACCGCCGGCCGGCCATCGCCTCTGCCCGAACTGCCCCTTCAGTTCGCCGACTACGCGGAGTGGCAGCAGGAGTGGATGGGAAGTGAAGACTTCCGATCGCGGCTGCAGACCTGGAAGGACCGACTGACGGGTGCCCCGGCCCTGCTCGACCTACCAACCGATCACCAACGCCCCGCCGTCCAGAGCTTCCGCGGCGCCATCCTTGACCGCCAACTGCCATGGGCGGCGGTCAGGGAGGTCGAGGCGCTGGGACGCAGTCAGCGGTCCACCGCATACATGTCGCTGCTGGCCGTGTTCTTCGCGCTTCTGCAGCGGCTGAGCGGCCAGGACGACCTTGTGGTGGGGACGTTCGTCGGCGGGCGCGGCCGGGTCGACCTGGAAGGCCTGGTCGGGTTCTTCAGCAACACACTGCCGCTGCGCGCGGACCTCGGGGGCCGGCCCACCTTCCGCGAGCTGCTGGGACGGGTTCGGTCGGTGGTCCTCGACGCTCTGGAGGACGAGCAGGTCCCGCTCGATCGTCTGGTCGAGGAACTGGCTCCGCAGCGCGGCCTGAGCCACAACCCGATCTTTCAGGTTGTGTTCACCGTGCTGGAGGGGGGCGGGACCTCGTTGACGCGCGAGGTCAAGGTCGCGACGTCCAAATTCGACCTCAGCTTCTACGTCGAGATGGACGCGAACGGAAACGCGAATCTGCGGTGCGAGTACTCGACGGACCTCTTCGAGCGAGAGACGGTGGCGGCCCTGCTGGAGCGCTACGTGCGCCTGCTGGAGGCGGTGGGCAAAGAGCCCGACCGGCCGCTGGCCGAGCTCTCGCTGCTGCTGCCCGGGGAGCTGGAACA
>DASUWN010000032.1:0-19453 GCA_036378395.1 Candidatus Dormiibacterota bacterium | reverse complement strand
GTACCGCCAGTAGCATGCTTTCTCTCTCCTCTGCTGGTGCTTTTAATCAGCAAACTACTCCGGGAGAGGCGGCCAGGCAAAGTTTGGCGACGCCGAACTGCCGGGCGGCGAGCGATCACATAATCAGAGCCGTGAAGCTGTCCGACATCTCCGAGCGGACGACGGTCGGTGTTTTCCTGCGCCAGGCCAACCGGCTGGCCGACCGAACGCTGGTCCGAACCTGGACCGGCGACGCCTGGCGCGAGGTGACCTGGGCCGAGATGCGCGACCTGGCGCTCCGAGTCGCTGGGCACCTGGTCGAGCTCGGGGTGAGGCCGCGAGACCGGGTGATCCTGCTCTCCGAGAACCGGCTCGAGTGGCTCTACTGCGACCTCGGCATCCAGGCCGCGGGCGCGGTCACGGTCCCCATCTATCCGAGCACGCCGGCTGAAACCGCCCGCCTGATCGCCGCCGACAGTGAGGCCGTGCTCGCCATCGCTTCCGGGGAAGCGCTGGCCGGCCACCTGGAGCCGGCGGGCGACCTCAAGCACGTATTGCGCATGGATCGCGAGGTCGCCGAGTGGGTGAGCGGTCCCTATCCCGACGCCGAGATGGAGGAGATCGATCGCCGGCTGGCGGCCCTCGACCCGGAGCAGATGGTCACGATCATCTACACCTCCGGCACCACCGGCGAACCCAAAGGCGTGATGCTCGCCCACCGCAACTTCGTCGACATGGCCTACTCCGGGCTCAAGGTCTTTCCGATCGGCGAACAGGACGTGACGCTGTCTTTTCTCCCCTTCGCGCACGTGCTCGAGCGCGTGAGCGGCGTCTTCACGGGAATGCTCGCCGGCGGGTCCAGCTACCTGTCGCGCGGCATCGACCGGCTGGTCGAAGACATCGCCGAGGCCCGCCCGACGGTCATGGTGGCGGTCCCGCGGGTGTACGAGAAGATGTACGAGCGCGTCCAGGACGAGGTCCGGAAGGCGGCTCCCCGGAGGCAGCGGATCTTCGAGTGGGCGGTGGCGGTCGGCAAACAGCACTCGCGAACCGGCGGCGCACGGCTGCGCTACGCGATTGCGGAGCGGCTGGTCTTGGGCCGGATCCGAACGCTCCTCACGGGCGGCCGGCTCCGCTTCTTCGTGAGTGGCGGCGCCCCCCTGGCGCGCGAGGTCGAGGAGTTCTTCTGGGCGCTGGGAGTGCAGATTCTCCAGGGCTGGGGCCTGACCGAGACCACCTCGGGCGCGACCAGCAACACGGTTGACGCGCACAAGTACGGAACCGTCGGCCGGCCGCTGCCGGGCGTGGAGATCAAGACCGCGAAGGACGGCGAGGTGATGGTCAAGGGGCCGTGCGTGATGCTCGGCTACTTCAAGAACGAGCGGGCAACCGAGGAGACCATCCGCGACGGGTGGCTCTCGACCGGCGACATCGGCGAGATCGACGGCGAAGGCTTCCTGACCATCACCGATCGCAAGAAGGACCTGATCAAGACGGCGGGCGGGAAGTACGTCGCGCCCCAGCCGTTGGAGGCGCGCCTCCAGGAGGATCCGACCATTGAGCGCGCCGTCGTGGTCGGCGACCAGCGTCCTTACTGCGTGGCGCTGATCGTGCCCAACTGGGACGCCGTCCGGTCGCGGCTGGGGATCAGCGGCGAGCCGTCGGACCTGGTGGAGGACGAGCGGGTGCGCGACCACGTCCAGGCGACGGTGGACAGCGTCAACCGCGGGCTGGGCAGCTGGGAGACGATCAAGTACTTCCGCCTCCTGCCGCACGACTTCACGGAGGAATCGGGCGAGGTGACGCCGACCCTCAAGGTCAAGCGGCGCGTGATCATGGAGCGCCACGCCGAGGAGATCGATGCGCTGTACGCCGGCAGCAAGAAGCCGGAACGGCAAGCGGCGCACTGAGGGCGATGGCCGTCGATCTCTCTGAGGTCCACCTGGCGCTGGACCGCCTTCGTCGCCAGCTCTGCCACTGCGGCCTCCGCGGCGAGTGCCTGGGCTGCAAGGGCGTCGAGATGGTGCGCCAGCAGGTGGAGGCGGTGGCCGCCGCCGCCTCGCAGCCGATCCTGCTCCAGGTCGCCCAGGAGGCGGCCATGAAGGACATGGCCGGCCAGTTCGACGCTATGGCGGAGCGGCTCCTCAACGATCCGGAGCTGAGGCGGGCGGCGGAGGCGATGCAGGAGCGGGTGATGAGCGACCCCGAGACACAGCGGCTGCTCGAGGAGCTGATGAAGCGCCTGGGGACGCCACCGCCTGAGGAATGACGAGGGGCGCATCCGCCGGCGGATGCGCCCTCGTGTGACGGAGGAAGTAGGGAGCTAGGGGGTAGGCGTCGGGGTCGGCTTCATGTGGCCGGGGCCGGGACCGGGCGCCCGATCCCAGAACGGGAGCGGGGCCGTCTTGAGCCGGTTGATGATGGCGTCCTCCTGGGGCTGGGTGAGATTGCCCGCCTTGACCTGAGCGTCGAGGTCGGTCTTGACCGCGGCCACGAAGGCGTCTCGGAACTGCTGCTCGGTCATGCCCTTGGCGGTGGCGATGTCCTTGAGGCTCTTGCCGCTCTTGAGCTGAGCCTCGAGATCGGCGGTGCTCATGCCCAGCGCCTTGGCGGCGTCCGCCAACAGCATCGACTTGTCGAACTCGGGACCTTTTTGTCCTCGCTCTCCAATCCCGGCTAGCGCGCCCGAGCAGAGCGGCTGGCTGGCGAGCTTCTGCTTGAGCTGGTCGCCCTGCTGCTGGGTGATCTGCCCGGCCTTGACCTGGTCGTCGATGGTCTGGCCGAAGGCTTTCTGGGCGGCGTTGTTGACGTCGGCGGTGCTCTTCCCGAGGTCGGAGGCAAAGTGGCTGACGAAGTCGTCGCAGGCCTGCTGGCGAGGATTCGGGCTCGCGGCGGCCTTGGGCGTGGGGGTCGGGGTGGCGGCGGCGAAGGGTTGAATCGAAACGCCGGCCGCGGAGGCGGTCACGGCCACGACGGTGCCGGCGACCACGAGGGCCCCACCACCGGCGAGGGCGAGGCGGATGATGCGAGGTGTCACGCTCCCAGAATGCCGGGAAGGCTGTCAACGGTGTCGATGAGCGCGGTAAACCTTTTGTAATTCGCTGCGCTTCGAGCCACCAATAGACTTGGCCTGTGGAGCCCGCGACCGTCACCGCGACCGGCTGGAGCGGCCGGCACGCGGTCGAGCTCTACGTCCGCACCTATTCGACTATGCTCCAGAGCTCGGGCGAAATCCGGCTCGACAGCCTCGACCACGTCCACATTGGCATGGGGTCGGCGCTCCACCCGCTGGCCGCCGAGGCGCGCATCGACATGGGCGCGCTGATCTACTCCGTGCGGCGGCTGCCGGCGGTCATCACCCGCTGCCGCCGGATCGTGCTGGGACAGAGCAACCACGGCTTTCGCGCCGTCCTCGGCACCGACATCTCGACCTGGCAGCAGGTGAAGGCGCCCGCCCGCCGCCGGCGCTGGTACTACGACGGCGAGGAGACGCTGGCGGTGCTGATCGCGTCGCCGTCGGACATCGATGACCTCGTCCCCACCCTTGTCGCCTACCAGATCGAGTGGAACAAGCTCTACCGCGCCCTCCAGCACGGCGAGCTCCATTCCGAGGCAGCTCGCGCCGCCGCCCAGGCCAGCGAGGACGACTGGCTCCGGCTGCGCGCCGCGTGGTCACCCCACTTCGAGGAGCGCCTGGCCGAGGTGCGCGCCGGCGAGTGCCACATGACGCTGCGGATGATCGGCGGCTCCCATATCGGGTACGCCCGCGCGGCCGGCCGCTGGTGGCAGCCGATCCAGGACCAGCTCGATCAGATGGGACTGGCCGAGGCGCCCCTCTACTTTGTCTCCAGCAACGTGCACAGCCTGGTCAACGTCCTGAGCGGGACGGCACGCCGCTTCGAGGGGCAGGTGATGGAGTGGGTGCAGGAGCAGCATCCCGAGCTCTGGGAGGAGTGGCAGAAGCTGGAGGCAGGCAGATCGCCGGCCTCGCGCGACAACTGGCTCTACTACGCCACGCGCGTGCTCTTCGACCGCCACCCGGACCGCCAGCGGCTGCGTGAGGAGCGGCGCCGGCTGGAGCGCGCGAACGGCATCGGCCACGTCATCTCCGAGGGCGCCGGGATCGATTCCGGAGCGCAGATCTTCAAGCTCGCGGAGCTCGACCCAACCTGCTTCGATCCGCGGGTCGGCGACGTCGATCCGCTGCGGCTGAAGGCCTCCGACGCGGCCGTGATCAACGTCGACTACCCGCTTGGCCTGGCCGCTTACCACGTGCTCCGCCAGGTCGCGGAGAAGGCGGCCTGGGTGCGCGGCGTATACGTGCTCGGCAAGGCCGCGACCCTCAACGCCGACGTGGGCGACGTGATGATCCCCAACGTCGTCTTCGACGAGCACTCGAACAACACCTACTGGCTCGACAACTGCTTCACCGCGGCCGACGTGCAGCCGCACCTGGTCTTCGGATCGGCGCTCGACAACCAGCGGGCGGTCACGGTTCGCGGGACCTTCCTCCAAAACCGCGAGTACCTCGAGTTCTACTACCAGGGCCGCTACACGATCGTGGAGATGGAGGCGGGGCCCTACCTCGACGCCGCCTTTGAGATCCGCGAGCCCGGACGCTACCCGATGAACGAGAACGTGAACATGAGCCGGGTCGGGTACGACCTGGGGATCATCCACTACGCGTCGGACACGCCCTACACGCAGGCCCGAACGCTGGGCGCGCGCGGGCTCGACTATCGGGGGATGGACTCGACCTACGCGTCGGCGGTGGCGGTGGCGCGGCGGATTCTGCTGCAGGAAGGGGCGCTGCTCGACTAGGCCGGCCCCCACTCCCCAGTTTTTCTAGAAACTCGGGCTAATGCGGGCACCTATAGGCCCGCATTTCTGGAAAAACTCGACGGGACCCCACTCACCGTTCCGCGCGCCACCAATCGTCGCCCCGCTCCACCCAGGCCAGCAGCATCCCGTGGCGCAGCCCCTCGTGGCTCACGTGCAGCGAGTGCAGCCCATAGAAGTCGAGCAGCAGCAGCAGGATCTCGACCCCCGCCCGGAGCGCCCGCACCCGCTGGATCGGCAGCTCGAACTCGGCGGCCAGCGTCTCCGCGGGCGCCGAGTCCAATCGCTCCTCGGCCGCCAGCAGCGCATGCGTCGTCAGCACGTCGGGCGGGTTGTGGCGCGCGACGACCACCGGCAGGCTGGTGGCGGTGCCTCCGGTGACGACCAGCTTCTCGGCTTCGGACTCGGGCGCCTTTCCGAGCTCCGCCACCGCCGCCGCTCGCAAGCGCTCCACTTTCGCCGTGGTGCGGTGGGTCGGACAGGAAGCGGGCCGCGAACGCCCCCGAGCCCAGCGGCAGGGAGCACCACTGCTCGATCCGGTCGCCGTCGGCTGCCACCACCTCCAGGGAGCCGCCGCCCAGGTCCGCCATCAACCACTCGCGGCGACCGGCGTGGCGCGAGGCCACGCCCTTGAAGGACAGCTGCGCCTCCCGCTCCTCGGAGATCAGCTGCATCGGCACCCCGAGCAGACGCGAGGCCGCCTCGAGCATCTCGTCGCGGTCGGCGGCGAGGCGCACGGCGGCGGTCGCCCCCGCGACCAGCACCGCGTAGCCGTCCCCAGCCGCCCGGCTCACGACCGACCGGAGCGCGGCCAGCGCCTCCTCGCGCTTGGCGGGGCCGATCCGGCCGGTTCGGTCGACCTCGGCGCCGAGTTCCGGCATCTCCACGTAGCGGGCGACCTCCACCAGGCCCTCCGGCCCGTAGTCGCAGACCAGCGAGTGGATGGTGTTGCTGCCGATGTCGACGGCGGCCAGCCGCATCCGGCGCACGCGCATCATTGTCATGGAGCGATGACTGAAGCCATGACGGAGTTCCGCCTCGAGCGCGACTCGATGGGGGAGATGCAGGTTCCCAATGATGCCTACTACGGCGCTTCGACCCAGCGGGCGGTCCTCAACTTCCCGATCTCGGGACAGCGCTTTCCCCGCCGCTTCATCCAGGCCCTGGGGCTGATCAAGCGCGCGGCCGCCGAGGCCAACCTCGAGCTCGGCCTGCTCACGCCTGGGGTCGCGCGGGCGATCGTCACCGCCGCAACCGAGGTTGTCGAAGGCAAGCTCGACCAGGAGTTCCCGATCGACATCTACCAGACCGGCTCCGCGACCTCGACCAACACCAACGCCAACGAGGTGATCGCGAATCGCGCCTCGGAGTCCCTTGGCGGCGGGCGTGGCGAGCGGAAGGTCCATCCCAACGACGACGTCAACCGCTGCCAGTCCTCCAACGACGTCATCCCGACCGCGATGCAGCTGGCCGCCGCGATGGCCATCCAGGAAGAGCTGCTGCCCGGTCTCGAGCGCCTGCACCACGCGCTCGAAGCCAAGGCGGCCGAGTTCATGCCGGTGGTCAAGACGGGCCGCACCCACCTCCAGGACGCCACTCCGATCCGCCTCGGCCAGGAGTTCGAGGGCTATGCCGGTCAACTGGCCGAGGCCCGCCGCCGGGCGCGCGAGGCGCAGTCGGAGCTTCTCAGCGTCCCCCTGGGCGGAACCGCCGTCGGCACCGGCATCAACGCCCATCCCGAGTACGCCGCCAGCGCCTGCGCCAGGCTCGCCGAGCTGACCGGGCTGCCCGTGCGGGAGACCGACAACCACTTCTGGGCCCAGGCCAGCCTCGATGCCGTGATCGGCGCGCACGGCCACCTGCGCACGATCGCCCTCTCGCTCTGGAAGATCGCGTCCGACATCCGCCTGATGGGTATGGGGCCGCGCGCCGGCATCGGCGAGCTGGCCCTGCCCGAGACCCAGCCCGGCTCGAGCATCATGCCGGGCAAGGTCAACCCCGTGATCGTGGAGTCGCTGACCATGGTGGTGGCGCGGGTTCTCGGCAATGACGCCGCGGTCGCCTTCGGCCAGACCGGCAGCTTCCTCGAGCTCAACGTGATGATGCCGGTGGTCGCGGTCAGCCTGCTGGAATCGGTGCAGCTGCTCGGGGCCGCCAGCCAGAACTTCGCGGCGCGCTGCGTCGAGGGTCTCCAGGCAACCGATCGGGGTCCCGAGCTGGTCGAGGTCGGACTGATGCTGGCCACCGCGCTGGCGCCGGCGATCGGCTACGACGAGGCGGCCAAGCTGGCCAAGGAAGCGCTCGAGACGGGGCGCACGATCCGCGAGCTGGCCCGCGAGAAGGGCTTCAGCGAAGAGGATCTGGACCGCATCCTCGATCCCGCCAAACTGACGCAACCTGGCCTTGAAGCGGGGGCCGGTTCAGGCTAAACGGGTTAGACTCCGGGCCTCCGGAGTGACTTTGCTTGGCCAGTTCTGAAGCCGTCACCGCGGCCCACTCCGACTCCCTCCCCCACGACGTCCGGCTGGTCGCGCATGAGATCCGATTCCGGCGCCGGCACCACGAGATCCTGAAAGGAATCTCGCTCGAGCTCGAACCCGGGCGCTGCCTCGGCATCGCGGGTCCCAACGCGGCCGGCAAGTCGACGCTGCTCGGGACTCTGGCCGGCTGGCTGCATCCGAGCGAGGGCCACGTCGAGCTCAACGGCCGCCATCTCCACGGCGGCGTGCCGCCGGAGGTCGGATTCGCCGCCCAGGAGGTTTCGGTCTACCCGCACCTGACCGGCCGCGAGAACCTGAAGCTGTTCGGCGAGCTCTACGACCTCGACCGTCAGCCGCTCGAGCGCCGGATCGACGAGCTGGTCGATCGTTTCGAGCTCGAACCCTGGATCGATCATGAGGCCGTCCATTACTCGGGCGGCGTCGCCCGCCGCCTTCACCTCTGCATCGCCCTCATCAATTCGCCACAGGTCCTGCTGCTCGACGAGCCGACCACCGGCCTCGACCCCAGCTCCCGCCGGAACCTGCTCGGGAACGTCGTCGACCTGCTCCAGGACGGCGTCTCGGTGGTCATGACCAGCCAGCTGCTGGGCGACCTGGAGGTGGTCGCGCACCGGCTGATGGTGATCGTCGACGGGCGTCGCGAGCTGTATGCGGACACCGACGAGCTGGTCGCCCAGCTCGGAGCCGCCACGCTCTACGTCGAGCTGGCGCAGCACCACGGGAACGGCGTCGACCTCGACGGGGTCCCGGGGGTGATCAGCTGGAAGGTGGAACCGAACGCCGTCATCGCCCGGCTCGCCGACACCGTGGCCCCTCTCCATGCCGTGCTCGAGCGGCTCGCCCGCCGCGGCCTGCACGCGGCTCGGATCGAGGTCCAGCCACCTTCGCTCGAGCAGATGCTGAAGGAGCTGGTGCCCGACCTGTGAGCGCGCTCTTCACGCTCTTCCAGTCCACGCGCCGGACGCTGCGGATGTTCCTCCACGAGGTGTGGCTCGTCGCGGCCAACCGGCGCTTCGTAGCCGCCCTCTTCGGCATCCCGCTGGCGATGACCCTGCTGGTCAACCTCGCCCTCCAGGACCACGGACCGCCGCCCGACGGCCTCGCGATCGTGGACCGCGACCAGAGCCTGGTCTCTCACCGGCTGACCAACCAGGCCCTCAAGTGGCGGGGACTCAGCGTCGCCACACTCGAGACCGCCGACCCCGACGCCTACGTGAGGAATCACCCCGACACCGTGATCCTGGTCCTGCCCGCCGGCCTCCAGGGCTCGGTCGAAGCCGGCCGCAGCCTGCAGCTGGAGGTGGTGGCGAACCGCGCCACGCAGAGCCGCGCCGGAATGGCGAACCTGGTCGCCTACAACCTCGGCATCGAGGTCGAGGTGCTGGCCGGTGCGGCCGCGACCGCCCGCCTCGACGCCAGCCGGCGCGGAGCGGACGAAAACGCCGCCGCGGCCAGCGCTGTGCGCACTACTCAAGCCGGCTACAACATCCACCGCGCCCGCATGACCACCTCGGTGGTGGGCGCGCCCCAGCTGCCGACCTTTGGCACCCAGGCCCGCTTTGCCACCGACGAGGGAATCAGCCTGGTCGAGTTCGTGGGCCTGATGCTGGCCTTCGCGATGGTCCACGACCGCGAGGGCGGCCGTCTCACCCGCCTGCTCTGGACCCGCCTTCGGCTTTCCCAGCTAGCGCTGGCGAAGGGCGCCAGCATCTTCTTCTTCACCGGGCTCTGCCTGGCCGCGATCCTGGCCATCTCGATCGCCTTCGGCATGGCGCCCGGTCCCTCCATCGGCGCCCTGGCCCTGATCTCGGTGGCGGCGGCGATCGCGGTGACCGGTTACTCGATGCTGATCCTGGGCATCGGCCACTGGGCGCCCCACGTGGTCCAGCTGCTGGGAGTGGTCGCCACGGTCGCGCTTTCCGTCTTCGGTGGCGTGATCTGGCCCGCCGACAGCCTCCCTGGACTTATCCGTTTCGTTGGCACCTTGACCCCCAACGAATGGGCGACGGAGGCATATCATGCCCTTCTCCTGCACGGGGAGACGGGAGGGGCGGAGCTGTGGCGGCCGGTGATCGCGCTGGCCGTGTTGGGCGTCGTCCAGGCCCTCGTCGGTACCCGCCTGCTGGTTTACGCGATGCGGCAATCCCACTGAGGCAATCCCACAAGTGAGCCACCCCCAAGCGGTTACAGAAGCGGTCGCCCCGAAAACCGAGGTGATGGTGATCGCCGATCCCGGGCCGGAGCACGATCACCTGATCCCGGTCGAGGCGCCGGACTGGAAGCCGAATCCGCACACCTTGATCCAGGCCCACCGTCTGGTCAAGGACTACCCGCGTCCACGCGGTCAGCCCCCGCGGCGTGTGCTCAAGGACGTCAGCCTCAGCGTGGGCCAGGGCCGGGTGCACGCGCTGATGGGGCTCTCAGGTGCCGGCAAGAGCACGGTGGTGGCGATGCTCGCCGGCCTCCTCGAACCCACGTCGGGCGAGATCTACACGCATGGCCGCCCGGTCGAAGCCACCGAGCTCCGCCGCCTGACCTCCGTCGCCGCCGGCCACGACAACGGCTTCTACCCGCGCCTCCCGCTGATCGAGAACCTGGTCTTCTTCGCCGCCCTCCTCGGGCTCGACCGGAAACGCGCCCGCCACCGCTCGCGGGAGGTCCTCGACCTGGTCGGGCTCACCGCGGCGGCGGGACGCACGCCATGGGCGGCCCTGTCCAGCGGTCAGAAGCGCCAGGGCCACCTGGCGCGGGCGCTCCTCCGGCACCGTCCGCTGCTGATCGCCGACGAGCCGACGCGTGGACTCGACCCGGCCACCGAGCAGCGGATCGTCGACCTCTTGACGCACATCAAGGCCAGCGGCCAGTCGATGCTGCTGGTCACGCACGACGTCCACCTCGCCTCGGCGATGGCGGACTGGGTGAGCATCATGGAGGCCGGCCAGATCATCCGCAGCGCGTCGCCCGGCGACCTGCTTCACCTTCTCACGGCGACGCGGATCTACCTCCGCTTTGGCAGCGATCCCGGCCCGTGCCTGGAGCGGCTCGAGAAGCTGGCGCACCTGAAGGAGATCCACTCCCACGACCGGGAGGTGCACGTCTACAGCACCGATCCCGAGACCGACATCAACGAGGTGGTCAAGATCATCGTCGAGGAGGGCGCCGTGGTTTCCCACATCGACCTTCCCGAGCCCGGCCTCGAGGAGGTCTTCCTGAAGGTGATCGCTGAGCGCAAGCACCACATGCAGGCGCGCCTGCGCAAGCTGAGGAAGGAGGCGCTGCGATCTCAAGCCGGGCACTGAGCACCAGCACCCCGCGCAGCCTCTCCAGCAGCGTGTCCAACGCGCTCTTCCTGCAGTGGATGCTGCTGCGCCGCGTCCTCTCCGGGCACACGCCCTTCCGGCTGACCGGCCTGATGACGATCGGCAACCTGGTGCTGGGCGTCGGAGCCTTTTACTTCATGACCGTTGTCGTCGGCACCGGCAGCGCTCGGACCAAGTCTGTCTATGACCTCTATGGCGGCCCCGCCGGCTTCATGGCGGTGGGGGTGGCGACCAACCAGCTGCTGACGGTGGGAATGGCCTCGATCCAGCGCGCCATCGCCGACGAGCGCAGCCAGGGCACGCTCGCCTATTGGGCGACGACCGGGAGGCACATGGTGCCCCTGGTGCTGCGCGCCTCGCTGGGCGAGTTCGTGCTCGCCTGCTGCAACGCGGTCTTGACGTTCGTGCTCCTGGTCGTCTTGTTCCAGGTCCACTTCAACATCGACGTCGGGAGCTTCCTGGTCGTGATGGCGGTCAGCCTGGTCGCGGTGGCGGGCGTCGGCCTGGCCGCAGCCGGCCTCTTCGTCGCCGGGTACCACGGCCAAAATCCGGTCACCTGGGCCTGGGGTCTGACCACCACCTTCATCGCCGGCGTCTATGTGCCGATCCAGGTGTTCGACAACTGGCTGCTGCAGCTGATCAGCCAGTTCGTGCCCTCGACGCATGCCCTGCTCGCGATGCGGTCGGCGGTGCTGCGCCATGCGTCGCTCGGCGACTCCAGCTTTCTCAATCAGCTCCTGCCCTGGCTCGTATTCGCGGTGGTGATGGCGCCGGTCGGTCTGTGGGCGTTCCACGCCGGCCTCCGGCGCGCCTACCTCCGCGGCCAGTTCGTCCAGAGCTAGCTTCCAAAATAGGCCCGGTCGAGCGTGCGTAAAGCACCGGCGTCACCCGCCCAAGAGGGCATGTGGTTCCTGCACCAGCTGGCGCCCGACAGCCCGTTCTACAACGTGCCGCTGGCCATCGCGTTCGACACCGGGTGGGATCCGAACCGGGTGGCGGAAGCCGTGCAGGCGCTGGTCGCGCGTCACGACGCGCTCCGAGCGACCTACGCGCTGGAGGACGGCCAGCCGGTGCAGCGGATCGCGGAGCACATACGCATCGACGTCTCGTTCAGCGACGTTCGCCGCCGGCCGGGCGACCTGCAGCGGATCGCGCAGGAGGAGTTCGAGCGCCCCTTCGACCTCGAAGCAGGTCCGCTCCTGCGAGCCCACGCGGTATCCACCGGTATCCGCTCCGGCATCCTGGTGCTGACGCTCCATCACAGCGTCTGCGACCGCTGGTCGCTCAACCTGATCCGGCGCGAGCTGCGGGCACTGGTGCGGGGCGATGATCTGCCGCCGGCGGCCCAGCACGGCGACTTCGCGCGCTGGCAGCTCGCCGCGCTGGAGTCGGGCGCGCTCGCGGTGCAGCTCGAGTGGTGGCGGCGGCGGCTGGCGGGTGCTCCCGACTTGATCGATCTGCCGCTGGACCGCCCTCGGCCGGCCAACGCCAGCTTCCGCGGGGGGAGCGTACGCCACGACCTTCCGCCCGAGCTCAGCCAGCGGCTGGCGGCGCTGGCGAGGGACTCCGGCGCCACGCTCTACATGGCGCTCCTGGCCGGGCTTGCCCTCCTCCTGCATCGCCATTCGGGGCAGGACGACCTGGTCATCGGATCGTGGGTGGCCGGCCGCAACCGCTCTGAATACGAGACCGTGATCGGCCCGCTCGCCAACACCCTTCCGGTCCGGATCGACCTCACCGGCAATCCCACGTTCCGGGAGCTGCTGGAACGGGTGCGGGAGTCGGTCCTGGGCGCGCTGGACAACCAGGACGTGCGCATCGAGACCCTCGTCCGCGAGCTGGCGCCGGCCCGCACGGCGGCGCACATGCCCCTCTGCCAGGTGGTGCTGACCCATCAGAACTTCCCGGACGAGACGCTGGCCGCCCGCCGCGGCCCGCGCCGCGCGGCCGCGGTTGAGGTGCAGCGCCGGAGCACCAAGTACGACCTCGTGATCGTGTCCACCGGCGAGGGCTCGGAGGAGGGAATCCGGCTGCTGGCCGAGTACTCGAGCGATCTTTTCGACAGCGAGACCGTGGCTCGGCTCCTGCAGCGGCTGCAGCTGGTCTTCGAGCAGGTGCTGGAGCAGCCGGCCCGGCCGCTGGCCGAGGTGGAGCTGCTTTCCGCGGTCGAACGCCAGCAGCTGCTGGTGGAGTGGAACCGTACCCAGGCCGAATTCCCGGACCGACCGCTCCACCAGCTGTTCAGCGAGCAGACGGCGGCGACGCCCGACGCCGTCGCGCTGCGCTATCGCGGCCAGAGCGTCACCTATCTGGAGCTGGAGGCGGACTCCGACCGAGTCGCCCACCGGCTGCTCGAGCTCGGCGTCCAGCCGGGCGACGTGGTCGGCCTCTGCGGCGAGCGCTCGCCGGCGATGGTGGTCGGGATGCTGGGGGCGATGAAGGCGGGCGCCGCCTACCTTCCGCTCGATCCCGCCTACCCCAAAGAGCGCCTGGCTTACATGCTCGTCGACTCCCGAGCCAATGTCCTGATGACCACTGGCGAGCCCGGGCTGGAGGCCACGGCGCGGCTGCGACTGGACGGCGAGCTCGGCTCGGATGCCGGGCCGGTCGCCGAAACCGCAGGCGAGATCGCCTACGTGATCTACACCTCGGGCTCGACCGGGCGGCCGAAGGGCGTGAGGGGGCGCCACCGGGCGACCGTCAACCGGCTGGCCTGGATGTGGCGCGCCTATCCCTTCGAAGCCGGCGACACCTGCTGCCAGAAGACCGCGATCAGCTTCGTCGACTCGATCTGGGAGATCTTTGGGCCGCTCCTGCGGGGAGTGCCGAACGTGATCCTCCCCGACGAGGACGTGCGCGATCCCCACCGCCTTCTCCAGCGACTGCGGCGCGAGGAGGTCACCCGGATCGTGCTGGTGCCCTCGCTCCTGCGCTCGCTGCTCGCCGCCGAGCCCGAACTCGGCACCGGGCTGCCCGCCCTCCGAACCTGGGTGACCAGCGGCGAGGCGCTGCCGGGTGACCTGGCCGCGCGCTTCCTGGAAGCGCACCCCGAGGCGCTGCTGCTGAACCTCTACGGCTCCAGTGAGGTCGCCGCCGACGCCACCTTCTATGAGGTTGAATCGGCCCGCCCCGAGGAACCGGTGCCGATCGGACGCCCGATCGCCAACACTCGCGTCTACCTCCTCGACCGGAACCTGCGGCCGGTCCCGATCGGCGTGCGGGGAGAGATCTTCGTGGCCGGCGACTGCCTATCCGCCGGCTATATCCACCAGCCGGGGATGACGGCCGAGCGCTTCGTCGAGCTGGACCTGGGCAGCCGGCAGCTCGCCTACCGTACCGGTGACCTCGGACGCTGGCGGCGTGACGGGATGCTCGAGTACGCTGGCCGCGCCGACCAACAGGTCAAAATTCGCGGCTTCCGGGTGGAACCGGCTGAGATCGAGGCGGCGCTCGAAGAGGTGGATAGCGTCGAAGGGGCCCTGGTGGTCCCTCGCCGGCTGGCCGGCGACCTCCAACTGGTCGCCTATGTCGCCACCGGCGCCGGCCCCGAGCTGGTGGAAGAGCTGCGCGCGGCCTGCTCGCGGCGCCTGCCGGCGCACATGCACCCGGCCGCCTACGTGACGCTGTCCGCCTTCCCGCTCACCCCCAACGGCAAGATCGACCGCCTCGCGCTCCCGTCCCCGCCCGAGCAAGACCCGCTTTCCGGCGGCTACGTCGCGCCCCGCAGCAAGCTGGAGTCGAGCGTCGCGGCTGTCTTCGCCGACGTCCTCAGGCTCAAGCAGGTCGGCGCCCACGACGACTTCTTCCGGCTCGGCGGCCATTCGCTGACCGCCACGCAGGCGGTCTCCCGCCTGCGAGCACAGCTGCAGCGCGAGATCCCGCTGGTGGCGATCTTCGAGGCCGGCACGCCCGCCCGGCTGGCGGAATGGCTGGAGTCGACCCCGGAACTGGCGCCGGCGCCGGCGCTGGAAGCCCGGCCCGAGGCGCCCCTGGCGCCGGTCTCCTATGGCCAGCACCGGCTTTGGTTCCTTGACCGGCTCGCGCCCGGCTCGCCTGCCTACCACATCCCCCAGACGTTCCGGTTCAGCGGCGAAGTCGACGCCGCGGCGCTGGAAGGGGCGCTCAACACCATCGTCGCCCGGCACGAGGTGCTGCGGACGACCTTCACCGCCGTCGACGGCGAGCCGCGGCAGCGCATCGCGCCCGAGCTTCGGATCCGCCTCCACCGGCACGACCTGCGCGCGCTGAGCGAAAGCGAGCGGCAGAGCGAGAGCCGCCGGCTGGCGCGCGACAACTTCCGGCAGCCCTTCGACCTGGCGCGCGGTCCGTTGATCCGGGCCACGC
Organism: Candidatus Dormiibacterota bacterium; assembly: GCA_036378395.1. Lineage (GTDB taxonomy): Bacteria > Chloroflexota > Dormibacteria > Dormibacterales > Dormibacteraceae > DASUWN01. Next base: position 4,470 of record DASUWN010000032.1, on the reverse strand, counting down.
TGGTCCGGCTGGCCGAGGCGGACTGGGTGCTCTTCACCTGCCTCCACCACATCGTCTCCGATGGCTGGTCGATGGAGATCTTCGACCGCGAGCTGCGCCTGCTCTATGACGCCCTCCGAACTGGTGCCGCGCCCGCGCTGGCCGACCTGCCCATCCAGTACGCCGACTTCGCGGCCTGGCAGCGCGGCCGGGGCGTCGACGATGCGGAGCTCCGCAACTGGGTCGAACGGCTGCGCGGCGCGCCGCCCATTGAGCTGCCCACCGACCGGCCCCGGCCGGCGGTGCAGTCGCTGCGCGGGCAGCGCCTGGTGTCGGTGCTCTCCGAGAAGCAATGGCAACAGGTCGTGCGCTTCAGCCAGGACCAGGGCGTGACGCCTTTCATGACCCTGCTGACCGCGTTCTACGCGGTGCTCCACCGGCTCTCCGGTCAGGAGGACCTGGTCGTGGGCACCCCGGTCGCCGGGCGGGGGCGGATCGAGACCGAGCCCCTGATCGGGTTCTTCGTCAACACGCTGGCGCTCCGCGTCGACCTCGCCGGCGAGCCGAGCTTCGCCGCCCTCCTGGAACGCGTGCGCGCGGTGGCAATCGAGGGCTTCGCCCACCAGGACCTCCCCTTCGAGCGCCTGGTCGAGGAGCTGGCCCAGGACCGCGACCTCAGCCGCTCGCCGGTGTTCCAGGTGATGTTCGTCCTCCAGAACCAGGCCCAGGCCGCCCTGGAGGGACTGGTTGCTTCCGGGCCTCGATCCGGCGACCTGCGCCGAGTGCACTGGGCGCTCGATCGGTACGCGTCCAAGTTCGATCTCACCCTGACGGCGAGCGAGCTCAAGCGCGGCCTCCGGCTCCAGCTCGAGTACGCGGTCGACCTCTTCCGACCGCTGACCATGCGCAGACTGATCGAGCGCTTCCGGGTCCTGCTGGGCGCGGCGCTCGAGTCGCCATCGATGCCGGTGGCAGTCCTCCCCATCCTCGCGCCGGGCGAGGAAGAGCTGCTGGAGGGCTGGAGCGGCATCGGCAGGACCAAAGTCGGTTCCGACGAAACCCTCCACGGGGTGTTCGCGCGCCGGGTCGCGGAGCGCCCGGACGCGGTGGCGCTGGTCAGCGGCGACCGGGAGCTGACCTACGCTGAGCTCGACCGCGAGTCCAACCGCCTCGCTCGCCATCTGGCGGCGACCCGGGCGGTCGGCCGGGGCGACCGGGTCGGGGTCTGCTTCGAGCGCACCCCCGAGCTCGTCATCAGCCTGCTGGCGGTGCTCAAGCTGGGCGCGGCCTACCTTCCGCTGGATCCCAGCTCTCCGCCCGATCGCCTGGCCCTCATGCTCCGCGACGCCAACGCGATCGCCTGCATCGCCGGCACCGAGACCGCGCGCGGCCTGAAGAAGGCGCCCTGCTCCGTGCTCCTGCTGGACAAGGAGATGTACGGCATCGCCGAGCGCCGGGCGGACGCCCCCGGCCGCGCGGTGGCGACCGACGACATCGCCTACGTGCTCTACACCTCGGGCTCGACCGGCAAGCCGAAAGGAGTGCTGGTTGAGCATCGCCACGTCCTCGGCTATGCGCGCTCGGTGGCGCGCCGCACGGGCGCCACCGCCCCCGGTATCCGCTACGCGATGCTCCAGCCGCTGACGGTCGACTCCTCGGTCACGCCGCTCTGGGGATCCCTCCTGGGCGGCGGGCAGCTGCACCTGATCGACCGCGACCTCGCCGCCGACGCCCAGCGCCTCGCCACCTACTTCCACGCGCGCCGCATCGACCACCTGAAGATCGCGCCCTCCCACCTGCGCGCCCTCCACGCCGCCGGCGATCCCGAGGCCCTGATGCCGCGGCGGTGGCTGGTGATCGGCGGCGAGGGCTCGCCCTGGAGCTGGGTCCGCCAGCTGCCCAAGCTGCGGCCAGGCTGTCAGGTCTTCAACCACTACGGGCCGACCGAGACGACGGTTGGAGTGACCATGTTCCCGGTCAACGGCAACCGGCTCCGCCGCTACGACATCACGCCCATCGGCACGCCGCTTGCCTTTGCGCGCGCCTACGTGCTCGACGGCCGCGGCCAGCGCGTGCCGATCGGCGTCCGCGGCGAGCTCCACTTCGGGGGCGCCTGCGTCGCGCGCGGCTATCTCAACCGGCCCCAACTGACGGGTGAGCGGTTCCTACCCGATCCCTACGGTCATGGCCGGATGTACCGCACCGGCGACGCTGCGCGCCTGCTGCCGCGCGGCGTGATCGAGTTCCTGGGCCGGCTCGACCACCAGGTCAAGATCCGGGGCTTCCGGATCGAGCTGGGCGAGATCGAGGCGGTGCTCGCGCGACACCCGGCGGTCGAGACGGTGACCGTCCAGGCGCGCGGGTCGGAGGAGGACAAGCGAGTGGTCGCCTACCTGGTCGGCCGCGAGCCGGGGCTCGACACCGAGCAGGTCCGCGACTTTGCGCGCCGCCATCTGCCCGAGCACATGGTGCCCTCGGCCCTGGTCAGCCTCCACCGCCTGCCCCTGACCCCTCACGGCAAGGTCGACCTCAACGCGCTGCCTGAGCCGGAGGCGCCGGCACCGAGGAGCCTGGTGCCTCCCTCAACCCCGACCCAGAAGGCGCTGGCCGCGATCTGGTGCGAGGTGCTGGACATACCCGAGGTCGGCATCGACGACCGCTTCTTCGACCTCGGTGGCCACTCGCTGCTGGCGACCCAGGTCATCTCGCGCGTTCGCGACCGGCTGGGCGTGGAGCTGCCGCTGCGGGCGATCTTCGAGCAGCCGGCGCTGACCGGCCTGGCGGCCGTAGTGGACGCCCTCCGACGGTAGCCGTCTCGGTCTGGCTGGCCGAGCTCCGCGGTCCCTCGGTCGGCGACCTGCTTCTGCTCCCGACCGACGAATTGGAGCGGGCTCGCCGCTTCCGCTCCGACCGGGACCGCGGTCGCTGGGTCGCGGCGCGGGTGTTCCTGCGCCGCGCGGTGGCGCGCGAGGTCGGAGCCGATCCCGCCGAGCTGCGCTTTGCTTACTCGGAGTCCGGCAAACCGTCGCTCCCCGACGGGCCGCGGTTCAGCCTTGCTCACTCCGACGCCCACGCCCTGCTGGCGCTGTCGATGGGCGCGGACGTCGGGGCCGACCTGGAGCTGGTCCGGCCGGACGTGGCCGAGCCGTCGGTCGCCGAGAGCTTCTTCTCGCCGGCCGAGCAGGCCACCCTGGCCGCGCTGCCCCCACCGGAGCGCCTGCGCCGCTTCTTCGACCTCTGGACCCTGAAGGAGGCGTACCTGAAGGCGACCGGCGCGGGCATAACGCCGCCCGGTGCACTGGCTGAGCTCCCCGCGGGGGGCTGGGTGGCGGAGCGGCCGCCGGTGCCGGACGGTTATGCCGCGGCGGTGGTGGCGCTGGTCGAGGAGGCGACCTTCAGCTTCGGCAGCTGGTCTGCTTAGAGACGGAGCTCGAGCAGCCGAAGCGTCTCCCCCGCGGCCCCGGTGGGCTCGAAGCCGAGCTGGCTGAGGATGCGGGTCGCCTCGGCCCGACCCTCGGGCACCTGCGCCCAGACCTTGCTGGCGCCCGCGCGCCGGGCGCGAGAGACCGCGTGCTCGGCGAGGTACTCGCCGAAACCGCGACGCCGATGCCCCGGATCCACCACCAGCCGGTCGATGACGCAGGCGCCGGTGGGAAAGGCGCAGCGAATGCTGCCGACGAGTTTTCCGTCCAGCGTCGCCTTGTAGACCTCGAAGCCGCCGCGCATCCAGGCTTCGACCTCGGGTACCTCGACACCCAGCAGCTGGGCGAGCTCGGGCGCGTCGGCCGGCTCAGACAGTGAGATCCGAGGTACCGGACGGAAAAAGCGCACCCACTCTGTAAAGTAGCGCCGCCGTGGATATGCTCAGGCGGGCCGAGACGCTTTACGAGACGGGCCAGATCCGCGACGCCCTCGAGGTTGCGCAGGCGGCCGCTGAGCGCGAGCCGAAAAGTGCCGACGCCTGGTCGCTGCTGGGCCGCATCGCGCGCCACGCCGGCCTGGTCCAGGCCTCCGACCAGGCGTTCCAGCGCGCAGCCGAGCTCTCGCGGCGCCATCCGGCGCCCGTGCGCCTGACCCCGGCCGACTTCGCGGCGGTGGTCGAACGCGCGTCGGCGCAGCTCTCGCCGGACGCCCGGCGCCGGCTCGAAGCCCGCCGGCTTCGGCTTGCGGAGCTGCCGACCGAGTCGGAGATCCGCGCCGGAATCAAGCCCGACGCGCTGGTCGGGCGCTCGAACGGGGACGCGCCGGTGCTCACGCTCTACCAGGCCAACCTGGAGAACCGCGCGCGGTCGGAGGCTGCGCTGCGCGGCCTGATCGAGAAGACACTGGCGAAGGCCTAAATCCCGAGCTCCCTCGATATCTCCTCGGTATGCTCGCCCAGCGCGGGCGCCGGTCCATCCTTGACGCGCAGCTTGGGCAGCGGCCCCCCAACCCGCCGGTAGCTCCCGTAGGGTGCCTTCTCTTCGACGACCATGCCCCTCGCCACCACCT
>DASUWN010000031.1:0-11955 GCA_036378395.1 Candidatus Dormiibacterota bacterium | reverse complement strand
GGTCGGCGTCTACCAAAAGGCCAGCCCCGACCTGGTCGCTATCGTCGAAGCCGGAGAGGCCGAGAGCCCGCGGGCGGAGACCACACTGCGCCGGGACCTGGCCGAGATCGTCCAGCTCGGCGCCGACGTCCTGGTTCTCGGCTGCACCCACTATCCGCTCCTCCGGCCCACCATCGAGCGGGTCTACCCGAGCGCCTTCAAGCTGGTCGATTCAGCCGCCACCACCGCCGCCGCGGTGGAGCGCCGGCTCGACCACGCCCGGATGCGCGCCGAAGGCTCGACGCCCAGCCACGAGCTGCTGGTGACGGCGGTACCTGACCGCTTCAACGAGGTTGCCGACATCCTTTTCGGCGAGCAGGTCCCCGAGGTGCGCGAGATCAACCTCTGGGACTGAGGCCAGCTGTGAGCGAGCTGTTCGGCCCGGTGACGGCTGACCTGGCTGAGCTCGAGGAGCGGCTCCGTCGATCGTTTGCCGACGACCCTGACTCCGCCGCGGGCCCGATGGCGGACCTCTTCGCCGCCGGTGGCAAGCGCCTCCGGCCGGCGCTGCTGCTGCTCGCCGCCAACCTCGGGCGCTACGACTTCGAACACCTGGCGCCGGCGGCGATGGCCGTCGAGCTGGTCCACGCCGCCACCCTCGTGCACGACGACGTGATCGATCGCGCGGCAACTCGGCGGGGACGGCCGACGGTGGCCGCCAGCGCCGGCGCGGAGGCCGCGATCGTGATCGGCGACCACTACTTCGCCAAGGCCTATCGCGAGGCCAGCCGCACCGGCGACGCGGCTGTCGTCGAGGAGCTGGCGCACGCCGTGATGCTGATCTGCGCTGGCGAGCTGGAGCAGCAGGCCGAACGCTGGAGCTGGCGGGTCGACCACCAGCGCTACCTGCGCCGGATCGAGGGCAAGACGGCGGTCCTGCTGGCGGCCGCCTGCCGGGTCGGCGGGCGGCTGGGCGGACTCGATCGAGACGGTCAGCAGGCCCTCGGCCGCTACGGGACCGCGCTGGGCCTTGCCTTCCAGATCGCCGACGACGTGCTCGACTACACCGGGACCGAGGCCGAGCTCGGAAAGCCGGTCGGCCAGGACCTCCGGGAAGGCATGGCCACGCTGCCGCTGCTGCTGAGTCCCGGCGCCGCCGACCACTTGATCGATGGCTCACCGCCGGATCCCGCCACCGCCACCGAGGTGATCGCGGCGGTGCGCGCGGGACCGGGGCCGGAACGGGCGCTGGCCGAGGCGCGCCGGCACGCGGCTGAGGCTGAAGCGGCGCTCGAGCGCTTCGGGCAGTCCGAGGCCGCCGCGGCTCTCCGGGCGCTGGCGGCGTACGTCGTGGCCCGAAGGCTATAAAGCCATTGATGGGGACGCCGCCGGCGATCGCGACCCGGTCCTCACGCCTGGCGCTCGTCCAGGCCGAGGCGGTGCGCTCGGCGGTGGCGCGCGCCAATCCCGGCCTCGAGCTATCGCTGCTCGAGGTCACCTCGCGGGGCGATGAGCTGGCTGACGTCTCACTCGAGTCGGTCGAGGGCACCGGATTTTTCACCGACGCGGTCGAGCAGGCGCTCCTAACCGGCACGGCTGTCCTCGGTGCGCACAGCCTCAAGGACATTCCCACCGAACTCGACCGCCGGTTCGCGATCGCGGCGGTTCTGGCGCGCGGCGACCCACGTGACGTGTTGGTCTCGCCCTACGGCGGCCTCGATCGCCTACCCGCCGGTGCGCGGATCGGCACCGACGCCAGCCGCCGGCGCGAGCAGCTGGCGTTGCTGCGCCCCGATCTGGTGTTCCTTCCGGTCCGCGGCAATGTGCCCACCCGGCTGGAGAAGCTCGACCGGGGCGACTACGACGGATTGGTCCTGGCCGCCGCCGGACTGCTCCGGCTCGGTCTGGGAGCGCGGATCACCGAATACCTGGAGACCGACCGCTGTCTGCCCGCGCCCGGCCAGGGCGCGATCGCGGTGGAATCGCTGTCGGACGGGGAGTGGGTGACCATCGCCGCGCGCGCCGACGACGTCCCAACCTCGACGGCGGTGCGCGCCGAACGCGCCTTTCTGGCCGCGCTCGGGGGCGGCTGCGCGACCCCGGTGGGGGGCCTGGCCGAAGTCGAGGGCGAGAAGCTGCGGCTGCGGGGGGTGGTCGTTGAGGGCGGGCAGGCGCTCCGGGTCGAGGTCGTGGGACGGCTGTCGGAGCCTCAGGCGCCCGAGCGACTCGGATTCGAAGCCGCGCGCCGCCTCCGCCGGCCATGAAGCCGGTCCGCCTGGTCGGCACCGGCCCCGGCCACCCCTCGCTGATCACCGTCCAGGCCCGTGAGGCCCTCCTTGACGCCGAGGCGGTTCGCTACCACGACGGCTGCAGCCCCGCGCTTCTGGCGCTGTCGACGGCGTCCGACGTGGCGCATTTCCGGGGCAGCGAGGAGGTGATCAAGGTCGCGCGCACGGGCGCCGCGGTCGCGGTGCTCTATCCGGGCGATCCCTACTTCTTCTCCGGCGGCACCCAGCTGGCCGTGGCGCTGGAGAAGGCGGGCATCGACTTCGAGGCGATTCCCGGGTTGGTCGCAGAGACCGCGGCTCCCTCTCTGAGCGGCGTCCCGCTCACCGTCGCCGGACGCGCGACCTCGGTCCTCATCGGCCGCGCCCAGGGCGCGGACACCGTGGTCCTGCGGCTGGCCGCCGGGCTCTGGGAGAACGGAGTCAAAGCACTGATCGACGCCGGGCACGAGGCCGATCGACCCGCCGCCTTCATCGTCAACCCCGGCGCTCCCGGCCAGCGCCGCGTGCTGGCGCCGCTGGGCGACCTGCTGCGGGTGGCCGCTGAGCGCGGCTTCGAAGGTGACGCGCTGCTGGTGAGTGGGCCCGGCGTCGAGATGTCCCGCCTGCTCGACACCCTGGCCGAGCGGCCGCTGCACGGGGTGCGGGTCCTGGTCACTCGGGCTCGCCACCAGGCCGAAAGCTTCCGCCGCCAGCTGACGGAGCTGGGAGCGGTCGTGGTCGAGGTGCCGACCATCGAGATCCGTGCCATCCCCGCGGGCGAGGCGGCTCGGGAAGCGATCGAGAAGCTGCCTCAGACCGGCCTCGTCATCTTCACCTCCGCCAACGCGGTCGAGATCTTCTTCCGGATGCTCTTCGACCAGCGCCGCGACGCGCGCGCGTTCGCCGCCTCCCGGATCTGCGCCATCGGCCCCGAGACGGATCGGTCGCTGGAGGAGCACGGGGTCCGCCCCGACCTGGTGGCCGGGGAGTACACCGCAGAAGGGTTGGCCGCTGCCCTGGAAGGCTGGGAGATGCAGGGGGTGCGGGTCCTGGTTCCCCGCGCCAAGATGGGCCGCGACGCCCTCCCCGCGCTGCTCTCGCAGCGGGGCGCGGACGTGAACATCCTGCCCGTCTACGAGACGGTGTCGCCCCAGGGCACCGCTGAAGAGCTGCGGCGTCTGTTTGCGGCCGGCGGTGTGGATGCCGTGACCTTCACCAGCTCCTCGACGGTGGCCAACTTCATGCGCGCCTTCCCCGAGGGCGAGCTGCCGCTGCTGGAGCGGGTCAAGGTGGCCTGCATGGGGCCGGTGACGGCCGACACCGCCCGGAAGCTGGGACTGCGCGTCGATATAATCGCCCGCGAATACACCACGCGCGGGCTGGCGCTCGCGCTCGCGGAGGCTCTCGACCGTGTCTGATCTCACTCCGGAGGCGCCCGCGCGCCTGCCGGTCGCCGGCGTCCTGGTCGCCGCCCTGCTGATCGCGGTCATCGTGCTCGCCGGCGAGGCGATGGCGTGGGCGGCGCGGCCCGCGCCGGGAGGGGCCTTCGCACGCTGCCACACCGCCCCCCAGGTCGCGCCCAACGTGTTCAAGGCGGCACCGCCGATGTGCATCGACCCCAAGGCGGTCTACAACGCCAAGATCACCACGACCAAGGGCGACATCACGCTCGTCCTACTCGCCAGCTCGGCGCCGGTCACCGTCAACAACTGGATCACGCTGGCCGTCAACGGCTACTACGACGGAATGAGCTTCTTCAAGGTCGCCGACTTCTACACCCAGACCGGCGACCCGCGGGGCGACGGCACCGGAGGGCCGGGGTACCTGCTCCCCGACGAAGGCGACCAGCACTTCGTCCCGGGGTCGCTGGGAATGGCCCGGATGCCGCTCGGTGTCAGCGGCAGCCAGTTCTTCATCACCCGGTCGGACTGGCCCGGGGGCCAGCCGACGACCGTTTACAACCACTTCGCAACCGTCAGCCTCGGGGTCGACGTGGTGGGCCAGCTCAGCACCAGCGACCGAGTCCTCCGGATCCTCGTCAGAAAGGGCTGATCGAACCCTTACAACCCCAGGCGGGAGTTTGGGTGACCCGGACGTATAATCGCGCCGAGGTTACCCATGTTTGGTGTCCATCCGCTCTTCATAGTCGCCCTCGTCCTGGTCGTGCTGATCATCTTCGGCCCGGGCCGCCTGCCCGAGCTGGGGGGCGCGATCGGGAAGGGCATCCGCGAGTTCCGCAAGGCTACGGACGAGCTCAAGGACGAGGTCACCCGCTCAGTCTCGAAGGAGGACAACCCCGCCGAGACCGCGAGCCCCACCCCGTCCACCGCCGAGCCGACAAAGACCGAGTCCAAGCCGAGCTGAGCCCCGTCGGGGCTTGTGGCTAGTACGGGACCGTGAAGGTCTTCCAGCGCCGTTCCCGCTCCGCGGTGGACGAGCCGATGACGATCATCGAGCACCTGGAAGCGCTTCGGCGCGTCCTGATCGTTGCGCTCATCGCCTGGACGGGGACGACGATCGTGGCCTGGTTCTTCTCGGCTCAGGTCTACGACCTGCTGCTGCAACGGGCCCACGTGCCGAAGGCGTTCATCTTCACGCCGACCGGGTTCTTCTTCCTGCGCCTCAAGGTCGCCCTCTACCTCGGCATCGCGATCGCCTCGCCGGTGATCGTGCAGCAGATCTGGAGCTTCGTCTCGCCCGGCCTCTACCTCCACGAACGCCGGCTGTTCGCGCCGCTGGTGGTGGCGACGCTCTTCTTCTTTGCGGTCGGGATCACCTTCGCCCTCTTCGCGCTGCCCTACGTGATGCGAGTGCTGACCGGGTTTGCGCCGCCGGACGTCCAGTTCTTCCCCGACGCCAGCGCCCTGCTCAGCTTCATCCTGGCGCTGATCCTCGGCTTCGGCCTGGTCTTCGAGCTGCCGGTGGTCCTCTACGTGCTCGGCCGGCTGGGTATCGTGAACTCCCGCTGGCTATGGAAGAACCGGCCCTACTGGATCATCGCGCTGGGCCTGCTGGCCAACATCCTGACTCCCGGCGGCGACGTCTTCACGCCGTTCTTCCTGTTCGTGCCGCTCTACCTCTTCTATGAGGGCACCACGCTGCTGTTGCGACTGAGCGGTAAATGAGCCGGGAAATCTAGTTGCCGAGACACGATGGGCGCGAGCCCGATCAGCTTCGCGCGGTGAAGATCGAGCTCGGCGTCAACGTCCATGCCGAGGGTTCCTGCCTGATCGAAATGGGCCGCACGCGGGTCTGGATCACGGCCTCGGTCGACGACCGCGTCCCGCCCCACCGGAGAGGCACCGGCCACGGCTGGGTGACGGCGGAGTACGCGATGCTGCCCCGCTCGACCCACGATCGCAGCCAGCGCGAGTCCCAGACCGGACGCGTCGGTGGCCGTACCCACGAGATCCAGCGGCTGGTTGGCCGCTCGCTGCGAGCCGCCGTCGACATGTCGATGCTCGGCGAGCGCACCATCACCCTCGACTGCGATGTTCTCCAGGCTGACGGGGGCACCCGCACCGCGGCCATCACCGGTGCCTTCTGCGCGCTCTACCAGGCCGTTCGCCGGATGCGGGACGTCCGCATGATCAAGGAGCTGCCGATCCGCTCCTATGTCGCGGCGGTGAGCTGCGGGATCGTGGAGGGAGAGCCGCGGCTCGACCTTGATTACGTCGAAGACTTCCAGGCCGAGACCGATCTCAACTGCGTCTTGGTCGAGGACGGAAGGCTGGTCGAGGTCCAGGCCACGGCCGAGAAGCAACCCTTCACTCGGGAGGAGCTGGACGCGATGCTGGCGCTGGCGCGCAAAGGGGCCAGGGAGCTGATGGCGCATCAGAAGCGGGCCCTTGCCGGCCTTTAAGCGCGTGCTCGCCCGGCGGCCGGACACGCGCCAGCGGGTCGTGCTGGCCACCAACAATCCGGGCAAGGTCGCCGAGTACCGCGAGCTGCTGGCCGACACCGGCGCGGTGCTGCTCACCTTCGATCCCGACGTCGACGAGACCGGCGGCAGCTACGAGGAGAACGCGCTGCTCAAAGCGCGGGCCGCCGCCGAGGCGACGGGGCTGCCGGCTCTGGCCGACGACACCGGGCTCGAGGTGGAGGCTCTGAACGGAGAGCCGGGACTCCGCTCGCGGCGGCTGGCGCCGACGCAGCCCGAGCGCAACCAGGTGCTCATGGAGCGGCTGCGCGACGTCCCTCGGCCCTGGGGCGCGCGCTTCGTCTGCGCGATCGCGCTGGTGACGCCGGACGGTGCCGAACAGACCTTCCGCGGTGAGGCGACTGGCGAGCTGACCGAAAACCCGCGCGGCGAACACGGCTTCGGCTACGACTCGATCTTCGTCCCCGAAGGAGAGACGCAGACCTTCGCGGAGCTGCCGCCGGAGGCCAAGCAGCGTCTGGGCCATCGGGGCCGCGCCGTCCGCGGCCTGCTCCAGAGCGGATTCCTGGAGCGGGTCGCCTCCAACTGATGCTGACGCTGCCCTCGGTCGCCGACCTCACCCGTGAGCTGATCCGCTTCGACACCACCAACCCACCGGGCGACGAGGTCGCCTGTATCGATCACCTGCGCGGGATGTTCGAGGTCGCTGGCGCTTCGATCTGGGTCGGCGGCGAGGTACCCAACCGCCCCAACCTGGTGGCCCGGATTCCGGGCCGTGGCGAGGCGCCGCCGCTGCTGCTCCAGGGCCACGTCGACGTGGTGACGACCGTGAACCAGGAGTGGCGCCATCCGCCCTTCGGCGGCGACCTGGTCGACGGCGAGGTGTGGGGAAGGGGCGCCATCGACATGAAGGGCGGGGTGGCGATGATGGCCCTGGGCGCGCTTCGGTTCGTAGCCGAAGGCGAGCGGCCGCCGGGCGACCTGGTGCTGGCGGTGCTGGCCGACGAGGAGGCGGGCGGCATTCAGGGGGCGGCCTGGCTGGCCCGCGAGCACCCGGAGCTGTTCGAGGGCGTCCGCCATGCCATCGGCGAGGGCGGCGGCATGGCGTTCGACCTCTTCGGCCGCCGTTTCTACCCGGTCATGGTCGCCGAGAAGCGCGGCTGCCCGGTCCGCGCGACGTTCCAAGGTCCCGGCGGCCACGCCTCGCGGCCCATGCGCGGCGGCGCGATGGCCAAGCTCGGACAGGCGCTTCTCACCCTCGACCAGGCGCGGCTGCCGGTGCACCTCAGCACCGCCACCCGGATGATGCTGGAGGGCATTCGGGACGCGCTCGACGGTGCCGAGGCGGAGCGCGTGGGCCGGCTCCTCCACCCCGCCACCGCCGAAGCCGCTCTGCAGGAGCTGGGGCCGGCCGGGCGGCGCCTCGACCCGCTGCTACACAACACGGTCAATGCGACGCTGGTCCGGGGCGGACTCAAGATCAACGTCATCCCCTCCGAGGTCGAAGTAGACCTCGACTGCCGGCTCCTGCCCGGGCAGACGGCCGAAGGCTGGCTCAGCGAGCTGCGCGGCGTGATCGGCGACGCACCGCGGCTCGAGGTGGTGCGCGAGAACCCCGCCATGCCTGAGCCTGAGCTCGGGCCCTTCTTCGACCAGCTGTGCGCGATCCTGCGCGAGGCCGACCCGTCGGGGACGCCGATTCCGTACCTGGTGAGCGGCGGGACCGACGCCCGGCACTTCGCACGGCTGGGCATCCGGACCTATGGCTTTCTGCCCCACAACTGGGGGGCCGACGTCGACTACGAGTCGCGGATGCACGACGCCGACGAGCGGGTCCCGGTCAGCGCGCTCGAGTTCGGCACCAACGCCGTGCACGAGGCGCTTCGGCGCTATCGGGGCTAGCCGGCCCCGGCGATCAGCGCGAGAAAATGGGACCTCTGCGCACCGTCGGAGGCTGGGCGCGCGGGATCATGCCAAAACGGTCAAGGCTGTGTCTCAGTATCCTCAGGCCCCGGCGGGCGGTAGCGGAGCCTGGAACCGCGCCTGCTTTGGGAGCAGGAGATCGGGAGTTCAAATCTCCCCCGCCCGACCATCAACTGTGAACGAGGCTCTGGTAATCTCGGCGCCCGATGTCTGAGGAGGGGAAGGGGGAGCCGGCCACGCCGGCGCGCGAGCTGGTCCACTGCCCCAATTGCGACCGCGACGTTCCTCCCGGCGAATTTTGCGGAGCCTGCGGCGCCCACCTGCTTGACTCCGCGGGGCCCGCGCACCGCCGCCACGCCTTCGCCGCCCACCCCGGCGAACACGTCGTCCATCTGAGCGTGGTTTCGACTCTGCTTCCCCATCTGCCTCACCGGAGCGCCGCTCCCTTCCGCATCGGGCTGGTCGTGGCGGCGGTGGTGCTGGTGGCGTTCGGCCTGCTCCGGCTGACCGGCCCGACGATCGCGCTGGCCGCCGCAGCGGTGCCCGTCCTCTACCTGATCTACCTCTACGAGGTCGAGGTATACGAGGACGAGCCGCTGTGGATCATCGGCTCGACGGTCGTGCTCGGCGTTGTGCTGGGCGCGATCTGGGCGCTGGTCACCGGAGCCGGCATAACGCAGTCGCGGGTGGTCGCTCTGACGCATGGTCCCGACGCCGGAGCGGTGTTGGTGAGCGGCATCCTGGTGCCGGTCGTCGCCCAGCTGCTGATGCTGGTCGGAGCTCTCTTCATATTCATGACGCGCCGGTTCTACGACGAGGCGCTGGACGGCTTCACCTTCGGCGCGGCGGGGGCGCTTGGCTTCAGCTTCGCCACCACGCTGGTCGACCTCTTCCCGGACCTGAGCCAGGGACTCTTCTCGAGCGCGCCCGCCTTGCTCAACACCATGGAGATCGTCCAGCGCGGGCTGCTGATCCCGATCATCAACGCCAGCACCACCGGCCTCATCGCCGGCTCGCTGTGGCTGTGGCGCGGTGAGAGCCGCGCGGCGGCCAGGCACCGGCAATTCAGCTCGCTGCCCGCCGCAGTGGCGGTGGCGATCCTGGTCCAGGCGGTGCTCGGAGTGGCCGGAATCGTGATCCCCGATCCGACTCTGGTGGTCGTGGTCTACGCTCTGGCGGCGGGCCTGCTCCTGGTGTGGGTGCGGGTGGCCATCCACCACATGCTGCTGGCGGAAGCGGTCGAGGTTGCGATCGGCCCCCCGATGGTCTGCTCGCACTGCCACCGGATGGTTCCGCGGATGGCCTTCTGCGCCCACTGCGGCATTGCCACCCGCGCCACGCCCAAGACCGGCGAAGGGCGAGCCGGCCGGGCCGTGAGGAAAGTCTGATGGCGCGTCCAAGTCCGCTGCGGCGCCTGCTCGGCGCCGTGATCCTGCCCCTGCTGGCGGCGACCGCCTGTGGCGGCGCGGTTGGGGTGGGTGACCGCCCGCCGGCGCCGCCAGCAGCTGCCACGGCCGGCAACGATCCTTACCTCGCGATCATCGCCCACTCCCAGGACCTAGGTCCGGTGGCGGCCGATCTCCCGCTCTCAACCGTGCTCCAGCTGCGCGACGACTCGCAGGGGCGGCTCAGCCACGACGTCGCGGCCATGTACGACCCTTCGAGCCCCAACTACGCCCACTTTCTGACCCCGGCTGAATACGCGGCGCGCTATGGCCCCCAGCCGGGCGAGATCAACGCCGTGCGCGGCTATCTCGCGGCCCATGGCATCAGCGTCGACTGGCAGCAGGGCAACTCCTGGCTGGTCGCCGCGGGTCCAGCGGCGGCCATGGAGTCCACTTTCGGGATCGATGTCCGCTGGTACCGGGCGCTCGACGGGACCCGGTTCTTCGCAGCGGTGCGCGACCTCCGGGTCCCGGCCGGCTTGACCGGGCAGGTGTTGGGTGCGAGCCGGGTCACCAACTACCAGCCCGACAAGTTTGCCATCCCGGTCGGGGGCCTCACGCCGACGGACGTCCTCGCGGCCTACGACGTGAGCGCTCTGCGCGATGCCGCCGGCGACGGCAGTGGCCAGACGATCGTGGTCTGGGGCCTGGACGGCTACCTCCAGTCAGACCTCGACCAGTTCACCCAGAAGTACGCGCTGCCGCCCATCGCCGTCACCGACGCTCCTCAGAGCGCGCCCCACATTCAGACCAAAAAGGGCGGTCCCGAGAACGAGATGGACATCGAAGTGGTGCACCTGCTGGCGCCCGGAGCCAAGCTCGTGATCTGGAACTCCAATCAGAACATCAGGACGATCGCAGACTTTGTCAACGACCTCAGCAAGGCCGTCGACAGCTATCCGGGCGCGATCTTTTCGCACAGCTGGGGCCTGTGCGACAAGATCATCGGGCAGGCCGGGGCGCAGGCGGTGGAGCAGGTCGCCGAAAAGGCCGCCAGCCTCGGCGAGACCCACGCCGCGGGTACCGGCGACATGGGCGGCTACGACTGCATGCGCAACGCGCAGGTGTGGGGCCAGCCACCCGACCCCAAGCTGATCTCCAGCGTAATACCGGCGTCGGCTCCGGGGTTCCTGGCTGTGGGCGGCACCCGCCTCAGCGTGCGCCAGGACAGCACCTGGTTGGATGAGGTCGCCTGGGAGCACCCCGACGCCTTCCTCGGAGGCGGGGGCAGCATCTCGCCTTTCTTTCCTCAGCCCTCCTGGCAGACCGGACCGGGCACCCAGAACCAGTTCAACAAGAACCACAACCGGACGATCCCCGATGTCGCGGCGGACGCCGATGACGTATCCGGCATCAGCGTCTTCAGCCAGGGAAACTGGGGGATGGGGAACGGGACCAGCCAGGCGGCACCGATCTGGGCCGGGATCATCACCTTGATCGACGCCTACCTGGTCAAGAACCACCTCAAGCCGGTCGCCTTCGTCAACCCGGCGCTGTACGCGATCGCCGCCGGAAAGCCCGCCTTCCCGGCCTTCCACGACATCACGGTTGGGGGCAACTTCGTCTACCCCTGTACGCCTGGCTACGACATCGCAACCGGGATCGGCTCCCCCGACGCCTGGAACCTGGCCCGCGACCTGGCCGACTACGAGAAGAATGGAGGCAAGGTCTAGCGTTGGCCGGCGGTGTCGCCTATTGCGGCAAGTGCGGCGCCCCAAATGCGCCCGGCACACGCTTCTGTGGGAACTGCGGCAACGCGCTGCCGGTGGGCCCCGTGGCGGCGGCGGTGCCGGTCGCTGCCTACGCGGGAGCTCCCGCCGCACCGCCCTATGCCTATCAGCCGGCGCCCGGGTACGCAGCCGGGGCGCGGGGCAAGACCAGCGTCGGCCTATGGTTGCTCGTGGCCGGGGGCGTCGGCTTCTTCATCGTCTGCTTGGGTGTGATCGCCGTCCTGCTCGCCGGTCACGCTCCGCTCACGGCGCCCTGCCCGCCCACCTGTCAGCCGCCGCCGAAGCAACTGGCGCCGCCGCTGGGACCCCAGCATGCGTTCACCAGCACCAAGTACGGCTGGTCGCTGGCCTATCCCGACCAGGTCGCGGGCGTCAATCTGACGGTGGCCAGCCAGAGCGACACCGGCATCCACTTCACGGCGCACTCGTTTCCGGTCGCCTTCGAGTCGGAGCCGGCGAACGGGCGGGGTCCCGACGCCATCGCGGAGGCGCTGCACCAGAAGCAACTGCCGCAGGCGACCTTCGTCTATGCGCTGCCGGCGGCCGAGATGGGCTACAACCCGGGCTACGGCGCCGTGTACGACGCCACCGTCAATGCCTCAAACGGCCAGGCGCTGCACGTCCGCATGATCATCGTGGTCGCCGTCAAGAAGGACGTCGCGGTTGAGCTGGTCGAGATCGGCCCCTTCATCCAGACGACCCCCAAGGACGGCTTCCCGAACCCCGCCGAC
>DASUWN010000030.1:0-4062 GCA_036378395.1 Candidatus Dormiibacterota bacterium | reverse complement strand
AGCATGTTCAGGAAGCGCTCGGGGCGGCCCAGGTCGGCGATCAGCATCGGCGGGCTGATGGCGAGGCCAAGGAGGGCGCCGATCAGCGCCCGGCGGGCCGCGGTGGGCCGGCCGGCCAGCCGGCAGGCGAAGGCGAGGCCGGCTGAGACTCCGGCCAGGCCGCCGGCGAAGAAGTAGATCGCGACCTCGGGGGTCCAGACCGGTTCCTTGAGGACCGGCCGGCCGTAGTAGCCGCTCACTTGCGGGCGAGCGTCGCGAGGGCCAGGCCGGCCACCAGCAGCCCGGCGGCGGCGGCGGCGCCGCGCCACATCTCCTTGAGGCGGCGGGTGGGCACCTCCGGGTTTCCCGGGAAACCGTAGACCGCGGGCTCGTCCAGGAGGAGGAAGAAGGCGCCCGCACCGCCGATCTGGTTGTCGGAGTCGTCGGCCAGGTAGAGGCGCGCCTCGGAGCGGCCCTCGGCGTGGAGCTGCTCGACGCGCCGCTGCGCCCGCTCGCGGAGCTCGGTCTTGGGACCGAACTGGATCGACTTGGTCGGGCAGGCGTGGGCGCAGGCCGGCTCGTACCCGATCTGGAGGCGGTCGTAGCAGAGGGTGCATTTCTGGGCGATGCCGTTGGTTTCGGGGTGGTCGACGACGCCCTCGCGGCGCTCGACGACGCCGAAAGGGCAGGCCGGGATGCAGTAGCCGCAGCCGTTGCAGACGTCGCGCTGGATGACGACGGTGTCGAACTCGGTCCGGAAGATGGCGCCGGTCGGACAGACGTCGAGGCAGGCGGCCTCCTGGCAGTGCTTGCAGACGTCGGAGTTCATGAGCCAGGCGAAGCCGTTCCCCTCCCCCATCTTTTTCTCGATGAAGGCGACGTGGCGCCAGGTGTTGGCGCCCAGGGCGCCCGTGTTGTCGTAGGAGCGGTTCAGGAACCGGATGTCGGTGACGGGGACGTCGTTCCACTCCTTGCAGGCGACCTCGCAGGCCTTGCAGCCGATGCAGATGCTGCTGTCGGTGAAGAAGCCGACGGCTTCAGCCGGCACGGCCTTTCCTTATGTCGCAGGTCGCGGCCTTGACCTCCTGGATATGCACGTTGGGGTCGAGCACGATTTCGAAGAGGTCGTTGGCGGAGGCGCCGGTGACGATTCCCCGCGAGCCCCAGTGGTAGGGCAGCCCGATCTGGTGGACGGTCCGGCCTTCGACCTGCAGCGGCCGCATGCGCTCCGTGACCAGCACCCGCGCCTCGATCGAGGCCCGCTCAGTGACCAGCGTCGCCCAGCCGCCCGGCTCCAAGCCCCGCAGCTCCGCCAGCTCGGGGCTGACCTCGCAGAACATCTCCGGCTGGAGCTCGCTGAGCACCCCGACGTTGCGGCTCATCGCGCCCGCGGTGTGGTGCTCGGTCAGCCGGTAGGTGGTCATCACGAACGGGTAGCGAGGGTCGCCGGCCTGGGATCGGTTCAACGGGTGCGGGTAGCGCTGGCGTATCGGGTTTGACTCGACCTCGGGGTAGAGCGAGTTGGGCACCGGCGACTCGTCCGGCTCGTAATGGGTGGGCAGCGGCCCATCGACCAGGCCGGCGGGCGCGAAGAGCCAGCCCCGGCCGTCGCCCTGCATGATGAAGGGCGCGTCGCCGGGCAGCGCGGCGTCGGCCTGGGCGCCTTCCGGCGGCTGGTAGTCGGGTGGCTTGGTGGCGGTGAAGTCGGGGACGTCGTGGCCCGTCCAGCGCTCGGCTTCGGCGTCCCACCAGACGTACTTCTTCTTTTCCGACCAGGGCTTGCCGGTCGGATCGGCGGAGGCCCGGTTGTAGAGGATCCGTCGGTCCGCCGGCCAGGCCCAGCCCCACTGGGCGGCCACCCAATCCTGCTCGGAGCCGGGCTTGCGGCGCGCGGTCTGGTTTACCTCGTCGGCGTAGCAGCCGCAGTAGATCCAGCAGCCCGACGCCGTCGAGCCGTCGGCCTTGAGCTGAGCGAAGCTGCTCAGCGCCTTGCCGTCGGGCCCCCAGCCGTTGATCTCGCGGAGCACCGCCTCCGGATCGGGGTCTCCATGCGCGCCCTCGGGCGGGTAGTCCCAGGTGAGTGCTTTGAGGCCTTGGTCGCGGGGATCGGCGGAGGCGGCGAGCTTCTGCCGGATGCGAAGACCGAGGTGATACATGAACCAGAGATCGGAGCGGCAGTCGCCGGACGGCTCGATCGCCTTGTGCCGCCACTGGAGCAGGCGCTGGGTGTTGGTGAAGGTGCCCGCCTTCTCGACGTGGGACGCGGCCGGCATCAGGAAGACCTCGGTCTTGATCTCCTCGGTGCGCATCTCGCCGCGCCGGACCTCGGGCGAGTCGTACCAGAATGACGCGCTCTCGATCTCGAAGAGGTCGCGCACGACCAGCCAGTCGAGCTGGGCCAGCGCGCGCCGGTGGAGCCCGGAGTTGGCGCTGCCGACGGCCGGGTTCTCGCCGAAGAGGAAGTAGCCGGTGAGCTTGCCTTCCAGCATGTCGAGCACGGTCTGGTAGTTGTGATGGCCGTCGTTGATGCGGGGCAGCCAGCCGAACCCGAAGTCGTTGCCCTCGGACGCCTGGTCGCCCCACCAGGCCTTGAGCAGGCTCACGACGTAGGCGCTGAAGTTGCCCCACCCGCCGCCGGCGGCGTGGTGGCCGGCGAGAAAGGTCTGCAGGTCGCCGTCGTCGGCGTGCGGCATCGGGATGTAGCCGGGGAGCATGTCGTAGAGGGTCGGGATGTCGGTCGAGCCCTGGATGCTGGCGTGGCCGCGCAGGGCGAGGATGCCGCCGCCGGGCCGGCCCATGTTGCCGAGCAGGAGCTGGACGATGGCGGCGGTGCGGATGAACTGGACGCCGACCGTGTGCTGGGTCCAGCCCAGCGAATAGACGATGGCGGTGGTGCGGTCCGGGGTCGAGTTGTCGCAGAGGGTCTGGGCGACTCTTTCGAAGTCGTCTTTCGCGATGCCGGTGGCCCGCTCGACGAACTCGGGGGTGTAGCGCGCGAAGTGGCGCTTCAGGATCTGGAGGACGCAGCGCGGGTGCTGGAGGGTGGGATCGTGGCTTTC
Organism: Candidatus Dormiibacterota bacterium; assembly: GCA_036378395.1. GTDB lineage: Bacteria > Chloroflexota > Dormibacteria > Dormibacterales > Dormibacteraceae > DASUWN01. The sequence continues at coordinate 1,024 of DASUWN010000030.1, read as the reverse complement.
GGCCCGGTGCTCGATCTGCCCGCCCAGGGCGCCTGAGGTTTCGCTGCGGGTCGGGCGTCCAGGGCGGTAGCCGACCGCGGCCATGGCTTCCTGGCCCTCGTACTGCCACGAGCTGGGGTCGTAGGTCTGGCGGCCGGCGTCGAAGCCGGAGAAGAGGCCGCTCAGGTCTTCGGTGTCCTCGAAGTCCTCGTGGACCATGGCGGTGGCGTTGGTGTAGTGGAGAACATACTCGTGGAACCAGCGGTCGGTCTCGAGGATGTAGCGGACGAGGCCGCCGAGAAAGGCGGTGTCGCTGCCGGCCCGGATGGTGAAGTGCTGGGTCGCGTTGGCGCTGGTGCGGGTGAAGCGGGGGTCGACGTGGATCACGGTCGCGCCTTTGAGTTTGGCTTCCATCACCCACTGGAACCCGACCGGGTGGCACTCGGCCATGTTCGAGCCCATGATCAGGATGCAGTCCGAGTTCTGGAGGTCCTGCTGGAAGTTGGTGGCGCCGCCCCTACCGAAGCTGGTCCCCAGACCGGGGACGGTCGAGCTGTGTCATATGCGGGCCTGGTTTTCGATTTGCACCACCCCCAGGGCGCACATCAGCTTCTTGATCAGGTAGTTCTCTTCGTTGTCGAGGGTGGCGCCGCCCAGGCAGGCGATCGCGGGAGTGCGGTTGAGGGGGCGGTTTTGTTCGTCTTTGTCCTGCCAGTTGCTTTGGCGGGCAGCGATGACGCGGTCGGCGATCATGTCCATCGCCTGGTCGAGGGGGAGGTCTTCCCAGTGGGTGCTTTGGGGGCGCCGGTAGCGGACCTTGGTCTGTCTTCTGGGTGAGGTGACGAGGCCCCGGCTGGCGGCGCCCTTGGGGCAGAGGCGGCCGCGTGAGATCGGACTGTCGGGGTCGCCCTCGATCTGGATGACCTGCTCGTCTCTGACGAAGACGCGCTGGCCGCAGCCGACGGCGCAGTAGGGGCAGATGGATTGGACGACGCGGTCGGCGGTTGCGATGCGGGCGCGGTGCTGGGCGGTACGGGGGGAGCGG
>DASUWN010000029.1:0-9816 GCA_036378395.1 Candidatus Dormiibacterota bacterium | reverse complement strand
GTGTCCACCGGCCGCGGGCGGAGCCCTGGCGTGGTACCTCCCAGCCCGCGGCCGCCCACCGCCACCAGGAAGCCGAGCAGCAACAGGCTGAGCACCAGCAGGCCGAGCAGCCAGGCCTCTCTGCGGTCCCGCAGCGTCAGTCCCACAATCTAACTATGGGCGGTGGCCACTCCCATGACCAAGGCGCCGTCTACGGAAATCGCGATGCCGTTCGTGCGGTCGTCCTCAGCGCCGGCGCTCTCGGGACGGCCGCGGTCGCGGAGCTCGCTGCCGCCTTCGCGGGCCACTCCGCGTCGGTGCTCGCCGACGGTCTGCACAACGCCGGTGACGTGCTGACGACGGCCGTGCTGCTGATCTCCTTCAGAGTCGCTCGCCGCCCGGCAACCCGTCGCTTCACCGCCGGTTTCGGGCGGATCGAGGACGTCGCGACCCTGCTGATCGTGGTCGTGATCGTGGTCACCGCCGCGCTCGCTTTTTGGGAGTCGGTGCGCAAGTTCTTCGTGGCCGAGGACTACGGCTACGTTCCCTTCAGCCTGGCGGCGGCGGCGATCGGGATCGTCGCCAACCTCGCCGTCTCCGGGTACAAGGTGCGCGTCGGCCGCGGGATCCACTCGACGGCCCTCGAGGCCGACGGCATCCACTCCCGCATCGACGCGCTGGTTTCCGCCGGGGCGCTGGTCGGCATCGGGCTGGCCGGCATCTTTCACCTCCGCCTGGCCGATCCCATCGCCGGCATCCTGATCACGTTCGCGATCGTGTACGTACTGGCGGGCACCGTCCGCGACCTCTTCTACCGGATGCTGGATGCCGTCGATCCGGAGCTGATCCAGGAGATGACCGAGGCTGCCAGGCGGGTCCCGGGCGTGCTCGCGGTGCACGACGTCAGCGCGCGCTGGGTCGGCCGCGAGCTATGGGCGGTGATGCACATCGACTGCGATGCCGCAGCCAGCCTCCAGCAGGCGCACGATGTCGCGGACGAGGTCCAGCACGCGGTCTCCCACGCGGTCGAGGTCGGCCGCCTCGACGTCCACATGGACCCGGGAACCGCCCGGCACCACCACGCAGCGCACGAGCGCCACGACGGCGCGGCCTACTATTAGGTTGATGCCGACCGAGTACGTTCCCGGACTGGAAGGCGTAACCGCGGCCGAGACGGAGATCTCGGAAGTCGACGGCCAGAATGGACGCTTGATCTACCGCGGCGGGTACCTGATCGAGCAGCTCAAGGACTGCACCTTCGAGGAGGTCGCCTATCTGCTCTGGTACGGACACCTGCCCAGCGAGCAGGAGCAGCGACAGCTGCGCGACCAGCTGGCGGGGAACCGCGCGATGAACGAGCCGGCTCGGACGGCCCTGCGCGGAATCCCCAAGGACGCCGACCCGATGGACGCGCTGCGCACCGCGCTCTCTGCGCAAGGCGCCGGCCCGGGCGTTCCCAAGCCGACGCTCGAAGAGGCGATCGCCTATACCGCCGTGACGCCGACCATCATCGCCGCCTTCTACCGGCAGTCCCAGGGCCAGGAGTGGGTCGAACCCAAGGCCGAGCTCGGCTTCGCCGCCAACTTCCTCTACATGCTCAATGGCGCGGAGCCCGACGCCGACCACGTCCGCTGGCTGGAGACGTACCTGGTCCTGCTCGCCGATCACGGCCTCAACGCTTCGACCTTTGCCGCGCGGGTGATCGCTTCCACCGGGGCTGACCTCTGCTCGGCGCTGGTGGGCGCGATCGGTGCGCTCAAGGGCCCCTCGCACGGGGGCGCCGCCACCGCCGCCAAGCGGATGGTGGAGAAGGTCGGCAGCGCTGACAACGCCGATTCCTGGCTGCATGCCGCGGCCGAGCGCCATGAGAAGTTCATGGGCTTCGGGCACCGCGTCTACCGGACCTACGATCCCCGCGCCAAGATCCTGCGCGAGATGGCGAAGACCGCCAACCCCGAGTACTACCCGGTGGCGGCCAGGGTCGAGGAGGTCGCGCTCGAGATCCTCAAGGAGAAGAGCCCGGAGCGCCCCAACGCGACCAACGTCGACTACTGGTCGGCGGCGGTGCTGGACGCGGCCGGCTTCCCGACGGACTACTTCACGTGCGTCTTCGCCGCGTCCCGGATGGTGGGCTGGAGCGCCCACGTGCTCGAATACATGGCCAAGGACGGCCGGATCCTGCGGCCCGCCTCGAAGTGGGTGGGACCGGCGCCGCGCGAGACCCCGAGCAAAGCCGCCAGCTAGGTGGCGCCCAGGCGCGGCCCGCGCAGCCTCCGGTTGAGGCTGGACCCGAGCAGTGGGCGCGCGGATGCGAGCAGAAGCCAGACCAGACAGTAGGTCAGGACCGGCCCAGGGCCGAGGCGGGGGGAGCTCCAGCAGGCCAGCACCCCGGCGACCGCGAAGGCGCCCGCCGGCCAGCCTCGCAGCGTGCGCAGCTGGATCAGCGCCAGCGGAAACAGGACCGGGAAGTCGACCGAGTGGTGGTAGCTGGCGGCGAGGAGGCTGGCCAGGGAGCCGGCGATGACCGGGGTCGTCGGGTCAGCCGGCTCCCGGGTGCGGGAGAACCAGGCGCCGACCAGGGCGGCGAGGACGGCCGCGGCCTGCAGGATCGTCGCCGGGAGGCCGAGCCCGACCAGGTAGGCGACGGTCCAGAGCTGGTTGTCGGCGTGCCGCTGCTCCTCCTGAAGGTCGAGCAGCACCTGGTGCAGCCCGCTGCCGCCGAGGCTGGCGACGCTGGCGGCGGCGACCACGGCCGCGCCCGCCATCCATACCAGGAAGCACGTGCGGTAGCCCGCAAGGAGGAGCGCCACCGGCACCAGGATCGCCACCTGCGGCTTGAGCACGATCGCGACCAGGACCAGGCCGGCGGCGACCTCGCGACGATCGGACAGCAGCCGCCAGGCGACCGCGACCGTGGCCGCCAGCAGGGGGGTGATCTGGCCGAACTGGAAGGCGATCAGCACTGGGTACAGCCCGAAGCCGACCACCAGCGCGATCACCGATCCCACGCCTCGCCAGCGCATCACGGCCAGGCAGGCGGCGACGTAGACGACGGCGGAGATCGCCAGCCACGCCCAGTAGGCGGCGGTCAGCCCGAGCGGCGTCAGCGGAGCCACGATCCAGGCCACCGGCGGTGGACTGACGAAGAGGTAGTACCAGACGTAAGCGGGCTTCCCGGTCAGGGCCAGGAAATAAGGCTGCTGGAGCGTGGCGTCGTAGATGCGGCTCCAGCCGTAGTGAAGGCCGACCTGGGCGGCCGCCAGATAGTTGGCGAAGTCGACATCGCGCGGCGGCCTCGGAAATCGCTGGGCCCAGAACAGCCAGAGCTGGAGCGGAAGCATCCACAGCGCGAGGACGGCGCCGGCGGCGACGCCCAGGCGCTGCCACCGTGCGGTCGCCATTGGTGGTGGGGAAGCGTAGCTCCAAAGGAAGCCGGCCGGGACCCAAGTAAACTCACCTTTTGTGCCTGACGCCTTCGACGTGATCGTGCTCGGAGGCGGCATGGGAGGCTACGTGGCGGCGATCCGCGCCGCCCAGCTCGGCCTCCGCAGCGCGGTCGTGGAGGAGAACAAGCTGGGCGGCGTCTGCCTCCACGTCGGCTGCATCCCGACCAAGGCGCTGCTCGAGTCCTCCGAGCTCTATGACAAGGTCAAGCGGCGCGGTCAGGAGTTCGGGATCAGCGCCGGCCAGCTCGCCTACGACATGGAGCGCATCGCGGCCCGCCGCGACGGCGTCGTCAACCAGCTCTGGAAGGGCGTGCAGGGCCTGATGCGGAAGAACAAGATCGAGGTCGTCGAGGGCCGCGGGAGGCTGCGCGACCGGCGCACGGTCGAGGTCGGCGAGCGCCGTCTGACCGCCAACCGCGGCCTGATCGTGGGCACCGGGTCCAAGCCTCGGCCTCTGCCCGGGGTCGAGTTCGACGGCAAGCGCGTGATCAACTCCGACCACGCCACGCTGGCGCGCGAGGTTCCGCGCTCGATCGCGATCATCGGCGCCGGCGCGATCGGCGTCGAGTTCGCGACCTTCTACCACGCGATGGGCAGCGAGGTGGTGCTGATCGAGGCGCTCGACCGGCTGGTCCCACTCGAGGACGCCGACGTCTCAGCCGAGATGCTCAAGCAGTTCAAGGCGCGCGGCATCGACTGCCGGGTGGGCGCCCGCGTGAAGGGGGTCAAGACGGCCAAGGCCGCGGTCCGGGTCGAGCTCGAGCAGGGCGATCCGGTGGAGGCCGAGCAGCTGCTGGTGGCGATCGGTCGCACCCCCAACTCAAAGGACATCGGGCTCGAGAAGGCGGGCGTCAAGGTCGACCAGCGCGGCTTCGTCGAGGTCGACGAATGGATGCGCACCAGCGGCGAGGGCGTGTGGGCGATCGGCGACCTAGTCGGCGGCTACCTGCTCGCGCACGCGGCCTCCCATGAGGGCATCGTCGCGGTGGAGGACATCGCCGGTAAGCGAGTCGTTCCCATGGAGCAGGAGCTGGTGACCCGCTGCACCTACTCCCATCCGCAGATCGCCTCGGTCGGCCTGACCGAGGCTGAGGCGCGCGACCGCGGCCACGAGCCCAAGGTCGGCAAGTTCCCGTTCCTCGCCGTCGGCCGCGCTCTGATCCACGGCGAGCCGGGCGGCTTCGCCAAGCTGGTGGCGGACGCCAAGACCGGCCAGCTGCTGGGCGCGCACATCGTCGGCGTCGAGGCCACCGAGCTGATCGCCGAGCCGGCGCTGGCCCAGCTCTTCAACGGCGACGCCTGGGAGGTCGGCCGCAACATTCATCCCCATCCAACCTTGAGCGAAGCGGTCGGGGAGGCCGCCCTGGCGGTCGCCGGGCAGGCCATACACATTTAGTTAGGTAGCTTTAGGCGGAAGAAGGAGTCGATGGCACAGACCCGCGAGCGGACCAAGCACCAATTCGCGCCGGAGTGGCACTACCAGGAGCCGGTCGACTGGCGGGACACCGACGTCGACGAGAAGACGCTTCGCGAATGGTTCCGGTACATACTGCTCGGGCGCCAGATCGACTACCGCTGCCAGGTCCTGAACCGGCAGGGCCGGGCGCCCTTCATCATCTCGTGCGCCGGGCACGAGGCCGCGCAGATAGGCGCCGCCTGGCCGCTCAAACCCAAGCAGGACTGGATCTCGCCGTACTACCGCGACGTCGTCCTCTGCTTCCGGATGGGCCTCACGCCGCTCGACCTGATGCTCTCGGTGCTGGCCAAGCCCGACGACCCCGCCTCGGGCGGCAAGCAGACGCCGGGCCACTTCAGCGACACCCGGCTCAACATCATCTCCGGCGGCTCGCCGCTGGCCACCCAGATGGTGCACGGCGCCGGCGCCGCCTACGCCCTCAAGATCGACAAGACCGACAAGATCGTCATGACCTGCTACGGCGAGGGCGCGGGCTCCGAGGGCGACACCCACGAGGCCTTCAACTTCGCGGCCATCTACCAGCTCCCGATCGTCTTCCTGATGCAGAACAACGGGTTCGCGATCTCGACGCCCTACCGCAAGGAGTACGCCGTCGAGTTCGGCGCCCAGCGCGCGGCGGGCTACGGGTTCCCCGGCGTCACCCTCGACGGCCGCGACCCGGTCACGACCTACCACGTCGCCAAGCAGGCCGTGGGGCGTGCCCGCTCGGGCGCCGGACCGACGCTGATCGAGGCCCTGGTCGACCGCTTGGGGGCGCACTCCTCAGAGGACGACCAGCGCCGCTACCGCAACCAGGAAGAGATCGACCAGCTGGCCAAGAACGACTGCCTGGTCCAGTTCCGCACCCGCCTGCTCAAGGAAGCGATCCTCAACGAGAAGCAGGTCGAGGAGTTCGAGGAAGAGGTCAAGGAGACCGTCAACCAGGCCACCCGCGAGGCGCTCGATGCTCGCGACGCCGAGCCGGAGGCGGCCCTCACCAACGTCTACGCGCCGGCAGGCCAGGCCGAGGCTAAGGATCCGACCGCCAACGCCGAGACGGAAGAGATGAACATGGTCCAGGCGTTGCGCGAGGCGCTGACCGAGGAGATGGAGCGCGACGAGCGGGTCGTCGTCCTGGGCGAGGACGTCGGCCCCAAGGGAGGCGTGTTCCTGGTCACCGACGGGCTCACGAAGCGGTTCGGCGAGGACCGCGTCATCGACACGCCGATCGCCGAGTCGTCGATCGCGGGGCTGGCGTTGGGAATGGCGCTGGCTGGCAAGGTCCCCGTCGCCGAGATGCAGTTCACCGACTTTGCCCACATGGCCTTCAACCAGATCACCAACGAGATGGCCAAGTTCCGCTACCGCTCCGACGGCGATTGGGGGGTGCCGGTCACGATCCGGGCGCCGATGGGCGGCCACGTGAACGGGGCGCTGTACCACTCGCAGTCGATCGAGGCGCGATTCGCGACGCCGGGGCTCAAGATCGTCATCCCTTCCTCGCCCTATGAGGCGAAGGGGCTGCTGCTGGCGTCGATCCGCGACCCCGACCCGGTGCTCTTCTTGGAGCACAAGCGCCTCTACCGGATGTTCAAGGAAGCGGTGCCCAAGGGAGAGTACCTGATCCCGCTCCAGCAGGCGCGCGTCGTCAAGGAGGGCGAGGACATCTCGGTCTTCGCCTATGGGCTGATGGTGCACTACGCGCTGGAGGCGGCCAAGCGGATCGAGGAGGAGGGCTGGAGCGTCGAAGTGGTCGACCTGCGCACGGTCTATCCACTGGACAAGGAGGCCATCCTGGCGTCGGCCCGCAAGACCGGGAAGTGCCTGGTGGTCTACGAGGACAACTTCAGCGTCTCGGTCGGATCCGAGGTGGCGGCGGTGATCGCCGACGAGGCCTGGCAGTGGCTGGACGGGCCGATCAAGCGGCTGGGCGGGCTCGACGTCCCGGCCATGCCTTACGCCAAGCCGATGGAGACCTTCTTCATGCCCGATCCCGAGAAGGTCTACGGTGCACTCAAGGAGCTAGCTCAGTTCTGATGGCTGCCACCACGCGGGTCACGATGCCGCAGCTCGGAGAGTCGGTCCACGAGGGGACCATCTCCCGCTGGCTGGTCAAGCCGGGCGACAAGGTGGTCGAGTTCGAGCCGATGCTCGAGGTCGACACCGACAAGGTCAATGCCGAGGTTCCCTCCCCGGTCACCGGCGTCCTCAAGGAGATCATCGCCAAGGAGGGCGAGACCGTCCAGGCCGGCGCCGAGATCGCGGTGGTCGAGGTCGAGGGGTCGGATGGGCAGGTGCCCGCGGAGACGCCGCTGCGCCCCGAGGACGTCGACACCGGCGAGGCCGCGGCCGGCGCCGGCGAGGCGATGCCCTCCGAGAAGCAGGAACAACGCGAGGATGAACGGGCGCCCGCCCGGCAGCCGGCTCCGTCCCAGCCGGCGCCGCGCGAGGCCGAGCCGGCGGGCGAGGAGCACCGATATTCGCCTGGTGTTCTGATGTTCGCGCGCGAGAACAACGTCGACCTCGCGCAGGTGAAGGGCAGCGGCATCGGCGGCCGGGTCACCAAGAAGGACGTGCGCGAGTACGCGGATTCGCGCCGCCAGCGCGGCCAGGAGAGCTCAGCCGCGATTCAAGCCGCCGCGGCGGCCCCAGCGCCGCAGCAGCCGGCGCTTGAGCTCGGCGAGCGCGACGAAGTCGTGCCGCTGACCCGCATCCGGCGCCTGATCGCCGAGAACATGACGCGCTCCAAGACGACCATCCCCCACGCCTGGCAGACCCAGGAGGTGGACATGAGCGGGGTGGTCGCCAACCGCAGCCTCAACAAGGCCAGGTTCCAGCAGCAGGAAGGCTTCTCGCTCACCTATCTGCCCTACGTGGTGGGGGCCGCGATCGCGGGCCTCCGCGACCACCCGCAGGTCAACGCGACCTTCAACGATGACTCGATCGTCGTCCACCGCGACATCAACGTCGGTATCTCGGTGGGCCTCGAGGACACGCTGGTGGTGCCGGTGATCAAGCGCGCCGACGGCCTCTCGCTGGCCGGCCTGGCCCGCGCCATCAACGACGTCGCCGCCCGCGCCCGCAACAAGAAGCTGGTGGCCGACGACCTCGCCGGCGGCACCTTCACGGTCAACAACTCGGGGACCTTCGGGACGCTCTTCAGCTACTCGGTGATCAACCCCGGCCAGGCCGGCATCCTGACCATGGAGGCGATCGTGGAGCGGCCGGTCGCCGTCGAAGGGATGATCGGGATCAAGCCGATGATGTACCTCTGCTTCAGCTTCGACCACCGCGTCCTGGACGGCCTGCAGGCCGCCCGCTACCTGGTCAGCTGCCGGCAGTGGCTGGAGTCGGTGACCGCGGAGACGCCGATCTACTAGGAACCGGGTCGGGTTTTCCAGAAAACCGGGCCTTCCCCCGGCCGGATTAGCCCGAGTTTCTGGAAAAACTCGGGAGGAGGGGCGCCGCCGCGCGAACTCCGCCGGCTGGGAGCGCGAGCACCGGCGCGGCCCAGATGCCGACCCGGCCCAGCCGCTCGGCGAGACCTATCCCATCCACCTTACCCTCGGACAGCAATGGAAGCCGGAAGCACGCTTGCACTCCTGATCACGGCCGGCGACCAGCCGGGGGTCCTGTACCGCGTCTCGGAGGTGATCTTCCGGCACGGCGGCAACGTCACCTACGTCGCCACCGTCCGCTCAGCGGATCCCACCCGGGCGGCGATCCAGTTCGAGATCGCCGGGGCCGCCGACCCCGACGCACTCTTCGCCGAGCTCCGCGATCTCGAGCTGGTCGAGTCGGTGGCGCCGGTGCCCAGCTTCCAGGCGGTGTTCGGAAAGCGGGTGATCGTGATCGGCGGCGGCGCCCAGGTGGGCATGGTCGCCCAGGGCGCCATCGCCGAGGCCGACCGCCACAACATCCGCGGCGAGCGGATCTCGGTCGACACCATCCCGCTGGTCAGCGAGGCGCAGCTGGCCGAGGCGGTCCGGGCCGTGGCCCGGCTCCACCGCGCCCAGGTCCTGGTCCTGGCCGGGGCGCTCATGGGCGGCGACATCACCGGCGCCGTGCGCGAGATCCAGCAGGCCGGCGTGATCGTGATCTGCCTTTCGATGGCGGGCAGCGTCACCGACGCCGCCGACCTGGTGGTCACGGATCCGCTGGAAGCGGGGGTGATGGCGGTGATGCTGATCGCCGACACCGCCCGCTTTTCGATCGAAAAGGTGCGCGGGCGGCGTTTCTGACGCTCAGAAAATCTGATAGCGTGACTGTCAGAAAAATGGGCATCGCGCTTACACCGCAGAACCTGCGCCGGTACCGCGACATCGCGTGGCTGCTCTTCAAGTACGGCCGCGCGGACCTCGTCCAAACCGCGGGCCTCTCCGACGCGCTCACGGACATGCGGCCGGTGCCCGAGAGCGCCCCCGACCCCGATGAGCTGCCCAGCGACCTGGAGCGGCTCGGCCCGACCTTCATCAAGCTCGGGCAGCTGCTCTCCACGCGCCCCGACCTGCTTCCGACCGACTACTTGAAGGCCCTCCAGCGGCTCCAGGACCGGATCCAACCCTTCCCGTACTTCGAGGTCGAGGAGCTCTTCCAACAGGAGCTCGGCGTCCGGATCTCGAAGGCCTTCCAGGAGTTCGACGAGCAGCCAGTGGCAGCTGCCTCGCTGGCGCAGGTGCACCGTGCCGTGATGCGCGATGGCCGCGTCGTGGCGGTCAAGGTCCAGCGACCCGACATCCGCAAGCGGGTCGCCGAGGACCTTGACGCGCTCGAGGACATCGCCGGCTTCCTCGACGACCACTCCGAGGTCGCCAGGCGCTTCCAGTTCCGCGCCATGTTCGAGGAGTTCCGGCGCTCGCTCATCCGCGAGCTCGACTTCCGCAATGAGGCCCGCAATATGAAGGCGATCGGAGCCAACCTGGCCGGCTTCGACCG
>DASUWN010000028.1:0-6285 GCA_036378395.1 Candidatus Dormiibacterota bacterium | reverse complement strand
GCCCACGCGGGCGATGGCGAGGAAGCCTTCGATCTGGACAAACAGCAACTTGTGATCCCTAAGCTTGCGAATGATGAGCCGTCCTCGCCGCCTGGCGGGCGCGGTGGCGTTGGCGCTGCCGCTCTCACAGCTCGGCCACGCCCTCGCCAGCGCGCTTCGCCACGGGGGCAACCCCTTGGAGCCGGGGGCCGCGCATCGCTACTTCGCGCTCGACCTGGGAACTGTGCTCGCGGTGCTGGCCGTGACGCTGCTGGCCTGCGGCATGGTGCTCGCCGCGGCCCGCCGCGCCAGCGGGCGAACCGTCGTACGGCGCCGGTCGGCGTGGCCGCTGCTCTGGCTCTTCCTCGGCCTGGCCGCTTTGCAGCTGGAGCTCCTCCTCGTCCAGGAGCTGCTCGAAGGCGCCACCACCGCCGACGTCGCCTGGCGTGGCCTGGCCGGCCAGCTGCCGGTGGCCGCGCTGGGGGCCGTGGTCATGCACTGGCTCTCGGCGCGACTGGGGCCGGCAGTGCGAGCCGTTCGCGCTCGCGCCTGGGCGCAGCTGGTGGCCCTCACACCGGTCGCCACCTCGCCCCGGCAACACGCCGCCCAGCTCTCGGGGCTCGCGGTCCCGGTCCTCGGCGGCCGCGCGCCTCCCGTTCCTGCCTGATTCCCGACCGCTAGTTCGACCAAATCAGGAAACAGGAGGCTTCGTCATGAGAAGAGGCGTGCTCATCGCTGTGGTCGTAGTCGTGTTCGTCGCGATCGGCGCATTTGTCGCGCTGCACGGTATGGGTGGTGGTGGCGCCAATCGCACCTTCGACCTCACCGTCACGGGCGACAAGATGACCCCCGACACGCTGACCGTGAAGCAGAACGACAACGTCACGATCACTGTCAACGTCGACAAGGCCGAGGAGATCCACCTCCACGGTTACGACATCCACTTCGACGCCGCGCCCGGCAAACCCGCCACCCACAGCTTCAAGGCCGACAAGACCGGGAACTTCGACATCGAGATCGAGGACACCAGCACCGGGGTCGGCTCGCTCGTGGTCCAGCAGTGACGCCGCTCGCCGTCTTTCTCCATGCCTTCGGTCAGCGCTACGACCTGCCCATCTCGCTGGCGCTCTACCTCTACGCCGCGGGCGGCGTGGTGGTGATCTCGTTCGTGATGGTGGTCGCCTTCGCCGGTGACAAGGTGGGCGAGCGCGCTCTCGACTACCCCACCTGGCGCGTCCCGCTGCTCGACCGGCTGGCCGCATCGCGCGTGGTGCGCGCGCTCGGCGGCGTCCTTGGCGTGCTGGTGCTGCTGGCCAGCATCGTCACCGGCCTCTTTGGCACCCAGGACCCGAACCGGAACCCGAGCGAGTACCTGGTCTGGATCTACTTCTGGGCCGGGTTCGTGATCCTCACCGGGCTGGTCGGCAACGTCTGGGGATGGGTCAACCCCTTCCGCGCGCTCGAGTCGCTGGTGCGCCTGGCTTATAACCCCCGCTCGGGCTCGCTGCCGGAGCGGCTTGGAGTGTGGCCCGCGGCCATCCTCTATTACCTCTTCGCCGCCTTCGAGCTGGCCTCCGGCGAAGCCAACCATCCCGCGGTGCTGGCCTCGCTGACCATCCTCTACACGCTGCTGACGCTCTGCGGTGCGCTTGCCTTCGGCGAGTCCTGGTACCGGCAGGTCGAGGTTTTCAGCGTCCTCTTCGACCTGATCGGGCACTTCTCGCCGATCGAGCGCACCGACCAGGGCTTCGCGCTCCGGCCCTGGGGAACGGGTCTGCTGCGAGGCTGGGGAGCGGGTTGGGACCGTGTGGTCTTCATCCTGCTCACGCTCAGCTCGCTGGCCTTCGACGGCCTGCTCGCAACCAGCTTTTACCAGTCGCTGGCGCTCGACACCTCCCCGCTCTGGATCAATCTCGGCCAGCTCGGCTCAGCGCTCTTCCGGGCCGCCTCGATGCTGGTGCTGACGCTGGGCTTCCTGGTCGTGTTCGCGGTGGTCATGCGGCTGGTCATCTACTTCGGCTACGTCAGGGTCGAAGCGACCCCGACCGTCACCGCCTTCGCGCTGACGCTGGTGCCGATCGCGCTCGTCTACAACGCCGCCCACAACTACAGCTACCTGCTGGTTCAGTCCCAGTACCTGTTCCCGCTGCTGTCCGACCCGTTCGGCACCGGCCGCCCGATCGCCTTCACGCCCAACTTCGCGCTGGCCGGCGCGGCGGTGGTCTGGTACGTGCAGGTGGTGCTGATCGTGATCGGGCACGTGATCGCGGTCTATCTGTCGCACATGCGCGCGGGCGAGCGCTTCCGGACCGCCAAGAACGCGCTCCTCAGCCAGTACCCGATGCTGCTGCTGATGGTCGGCTACACCATGACCTCGCTCTGGATCCTGGCCCAGCCCACGACTCGCGGCGGCTAATCCCCCATTTCCAGAAATGCGGGCCTCGATGTGCACCGAGCAGCCCGCGTTTCCGGAAATGGTGTGAAAGGAGCGCCGAGTCAGCTGTCCCGCCGCGTCCGAAACTCCCGGTCCGCCCGCCGCCAGCACTCGAGCAGCGCCGCCACCGTGACCGCGACCACCGCCAGCGCTCCGAGCAAGAACGCCACCTCCCGCGCCCGGCCCGCGCCGCCAATCAGCGACCAATCCACGGTCGCAGCGGCGTTGAGCTCGCCGATCAGCAGCACCAGAACCGCCGCCGCCGCCAGCACCCACCGACGCTCGCGGCCGCTCATCTCCGCGAGGGCGAGGCGTCGCGGCCGCGGCGGCACCGGCACCCGCGCGGCAACCGCCAGCAGCCCCACCCAGACCACCAACATCACGCCCGCCACCGCCAGCCCGATCCACGGACCGGGGCCGCCGACCAGGTCGACCGAGCCCGCCCAGTAGGCCGCCGGCAGCGCCCACAGGAGGCTGCTCGCGAGCGCGAATCCGGTCCGCCCCCAGCGCCGTACGAGCGCGCTCAATCGCGACTCAATCGGAGAGTGATGTGCCCATGCGCCGGCTTGGGGTCGCTGAACACCCGCACCCTGGGGTCGCGCTCAGAGACCGCTGAGGTGTCCCAAAGCCGGTTCTGCGCCTCGAGGTAGACCTCTCGCAGCTGGTCAAAACGCGCCAGCAGGCGCTGCCCCATCTCGTGGACCAGATGCTGGATCGACATCGACACGAAGTCGTTGAAGGTGTGGATGAGCAGGTCGCGGACCTGCTCGCTCGGCACCAGCCCATCCGCCGATCCCGCCGCCACCGGCGAAGGATCGAGGTAGTGCCACCGGCAGTCGAGAAAGACGTGCAGCGGCCGGTCGGCGACCTCCGGCAGCGTCGTAAACCGGTCGCGCTGGAACTGCGCGAAGGCGCTCCCGGTCAGCTTGAGCAGCCGCATTCCCAGCCGCCCCGCCTCGAAGCCGGCCAGCCCGTGCTCGTCCCATTCACACACCGCCAGGCCGCGGTCGGTGCCGCCGTCCCAGCTCGCCAGCCGCTCGCTGTGGGACTGGAAGCCGACCTCATCGATCCGCACCCGAACCCGCTGCAGGTGCGGATAGGTTTCGACGAAGCGCCGCGCCAGGAACCCGGCCAGCCCCTCCAGCGTCGCCCCCTCGTAGTCGAGCGCCTGGGCGTAGACGAAGTTCTTCATGGTGTCGGTGGCGACCACCATGCGGTTGTCGCCCTCGGTATAGGCGGGCCAGAAGTTGTCGCCGAAGACGTCGACGCTGGCGATCCCGCCCAGCACCAGGTTGTCCCGGCCGGTGAACTGCGATTCCGGAATCGCCGGGACCACCAGCGGCTGCGCGTGGGCGCGATAGAAGCTGATCCGGTGCTTGCCGTACGTGATCCCGTGCTTCATGCGGTCTGCCGCCGGCGATCCTCGGCGATCTCGACGATCGCCCGCAACCCCTCCTCCAGCTCGACCTCGCGTGGGCGCTCGAGGCGGCTGCGCAGCACACCCAAGATCACGGAGCGCGGCCGCCCGTTGACGAAGACCACGAAGCGGAAGCCGAATCGCCGCTCGTACTCCGCGTTCAACCGCTGAAGCTCGGCCATCACCTCGGGATCTTCCTCGGAACCCTGCTCCCGTCGCGAGTGGGCCGAGAGGTTGCGCGTCGCACCGATCTGCGGGTGCGCGTTCAGGGTCGCCACCTTCTCCTCGTCGGCCAGCTCCGGCAAAAGCGCCCAGGCCGCGGCCACCGGGTCCCCGCCCCGCGCCCGCACCCGCTCGGCGAGCGGCGACCCGGGCTCGAAGAGCTCGTCAGCTTCCACGGTAGGTGGTCACGCCGTAAGGCGAGAGGAGGAGTGGGATGTGGTGGTGGCCGGCCGCGTCCAGGTCGAGGTCGAGAGTCACGCTCCGGAAGAGCTCGGACTGCCCCTGCAGCGAGAACGTCATGCGCACCGGCCCGCGCGGCAGCGGCCCTTCAAAACGCAGCCGCCCGTCGACGTCGGTGCGGCCGCTGACGAGCTCGTCGCCAGCCACCAGCTCGACCTCGATCCCGGCCGCCGGCCGGCCCGTCCCCAGGTGCAGGACGTGCGTGGAGACGCTGATCGCGTTCATGCCAGACTGACTTGCCAATGCTGCGGATTGTCGCCGCTGGACTCACCTTCGCGGCGCGGCTGGAGGAGGAGTCGGCGCCCCACTCGGTGGCCGCTTTCCGGCGCATGCTGCCGCTCCGGTCGCAGCTGATCCAGGCCCGCTGGAGCGGAGAGGCGGCCTGGATCCCGTTCGGCGAGCTCGAGGTCGGCGTCGGCGTCGAGAACGCGACCAGCTACCCCGCGCCCGGGCAAATCCTGCTCTACCCGGGCGGCCTGAGCGAGACCGAGATCCTGTTCCCCTACGGAGCCACCTGCTTCGCCTCCAAGATGGGCCAGCTCGCTGGCAACCACTTCGCGACCATTCTCGAGGGTGCCGAGCAGCTGCCGGCGCTGGGGCGGCGCGTGCTCTGGGAGGGGGCGCAGGACATCGCCTTCGAGGAGGGCTGACCGCCGCGTCCGAGCCTCAGATCAACGGCGATCGGCTGCTGGCTGACCTGGCCGCCCTGGCGCGGATCGGGGGCCGGCCCGACGGCGGTGTCGACCGCGTCGCCGGCTCCGAGGCCGACCTCGCCGCCCGCCAATGGCTCGCCCAGCGCATGCGCGAGGCAGGGCTCGAGGCGCGGCTCGACGAGGTCAGCAGCGTCTTCGGCCGGGTCCCCAACAGCCCCGGGCCGTGGCTGCTCTTGGGTTCGCACACCGACACCGTCCCCGCCGGCGGCCGGCTGGACGGCGCCTACGGCGTGATCGCGGGTCTCGAGGTGCTGCGCGCGCTGCACGAGGCCGGCCATCCGGCGGCGCCGCGCGTCGAGGTGGTCAGCTTTGCCGACGAGGAGGGCGTCGGCGCCGGCGGCGGATTGAAGGGCAGCCGGCACCTGGTCGAGTCGGCCCACAGCGCCGAGCTCAGCGGATACCTGGAGCTGCACATCGAGCAGGGTCCCCGGCTCGAGGCCGAAGGCCTCGACCTGGCGGCGGTCGAGGGCATCGTCGGGATCGACCACTGGGAGGTGGTCATCCAGGGTGCCGCCAACCACGCCGGCACCACGCCCATGCCGGCTCGCCGGGACGCGGGCCGAGCCGCCGGTCGCGTGATGCACCGCCTCAACGGCCTGGTCTCGGCGAGCGACCCCGAGATGGTGGGGAACATCGGCGCGCTGCAGCTGTTGCCGGGCGCGCCCAACGTCATTCCAGGCCAGGCTCGCTTGGTGGTCGAGCTGCGCGCGCTTCAGGCAGCCTCTCTCCAAACCGCCGCCGAAGCGCTGCACTCGGAGGTGATGGCGGCGGCTGAGGAGGCGCGCTGCCACGCCAACCTTGAGCTGCGCACGAGCGTGCCGCCAGTCCAGATGGATCCCCGGATGATCGCTGCCGTCGAGGCCGCCTGCCGGGCCAGCGGTCGCGGCTGGCGCCGCTTGACCAGCGGGGCGGGTCATGACGCCGGCAAGCTTGCGACCAGGATCCCGGCCGCGATGATCTTCATCCCCAGCCGCGGCGGCGTGTCGCATTCGCCGGACGAATACTCGACAGATGAACACCTGGTCATGGGTGCACAAGTTTTAATGGCCGCAGCGCTCAACTGCTTGGCAATACCAAGCATTTAGACCGAAAAACCGGCAAGATTGCGCGTTAAGTGGGTTGCGCTCGACTCTGGTCTGTGTATTATTCAAGCCACCGGATCGTCTAAGGGCCCTCAAGACTGGAGGGAGTCAAGGGGTTGGGCAACCAAGCCCTGGGCCCGGCGGCGATCCGCTAATACGTCGAACCTCACCCCCGCAGCCATGCTCGGTGGAGGTGCG
>DASUWN010000027.1:0-3307 GCA_036378395.1 Candidatus Dormiibacterota bacterium | reverse complement strand
CCGCCCGGCGAGAGTGAGATGGGCACCGAGACCGGAGTGCCGCTCAGGAAGGAGACGTGGCCGTTGATGCTGGAGCTGAGCGGGACCGCGACCACGTGCTCGACGCAGCCGAAGTTGACGGGCGGCTGGCCGGTGATGGTGGCGGTGAACAGGAGGTCGACGTCGGCCGCGTCCGCGTGCAGCGGCGGA
Organism: Candidatus Dormiibacterota bacterium; assembly: GCA_036378395.1. Lineage (GTDB taxonomy): Bacteria > Chloroflexota > Dormibacteria > Dormibacterales > Dormibacteraceae > DASUWN01. The sequence goes on along the minus strand of DASUWN010000027.1, from coordinate 3,118 downwards.
TTGAAGGTGACGACACCCGAGCCGTTGGCGTCAGGCGCGAAGGTCGCGTAGGAGGGCAGGCCGCTGGCGCTCAGCACCGGAGTGACACCGTTGCCGGTGGCGGTGACGCGCCACTGGTCACTCTGGCCGGCCGTGACGGTGTGGGTGCAGGGCGTCGCGGTCGTGAAGGTGGCGCCGCGGTTCTGGGCTGCCTGCTTGCCGACGATCACCCAGTAGGCCTCGTTCGGATTCGACTGCACGTCGTGAACGGCGTAGCTCCAGTTGCCCGGCGCTGCGCTCGGCACGACGACGTGGACCGGTGGCGTCGAGGAGCTGATGCGCTGGTATTCGGTCCCGTCCGGCTTGTAGACGATCAGCTCGAAGGTCGAGCCCGGCCAGCCGAGAGCGTAGTCAAGGTCGACGTTGTCGGTGCCGCCGACCGTCGCACCGGGCTGGGTGGGCGTGGTCTGGCCCTGGCTCAAGGCGCCCGGGCTGACCGAGGTGGCCGTGCCGCTGGACGCGTTGACCGTCGTGTTGAAGACGGTGAAGCTGCTCTGCTGGTCGGCGGGCGGAATCGGCACGGTCGGCGAGGGCGGAGTGGTCGGCGAGGCGACCGTCGTCGACTGGCCGGCGGGCACGGTGACCGTCTGGTTGGCGGCGATGACGTCGAGGGCACCGTTGAAGGTGTCGAAGCGAACCACCTGCTGGCCGTTGACCTGCTCGATGATGATTTCGAAGTCGGTGCCTCGGACCTGGGCGGTGCTGTGGTTGGGGGTCGTGACGTTGTAAGTGGAGCCGCCGACCAGTTGGGCGACCCGGTTCCAGGAGGTGCCGATGATCTGGGTCAGCCCGACGTGCTGATTGCTGCCCGACAGGTTGAGGGTGGTGATCTTGATCTCGGTGTTGGAGTCCATGCGGGTCACCGAGCCGTCGGGGAAGTTGATGGCGGCCTTGGTGCTGGGACCGGTGGTGATGTCGTCACCCTGGTGCAGCTGCTCGCCGGTGGCCGCCGCGTGGGACGCAAGGTTGGTGGCGGTCCGGACGTTGACCGTACCGACGAAGATGGTCAGCGATGCGGTGCCGCTGGCCGCGACCGGATTCTGGGCGATGTAGGCGACCAGGCCCAGCAGCAAAACCATGATGGCTGCCGCCGCAACCAATAGACGCCGACGACCAGTGGCAAGTACCGCCATTCCGAGGCCCCCCTCCCGAGCTATCGAGTCTCCCCTGTCCCTTGACCTAACGCGGCATGGCCGCCTTTTGGTCGGCGCGCTATTGTCAGCGTTAGTTCACGGTTTGGCAATACCCCCCGCATAAAAAAAGGCCGGGCCCGCAAGGGACCCGGCCAGATCGCGGTGTTCGCGATGAGCGGCTACTTGATCTCGACGGTGGCCCCCGCCTCGCGCAGCTTGGCCGCCGCCTTCTCGGCGTCCTCCTTGCTGACGTTCTCGAGAACCGGCTTCGGGGCCGCGTCGACCAGGTCCTTGGCCTCCTTGAGGCCAAGTTGGGTCACCTCGCGGACGGCCTTGATGACGTTGATCTTGCTCTCGCCGATCGCGGTCAGGTTGACGGTGAACTCGGTCTGCTCCTCCTCCGCGGGAGCCGCCTCGGCGCCGGCGCCGGCGGCCACGGCAACCGGCGCGGTCGCCGCCACCGCGGCGGCCGGCTTGATGCCGAGCTCGCTCTCGAGCAGGTCGAGGGCCTCCTTGACGTCGAGCACGCTCCACTCCTTGAGGGCGTCGACGAAGTCCTTCGGGGAAAGCTTGGTTGCTGCCATGGTCACGCTGCCTCCAGTTGGTTTCGGTAGCTCTCGAGCGCGCCCGCCAGCTGTGAGAGCGGCGACTGAAGCGCGGTCGCGAGGGTTGCGATCGGGGATTGCACGGTGCCCATCAGCTGGGCGATGAGCACCTCGCGGGACGGTAGGTCGGCCAGCTGCCGGACCTGGTCGGGATTCATCACCCGGCCCTCGACCAGGCCGCCGACGATGTCGAGCCGGAGCCGGGTCTGCCGGGTGAAATCCTGGAGCAGCCGGATCGGGACGGCGAGATCGTCGTAGCCGAAGGCGATCGCGACCGGGCCGGCCAGCGACTGCTGGAAGTCGTCGTGGCCGGCGGCCACGGCGGCTCGCCGGGCCAGGGTGTTCTTGATCACCCGGAACTCGACGTCCCCGCCCCGGAGCCGAGCGCGCAGGTCCTCGAGCTGGCTCACGGTCAGGCCGCGGTAGTCGGTCAGAACCGCCACCTTGGCCCGGGTCAGCTTGTCGGTGAGCAGGGCGACCTGCTGCTCTTTTTGGGGTGTGGGCATAAAAAAACCTCCGCGCCCCAACAGCAGACGGGCGCGAAGGCATCTGCCTCGCACTGAAACCGTCACCTCGGCGGGCGGTCCGCGATGGACCATTAAGACGCGCGCGTCACCTACTGTCTTGGGCGAACCGGCCGATTATATCGCCTGCTACCCTTTGCGCTCCTTCGGGACAGGGGGATGAAGCGGACCACCCGCTACACACCGATCCCTGCCCGACCGCGAGCGTGGCCTTCACCTGGGGCGGCAGCATCACCCTCGGCCACCGGTTGCGAGTACTTCGCATTCGCTTCGCCGACTCCCACACCGGGGCCGACTCCGACGCCTTCGGGCGCCGGCCCGACACCGACGCCGATTCCGGCCGGTGAGCCCACGCCGCCGGCTGGTGGCGGTGGCGGGGAAGGTGGCACGCATCGAGGCGGGCCTGGCCACACATCGACCTAAATCACTTCCCCTAAAGACGGCGCGCGGCTAGACTCCCGGCCCGCCATGTCGCTCCGGTCCCGCACCCTGCTCGCCGTCGCCCTCACCATCGGCTTCTACGTCCTCGCGCTCGGAACCGCGGTCGGCCTGCTCGCGCTACCGGTCGTCCTCCTCGTCTTCGCCCACCACCTCTATCTCCGAACAGTGCTGGTGGGGATCCCGGCGGGAGCCGCGATCCTCTATTCGATCCTCCCGCGCCCGCTTCCCTTTGTGCCGCCGGGGCCGCGTCTCCACCTCGATCGCCAGCCCCGTCTCGCCGCCGAGCTAGAGGCGATCGCGGAGGCGGTCGGGGAGACGATGCCCGCCGAGGTCTACCTCGAGCTGGCGGTCAACGCCGGCGTGCTCGAGGCCGGCG
>DASUWN010000026.1:0-22170 GCA_036378395.1 Candidatus Dormiibacterota bacterium | reverse complement strand
AGTGGGGAGGAGCAGTTTCGCGAATCCGCCGAGACCGACCTCGAACTGGTGGAGCGGGTCCACGCCGCCAACGAGCGCGGCTGGGAGCAGGCACCATCCTCCTGCACGATGGCCGCGAGCTCCCGAAGATCGACGTTTGGGCGTATGCCTATGAAGGTGGGGATTTCGAGCCGCCGGCGAGCGTCAGCGCGTAGCCTCGAATCAAGATGAAGCCGGTCCGCCTCGTCGCCCGTCCCATGCTGGCCGGCATCTTCATCGGCGGCGGCCTTGACGTGCTCCGCCATCCGGAGCCGCGGGCGGAGCTGGCCCGGCCGGTGGTCGAGCGGCTGCACGACTCGCTCGAGATGCTGCCTGGGGACCCCGTCGCGGCGGTGCGAGCGAATGCCATCGTGCACGTCGTCGCGGGCGGGATGCTCGCCCTTGGGATCCTGCCCCGCGTGGCGGCCCTCACGCTGGCCGGCTCGCTTGTCCCGACCACCTTCGGGGGCCATCGCTTCTGGGAGCTGGACGATCCCCAGCAGCGCGCGCAGCAGCAGTCGCACTTTCTGAAGAACGCCGCCATCTTGGGCGGCCTCCTGCTCGCCGCCCTCGATTAGAAAACGGGCCGGCCAGCAGATCCCCGAACTCGGGCGCCTCGTAACCCTCCAGCTGCTCGAACGTACAGCTGCGCGGCTCACGGTCCGGCCGCCAGCGCAGAAAGCGCGCGGGGTGCCGGAAGCGAGCCGGTCGTGGCCCGCCAGGCGGACCACCCGCAGACGAGATCAAGGAAGAGCTGCAGGCGCTGCGCGTCGGTGAACGAGGAGGCGGCGCCGACGTGACGGAGAGCGCCGGCAGCGTCCTCCGAGAAGTAGCGCGCGAAAGGGCCGCTGGTGAAGGCTGCGCAGATCGGCTCGTACAGGTGGCCGCCGTCGGGAAGCTCGCGGCTGAGGCGCGCGAGCATGGGCGCGACCGAGACGGGGAGCGGGAGGTCCACCGCACGTATCTACCATCGGGCACGGCGGGCAAATACATGCTCGGCGAGCTCGTTGTGGAGGCTTGAGGAAGGCTCCGCCGACCCAACTACCATGGTCTCGGCGATGCCCGCTGAAGTTCGGAATCGCCCCACGCCGGTGTAGCTCAGCCTGGCAGAGCAGCGGCCTTTTAAGCCGAGGGTCCGGGGTTCGAATCCCCGCGCCGGCACCACGGTTCTGGACAGCGAAGAGCTGGGTCAGCGCTGGGCTGCGGAGTAGTTGATCGCGAACCACCAGTCGAGCCCCGCCGCGGCGGCGGCCTCCAGCGCCTGTCTGTCGCACGCGTCGCGCTCCCCTCCCAGGCTGGCCGCTATGTCACCGCAGTCTGGCCAGGCGTCCACTCAGGGCATCACGCGGGGTCGCGCGAACTGGCCCTCCAGGCGCTCGGTTAGCACCCTCATCGTTGAGAACCCTGCCGACTCGATCAGCTGCCGCCCCCGGTCCGCATCCGGCCAGGCGTCCTCGTCGAGGCTGCCGGAAAAGGAATGGACGCCGACGTTCGACCGATGCTTCAGGAGTTCGGCAACGGCCGAGGCGTGCCAGTTCGATCATCCCCGGCGCGATGTCGACGCCCACCACCCGAGCTCCCCGCTCGACGAGCCACCTTGCCGCCGCGCCAGTTCCCGTCGCGAGGTCGAGAAGCTCGCGGTTTGGGCTAGCGCCCGCGAGATCGACCAGGCGACGGTGGACGGCCGGGAGCGTCGGATCGAGTATCGCCCGTTAAAGCCTCTGCGGCGGCGCTGTAACCTGTCGCGAACCCCTCCTGAGCTGTGCCGGCCACTCAGTCCCCCTCCCGGAACGCGTCGCGGAACGCGTCGCGGGCCTCGTCGAGGAGCGCCACCACCGCGGCCCGGTCGGCAACCTGGACCATGCGCCCTCCCTCCCGCGACGTGGTGACCAACCCGGCCTCGCGCAGCAACTTGAGGTGCATGCTGACGGTCGGCTGCGCGATCGCTAGTGAATCGGCGAGCTCGGTCACGCTGGCCGGCCGGCGCGCGAGCAGAGCGGCGATCGCGAGGCGTGTCGGGTCGCCCAGCACCTTTAGCCGCGCCGCCAGCTTGCTCGCGCGCTGGCGGAGGCTGGCAACCTCGTCTCCTGGACGGGCTTGTAACCCGACCAGGTAGGTGTTCGGGAGGTCCCAGGCCAGGAAGGTACCGCCAAAGAAGGTCGGGACCAGCAGCAGCCGACCGTTTGCCTGGGCGGACTCGATTTGCGGCCACCATGGCTCGCGGCGGCCGTAATGCGGCACCAACTCCTGGAGGCGAGCACCACTACCGAGCTGTTCCCGCGCCCGCGCGACGGCAGCCTCGCAGGCCTGGATGCCCTCGCTCCGCCAGGTCGATTCGACCAGCGCCCAAGCCCGCCGCATCACCGCCACCAACCGCCGCCGCAGCTGGGGGTCGCCGATCACCAGCTCGAGAGCTCGCAGCAGCTCGACGCGATCGGCCTCCTTCTCAGACGCCAGCGGCAAGGAGGCAGGCAGTTGGGGCGGGCTCTCGACCGCGGCGAAGACCGCCTCCGCGTCGGCGCCCGTGAGGCTTCCCGCGAGGTCGGCCAGAACGAGGATCGCGCCGGCCCGGAGCCCGGCATCGCGAAGGCTGAAGACTTCGGCGGCCAGCTCCGACGGCGCCTTGGGCGCTGCCTCGAGCGGCCAGTGCTCGGGGTGGACGAATCCCCAAAGCACCCAGAAGAGCTCGGCGGCGACCGACGGTTCGATGCGCCAGCCGGGCATCTCGACCGCGCTTTCTTCGGCCACCACGGGCATAGCCAGGCAACTATACCCATAATTTTCGAAATCGTGGCATCAGCATATCTAAATATTGCTATACTCCGCCCATGATGCAGCAGCTCTTTGAGATGGAGATCGAGATGGCTCAGCGGCGCGAGGCGACCGATCGCAGAGCGCGCCAGGTCGCTCGCCGCGCCGACAGCAGGGCGGAGGCGGCCGGGTGCGGCGATCCGAAGATTTCGTGGCTGCGGACGGCGTTCGGTGCCCTCGTCGGGTACCGGCGCCAGCCCCGGCTGGGTTAGGCCGCTCGCGCCCGGCTCAAACCATCGGCGAGGGCCTCGGCCACCCGCGTCACCTCGAACAGGTTGCCGACCAGCGGGTTGGTGTAGCCGATGAAGTAGAGGCCGGGGGCCTTCGGATGCCCGGCCGGCGCGTGGACAGCTGGCCGCCCGTTCGGAGCCAGGACTCCAAGATGTCCGGCCAGGCCGGTCAGGCCACGCTCGTAGCCGGTCGCCGCGATCACCGCGTGCGGCTTGACCCGCCACTCGCCGCAGATCACCGAATCGCCCTCGAACCGGTCGACGCCCGGCACGACCTGGATCCGCCCTGCCTTTAGCTGGGCCAGGAAGCCGACGTCGATCAAGGGGATCTGCTCATCCCGGATCGCCCGCGTGTAGACGCCCTCCGTGGGGAGGGGTAGGCCGAATGCGGAGAGGTCGCCGATCGCCAGTCGCTGCATGGCGAGGCTGACCCGATCGACCACCCCTGGCGGCAGCCAGGTGGTCAGGATCCCGAGGTGCTGGTTGGCGAGCGGGCCCACGTTGCGGCGGACGATGTTGGGCGGGGTCCGGATCGAGTTCCAAACCTGCCGTGCGCCGCCTTCGACCAGGTCGGCCGCGATCTCGGCACCGGAGTTGCCGCTCCCAACCACCAGGACGTCCTGGCCACGGAAGGGCTGTGGATTTCGGTAGGCGCAGGAGTGGATCAGGGTGCCCGGGAAGTCGCCGGATCCGGGCCAGTCGGGAAGATGGGGAGTGTGGTTGTAGCCGGTCGCCACCACCACGATCGGGGCTTCGAGGGTTCCCTGTGACGCCGTCACCCGCCAGCGGCCCTTGACGGCATCCAGCCGCTCGGCTCGGACGCCGAAGCGGATCGGCAGCTGGTGGGCGGCGGCGTAGTCCTCCAGGTAGGCCACGAAGTCGTCGCGGGCCACCCAGGTACCGACCTCGGAAGGGATCGGGCGGCCCGGCAGCCCCGAGAGCCGCCGGGTGGTATGGAGGCGGAGCCGGTCATAGTGCCGGCGCCAGCTGGCGGCGACGGCGTCGGAAGCCTCGAGCACGAGCGGATGGAGACCGCGCTGACGGGCCGCGCCCGCCACCGCCAGGCCCGCGGGGCCGGCGCCGAGGACGATCAGGTCGGGCTCACCGCTCACATCCCAAACGGTAGCTTGGACCCGATGGCAGAGCGAATCCGGGCGGTGGTCAAGGGTCGCGTCCAGGGCGTCGGCTTTCGCGACTTCGTCGAACGCGAGGCGCGGGCGCTCAACCTGAGCGGCTACGTTCGCAACCGGCCTGACGGCACTGTCGAGTGCGTGGCCGAGGGGCCCTCCGACGCCCTCGACCGACTGCTTGACAAACTCCGACAGGGCCCCAGGATGTCGGCGGTGGGCGATCTCGAGGTCGAACGGGGCCCGGCCCAGGGGGAGTTCGAGGGCTTCGAGCTGGAATGGTGAAGCGGGCGCTGGCCGCCGCGGCGGCGATGACGCTGGTGGCCTGCAGCGTCACCCCGGCGCCGAAGGCCCACGCGTCGAGCTCCGCCCGGACCTCCGCGGCGCCGACGACGCCCGCCCCAAGTCCGACCGCCTCGCGCTCGCCCCTGCCGCCCGGGCCGTACCTGGCGCTGGTCCAGAGCCAGTCGACGCTGGCGATCACGACCCTCCAGGGTCAGGTCATCGCCCGGCAGGACTTCACCCCGGTGCCGCGGCCGCAGCTGGTCAACGCGGGTCCGCTTCTGGCCCCAGCCGCGGTGGTGGCCTCGGGTCGCGTCTGGTACATCGACTCTGGCGGCGTCGTGCACTCGCTTTCGCCCGACGGAACCGTGCGCGAGGTGACCCGCGTGCCGCTGCCGACGAGCCAGGTCGAGACCAGCCTGGCCGTAAGCCCGGACGCCCAGCGGGTGATGGTGATGGTGGTCACCCTGCCCCAAGCTCCGGTCGATACCGGATCGCCGTCAGGAACCTTTTCGATGCAGGCCTACACAGCGACCGTTGGCGGCAACGCGAGCCGGGGCTACCACCGCGACTTCACCGCCGGCGACCAGCTCGGCTCGGGCGCCCAGCTGATCGGCTGGGACACCATCGGGCCGCTGGCGACGATCCCCACGATCCTGGGCAGCCAGGGTGGTGGTCCCCATCACTACAACGGCGCTCGGGTCGTACACATGCAGAGCGACGGGACGCCGGGTCCGCCGCTGACCGACCCCAATGCCTGCTCGGTCGAGGACGTCCTGCTCGACGGGTGGTACGTGTGCGGGAACCCACAGTCGGGTGGGCTCGAGGTGCACGCCGCCGATGGCAGCACCGCCTGGACCTACGCCCGGCCCAACGACTTCCTCGACTACGCGTTCCTGTCGCCCGACCACAACCACCTTGCCGTGCTCGGCAACCAGGACCAGGTGATCACCAACAACGGTCCCGTGATCAGCGTCCCGAGCGGCTTCTTCCACAGCGGCTGGGTCAACCCGCGCAGCCTGGTCGGGAGCTTTCCCGGCGGTGCCGGCGGCAACAACGACGTCGTCATCGTCAACCTCGATCACCCCGGCATGTACGACGATTTGCATCTCCAGGGTGCCTTCCTGGGAGCGCTCAGCGACAGTCCTTAACCGGGAGGGCCGGTTGACACCGGCATCCCGTGGGCTGTTAAGGTGGCGACCGGTTTAAGCAAATCGCCGAGCGGTTCTAGCTCAACGTTCTCGCTCCGAGCTCGGCACTTGAAGGCGCGGCGGGGGTAGCGCGCCAACAAGGAGGAGCGCTTGGTTTCTGACCTGCGTGGGGGCACGCGTGCGGCCTGAATCGGGCCGTCCCACTGTCCTCGGCCGCTCTGGCCGCCTCTGAGCGCACCCCTTTTGTGCCGAGGAGTTGAGGTTTGGTCAAAGTCGTACAGGTCACGCTGGCGCTCGCGCTCGCGGTCGCGGCCAACGTCGGTCACGTCCACTATTCGAGCTCGACGCCAACCCACAAGGCGCCCCCCATCAGGTTCAGCGCCGATGTCCAGCAGCAGCAGTCTGACCAGCTAGGCGAGGTCAAGCAGCAGCGGGCCGAAGCTCAGGCTGAGGTGCGCGCGGCCGAGGAAGCGGCGGCGAAGAAGGCGGCTGACGAGGCCGCCGCGGCAGCCGCTGCCCAGGCAGCCGCAGCGCAGGCCCGGCAGCAGGCCGCGATGCGGACGGCGACCCCGCTGGCTCCAGCGGCGCCGATCCAGCCCAGCAGCCAGGTCCAGCAGATCATCGTCAACGCCTTCAAATCGATGGGCGACACCGCCGTCCAGTGGGGCTTGCGCGTGGCCAGGTGCGAATCCGGCTACAACCCCCGGGCGTACAACCCGGCCGGGCCCTACCTCGGCCTCTTCCAGTTCCTGCAGTCGACCTTCAACAACACGCCCTACCGCGGGCAGGACGTCTACGACGCCTCTGCGAACGCGGGCGCCGCGGCCTGGAAATACGGCCAGGGCGGCCAGAGCGCCTGGGGCTGCCAGTAGCGGTTTGAGCGATGCCGCCGGCGGTTGCTCCGCCGGCGGCTTCTCCGACCCAAGCCCCGGTTTCCCGGGAAAACCGGCCCTCCGCGGCGGTACGTCCCCCGGTTTCCCGGGAAACCGGGTCTCAGGCGGTGGTATATCCCCCGGTTTCCCGGGAAACCGGCCCTCAGCGCCTCCGCCGTTCAACCTAGCCGGCGGGCCGGCCCTGCCCCTCGCCCTCGCCGTCGAGGGCGTAGATCGGCACCTCGCGGGTGGCGCCCTTGAGGATGATCGGCTGGCGCGGCGCCACCGGGGCGTCGCCCCCCAGGGCCCGGAACGTGTTCTGCGAGAGCAGCACCGCCGCCGGACGCTGCTTGGAGAGGAATGCCGCATTGTTGACCGGCACCCCGATCAGCGTGTACTCGAGGCGCCGCTCGGAGCCGACATTGCCGGCCACCACGTAGCCGGTGTCGAGGCCGATACCGACCGCGATCGGGGGATCGCCGATCTTGGCCCGCTCCTCGTTGATCTTGCCGATCTCGCGCACCATCTCCCGGGCCGCGTTGACCGCCCGCAGCGCCGAGTCCTCCTGCGGCTCGGGCGCGCCGAAGGCGACCAGCAGGCCATCGCCCTGGAACTTGTCGACGTTGCCGCCGTGGTCGAGCACGATATCGACCATCCGCCGGAAGTAGTTGTTGAGGAACTCGACCAGCTCCTCCGCCTCGAGCTCCTGAGAGAGGGTCGAAAAGCCGGCGATGTCGGAGGCGAGCATCGTCACCCGGAGCCGCTGGCCGGGCAGGAAGACCTGGTCGCGGTTCGGGTCCTGGAGCACCCAGCTGGTCACCGACTTGTTGACGTAGCGCTCGAAGGTCCGGCGCATGAACTCGGCGTGCTGGTAGGTCAGCGCGTTGTCGATCGCGATCGCGGCCAGGTCGGCGATCGCCTGCAGGAATTCCTTGTCGGGGTCCTCGAAGATGCCGGCACGGAACGGGTTGTCGACATAGACGGCGCCGATCTGCTTGCCCCGGACCTTGAGCGGCACGGCCAGGATCGAGCGCAGGTTCTGGAGGATGACCGACTGCTGGCCCTTGAAGCGCTCGTCCAGGCTGGCGTCGGTGGCCAGGACCGGGTGGCCCTCGGCCATGACCTGGTCGATCACGGTTCGCGAGCCCAGGAACTCCTTGGTCTTCTCCTCATCGGCCTCGCCGCGGGAGATCCGGACCGACATCTGGCCGTGCTCGTCGACCAGGACCACGAAGCCGCGGGAGGCGTGCATGAGCTCGATCACGCGGTCCATGACCTTGTTCAGCACCTCGTCGAGGTCGAGTGAGGAGGTGAGCTCGGCTGCGACCTGGTAGAGGAGGCGGTCGCGGCTGACAGCGGGGTCCTCGGCCATGGAGCGCGACAACTTTAGCCGCTGGGCGCCCCCCTCCGAGCCGTCGATAGACTGCTACAGCGAGTGCCCGCCCCGGAAGTCCTCGAACGCCTCCTCAACTCGATGAACCCGCAGCAGAGGGAGGCGGCCGAGCACTCCGCGGGCCCGCTGCTGATCTTCGCCGGGGCGGGCAGCGGCAAGACCCGCGTCCTCACCACCAGGATCGCGCTCCTGATCGCGCGCAAGAAGGTTTGGCCCGACCGGCTGCTGGCCGTCACGTTCACCAACAAGGCCGCTCGCGAGATGCGGGGGAGGGTGGCGATGCTGGTCGGCGAGGCGGCGGAGAAGATGTGGGTGGGGACCTTCCACCACACTGCCGTCCGGATGCTGCGGCGGGACGCCGAGAAGATCGGAATGACCCGCTCCTTCGTCATCTTCGACGACGACGACACCCGGGCCGCCATCCGGCGCGTGCTCGACGAGCTCGGGCTCGACCAGAAGAAGTTCCCACCGGGCTGGCTGGCGAACCGGATCTCGCAGGCCAAGACCGAGCTCCAGACCCCGGACACCGTGCCCGTCGGGCACTATCGGGACGAGATCGTCCGCCGAGCTTACGGCCGCTACCAGGACCTGCTCCGCCGCTCGAACGGACTCGACTTCGACGACCTCATCGTCTCCGTGGTGCGGCTCCTCCAGGCCGACGAGGAGGCGCTGGCGAGCTGGCGCGACCGCTTCCGCTACGTCCTGGTCGACGAGTACCAGGACACCAACCGCTCCCAATACGTGCTCGTCAAGCTGCTCACCGAGGAGCATCGCAACCTGGCCGTGGTCGGCGACGACGACCAGTCGATCTACGCCTTCCGCGGCGCCGACGTCCGCAACATCCTCGATTTCAAGAAGGACTTCCCCGAGGCGACGGTCGTCCACCTGGAGCAGAACTACCGCTCCACCCAGGCGATCCTGGACACCGCTTTCCACGTCATCCGCCACAATCCCGAGCGCGCGCCCAAGCGGCTGTGGACCGACCGCGTCGGCGGGGAGAAGGTGACCGCGCTTCAGGCCTACAACGAGACCGAGGAGGCCGAGTTCGTCGCCGACGAGATCGATCGCCTGCGGCGGCGCGAAGAGCGGCGGTACGGCGATTTCGCGGTGCTCTATCGGACCAACGCCCAGTCCCGCGCCTTCGAGGACGTCTTCAGCCGGCGGCGCATCCCCTACACGCTGGTGGGCGGCACCCGCTTCTGGGAACGCCGCGAGGTCAAGGACCTGCTCGCCTACCTGCGCTTTCTCTTCAATCCTCTCGACACGGTTAGCTTCAGCCGCATCGCCGGGGTTCCCAAGCGCAGCCTGGGCCCGGTGGCGGTGGACCGGCTGATCGCGTATGCCGGCGAGATCGGCGGGACCGTGCTCGACGCCATGACGGAGGCCGACCACGTGCCGACGCTTCAGCGCAGCGCGGCCGCGCTCCAGCGCTTCCACCAGCAGCTGGAGTCTCTGCGGGCCACCATGGGCGTGCTCCAGCCGGCGCAGCTGGCCGAGCATGTGATCGAACTGCTCGGCCTCGACGCCTATTACTCCGACGGCACCCCCCAGGGCGAGGCGCGACTCGAGAACCTGGGTGAGCTGATCGGCTTCGCCTCCGATTTCGCCCGGCCCGACGACCCCAACGGCGCCCTCGAGGCCTTCCTGACCGAAGCGGCGCTGGTCTCCGACGTCGACTCCTACAGCGACGACGGGGAGGCGGTCACGCTGATCACGCTCCACATGGTCAAGGGCCTCGAGTTTCCGGTTGTGTTTTTCGTAGGCCTCGACGAGGGCCTCCTGCCCCACGAGCGGAGCCTCGAGGACGGCAGCGGTGAGGCGCTGGCCGAAGAGCGGCGGCTCGCCTATGTCGGGATCACGCGCGCGCGCGATCGTCTCTATCTGACGTGCGCCTTCAAGCGCCACATGTTCGGGCAGTCGCGCGCGTACACGACCAGCCGGTTTCTGCGCGACATTCCGTCCGGCCTGCTGGCGCAGTCGACCAAGGGCGCGGCGCCGGCCGCCTTCGTGCGCGGCGACACGCGTGAGCGCCGGATGGAGCGGGAGGTGGCACCCTCGGCGCCCGTCCGGCCGCTGGTCCAGCGCTTCAGGGAGGGCGAGCGCGTGCAGCATCCTTCCTTCGGTTCGGGGACCGTGATGAAGAGCACGATGACGCGCAGTGACGAGGAGATCGTGGTCCGCTTCGACCGCGCCGGCGTCAAGATCCTGAGCGGGAGCCTGGCGCCTTTGAGCAAGCCGTGAGCGCCAAGGGCGCGACCAAGACGGTGGAGAAGCGGCTCGCGGAGCTGCGCGACGAGGTCCGCCGCCACGAGCACGCCTACTACGTCCTCGACCAGCCCACCGTCACGGACGCGCAGTACGACGCGCTCTTCCTCGAGCTGCGTCATCTGGAGGAGAAGTACCCCCAGCTCGTCACCGCCGATTCGCCCACCCAACGGGTGGGCGGCGAGGCTTCCAGCCAGTTCGCCAAGGTGCGCCATCGCTCGCCGATGCTGTCGCTGCAGAACGCCTTCGACGTGGAGGAGATCCGGGCCTGGGACCGCCGCGTGCGCGCGGTCGCCGGCGAAGCGGTCACCTACGTCTGCGAGCTCAAGATCGACGGGCTCGCCATGTCGCTCACCTATCGCGACGGCAAGCTGGTGCGGGCGGCGACGCGCGGCGACGGGGCGGTGGGGGAGGACGTGACCGCCAACATCAAGACCCTGCGCAGCGTGCCGCTGTCGGTCCGGCCGCTGAAGGGACTGCCCGCAGAGTTCGAGGTGCGGGGCGAGGTCTACTTTCCGATCGCCGCCTTCGAGGCGCTCAACCGGCAGATGGAGGCCGCGAGCCGCCAGCCTTTCATGAACCCGCGGAACGCGGCGGCCGGCTCGGTGCGCCAGCTCGACCCGCGCGTCACGGCGTCGCGCAACCTGCAGACGTTCATCTACACGCTCGATCCGGCGGGGCCGGCGCGCTCGCAGTGGGATGTCCTCGAAGGGCTGCGGCAGATGGGCTTTCGGGTCAATCCCAACCGCGCGCGCTTCGACTCGATCGAGGACGTGATCGAGTACCACCACCACTGGCACGAGCAGCGGGAGACCCTCGACCACGAGATCGACGGAGTCGTGGTCAAGGTCGACCGCCACGACCAGCAGCTCGAACTCGGCTTCGTGGCGCGCAGCCCGCGCTGGGCGATCGCCTACAAGTACGCCGCCGAGCAGGCGGAGACGCAGGTCGAGGACATCGTCTGCTACGTCGGGCGCACCGGCGTATTGACCCCGGTCGCGCACCTGAAGCCGGTGCTGGTGGGCGGCGTCACCGTGCGCAATGCGAGCCTCCACAACGAGGCCCTGGTCAACGAGAAGGGCGTGTACGTCGGCGCCACCGTCACCGTGCAGCGCGCCGGGGATGTGATCCCCGAAGTGGTCTCGGTCAAGGACCCGAAGCCGGGCTGGAAGATGCCCGAGCGCTGCCCGGTGTGCGGTGGCGAGGTGGTGCGCGAGGAGCCGTACATCGCGCACCGCTGCATCAATCCCTTCTGCGGCGCGCAGCGCCTCGAGCGCCTCCGCCACTACGCGAGCCGCGGCGCTCTCGACGTCGACGGGCTGGGCTACTCGACTCTGCAGCAGCTGATCGACCGGGGGCTGGTGGAGGACCCGAGCGACCTGTACCGGCTGAGCTTCGAGCAGGTCGAGGGGCTCGACCGCTTTGCGCGGAAGTCGGCCGAGAACCTGGTCCACGCGATCGACGCCGCCCGCACTCCGCCCCTCGGGCGGTTTCTTTACGGACTCGGCATCCCCCAGGTTGGCGAGGCGACGGCGGGGCTGCTGGCGGCCGAGTTCGGCTCGCTGGAGCGGCTGCGGCGGGCCTCGGTCGAGGAGCTGCTCACCGTCGAAGGCGTGGGACCGAGCATGGCGGGCGAGATCCACGCCTATTTCGCCGGCCCCGGAGGCATATTGGTTGACCGGCTGCTCGAAGCGGGGGTCGAGCCGCAGCCCGAGCAGGCGACCACTGAGGGGCCCCTGACCGGCAAGACCTTCGTCTTCACCGGCACACTCGAGCAGATGCCGCGCGACGAGGCCGAGGCACTGGTCCGCCGGCTGGGCGCCAAGGCGGCGGGCAGCGTCAGCTCTAAGACCGACTTCGTGGTCGCGGGCCCGGGCGCCGGCTCCAAGCTGGAGAAGGCTCAACGGCTGAAGGTCGAGGTGCTCGACGAGCCGCGGTTCCTCGACCTGGTGCGACCCAATCTCGGCTGAGCTCGTTCGCTGCGCGGCCTGCGGCTCCCCGCTGCCGGCATACGCACGGTTCTGCGCCAGCTGCGGCACTCCCCAGCCCAACCCGGCGCCGGCTCTGCCGCCCCGGGCGCGAACCGGTCCCGCGGTCTGGGTGGTGATGATGTTCTGGGTCGGCGCCGGCCTGGCCCTGATCGGGGCGATCACCTACGGCGTGATCGCGGCCGGCCCCCTCGCGACGGGTCCCAGCTCCGTCCAGCTTCGCTTCACCGCACTCGCCTTCGCCGTCGCCGGAGCTGTTCTCTTCGGGCTGCAGGCGGTGGCGGCGGTGGGCCTGATGCGGGGGCGGGCGTGGGCGATGACCCCCGCCACCATCGCCTGCATCGCGTGGGCGCTGACCTGCATCGGGCTGCCGGTGGCGCTGCTGGTGCTGTCCGGTCTCTGGCGTTCGCCGGACCCGCTCAATAGACTCAGCCGGCCATGAGTCTGGAACCCGGCTCCAACCTCGGGCCTTATCGCATCGTCGAGCAGGTCGGCCGGGGCGGTATGGCCACCGTCTACAAGGCGCACCACGCCGCGCTCGAGCGTTTCGTCGCGATCAAGGTGCTGCCCGAGTTCCTGGCTGAGCAGGAGGGCTTCAAGGAGCGCTTCCAGCAGGAGGCGGTGGCAGTGGCGCACCTGCGCCATCCGAGCATCCTTGCCGTCCACGACTACGGCGAAGAGGAGGGCGCGAGCTACATCGTCACCGAGTTCGTCGAAGGCGGCACGCTGGCCACCAAGATGGGCCACCGGCACACCGTCCAGGAGACCGTCGACGTGCTCGGGCCGATCGCCTCAGCCCTCGACTATGCGCACGCGCGCAAGATCCTGCACCGCGACCTCAAGCCCTCCAACATCCTGCTCACCGGCGAGGGGACGCCGATCCTGGGCGACTTCGGTCTGGCCAAGATGATGGGGCCCCAGGAGAAGGGGCTGACGATGAGCGGCGCCATCATCGGCACGCCCGAGTACATGGCGCCCGAGCAGTGCAAGGGCGTGGAGATCGATGCCGAAGCCGACATCTACGCGCTCGGGATCGTTGCCTACCAGATGCTGACCGGCCAGGTGCCTTTTACCGCCGACACGCCGGCGGCCGTGATCGTCGCCCAGCTCCAGAACCAACTGCCGCCGCCGCGGAGCATCAACCCCGACCTGCCGCCGGGCGTGGAATCGGTGCTGCTGAGGTGCCTGGCCAAGAATCCCGCGGACCGCTACCGGACGGCGGGCGAGTTCATCGGCGCGCTGGTCGTCGCCGGGCAGGCGGAGCCGGCGCCAGCTCCGGTGCCGCGGCCCTCGGTGATCGCCCCGAGCCCGCCCTCGCCGACGCCATCGCCGCCACCCTCGCCGCCGCCAACGCCGCCACCAACCATGACGCCGTCGATGCCGCCGGCCCCGCCCTCGCCGCTGCCGAGCATGTATGTGGCGCCGGAGCAGCCGCAGTCCCAGATGGCGACCCTGTTCGCCACGCCCCCCGGGGTGCCGGTGTGGGTGTACATCCTGCTCTGGGTCGGGGCGGTGCTGAGTGCGCTGGGCGCCATCCTTTTCGTGATCGCGCTGATCAGCCCGGACCAGACGACCCAGCTGGGCGGCGTCCTCTTCGTGGTCCCGCTCACGATCCTGGCCCTGCTCCAGGTCGCGGCCTTGGTGGGGCTGATCCAGCGGCGGTCATGGGGAAGAGGGATCGGCTTCGTGGCCGCCGGCGCGCTGTGCCTGACCTGCCTGGGCGCGCTGATCGGGGCGCCGCTTCTGTACGGCCTCTACCGAACTCGCACGATCGACTGAGCGCGACTGCCCGGATTCGCTAACCTCGGGCGCGTGACCCTCTCCCGCGACCAGGTCCGCCACGTCGCCATGCTGGCCCGCCTCGGCCTCGAAACCGGCGAGGAGGAGTACTACGCCGAGCAGCTGAGCGGCATCCTCGCGCACATCGAGCGGATGGCCGAGCTCGATACCGAAGCCATTCCGCCAACGGCGCAGGTGGTCTCGGTCAGCAACCCGCTGCGCGAGGACGAGCCGCACCACGGCCTCGACCAGGAGCAGGCGCTGGCCAACGCACCCGCCACCGCCGACGGCTACTTCGTGGTCAAGGCGATTCAGGAACCGGAGCCATAGACGGCACCATCGCCGAACTGCGCCACCGCCTGCGCCGGCGCGAGGTGTCGCCGGTCGAGCTCCTCGATCAGCAGCTGGCCGACATCGAAGCCGCCGACCCGCGGGTCCATGCCTATCTGCGGCTGACTCCGCAGCTGGCGCGCGCCCAGGCGCTGGCCTCGGACCGGCGCTATGGCGAGGGGGAGGAGCGAGGCCCGCTGGACGGGATCCCGATGGCCCTCAAGGACGTGCTCTCGCTGCACGGGGTCGAGACCACCGCGGGCTCGAAGATCCTGACCGGCTACCGGCCGCCTTATGACGCGACGGCGGTCGGGCGGCTGAAGGACTTCGGCGCCGTGATCCTGGGCATGACCAACTGCGACGAGTTCGCGATGGGGAGCTCGACAGAGAACTCCAGCTTCTTTCCGACCCGCAACCCGTGGGACCTGGAGCGGGTGCCGGGCGGATCTTCGGGCGGCAGCGCGGCGGCGGTGGCGGCTGGGGAAGCGGTTTACGCGCTGGGAACCGACACCGGCGGTTCGATCCGCCAGCCGGCCGCGCTCTGCGGCGTGGTCGGGATGAAGCCGACCTATGGGCGCGTCAGCCGCTACGGGCTGATCGCGTTCGCGTCGAGCCTGGACCAGATCGGTCCCTTCACGCGCTCGGTGGCCGACGCGGCCGAGGTGCTGCAGGCGATCAGCGGCCGCGACGACCGGGACGCGACCAGCTCCGACCGCCCGGTCGACATGCTGTCGGGCCTCGAAGCGGGCGTGCGCGGGCTGCGCGTCGGCATCCCGCGCGAGTACACCGGCGTCGAGGGCATGGAAGCAGGCGTGCGCGCGGTCTTCGAGGCGGCGGCGGCCGCCTTGGAGCGGGCGGGCGCGGAGCTGGTCGAGGTCTCGCTCCCGCACACGGACTACGGCCTGGCCAGCTACTACATCGTGGCGCCGGCCGAATGCTCGTCCAACCTGGCGCGCTTCGACGGCATCAAGTACGGGCTCAGCGATCCGACCGCGGAAACGCTGCTCGAGACATACCTGCGGACGCGCCGCCAGGGCTTTGGTGCGGAGGTCCGCCGGCGCGTGATGCTCGGGACCTACGCGCTCTCCACCGGTTACTACGACGCCTACTACCTGAAGGCGCAGAAGGTGCGGACGCTGATCGCGCAGGACTTCGCCACGGCGTTCGAGAACTGCGACGCCATCATCAGCCCGACCTCGCCGGTGGTCGCCTTCCCGCTCGGCGCCAAGACGGGCGACCCGCTGGCGATGTACCTCAACGACGTGCTCACGCTTGGCGCCAACCTGGCCGGGCTGCCCGGAATCTCGGTGCCGTGCGGGCGGTCCGCGCCGCCGGCAGGGCACGAAGCAAAAGGCCTTCCGGTCGGCTTGCAGGTGCTGGCGCCGCAGTGGCGCGAGGACATGGCGCTGCGCGTCGCGCGCGGCTACGAGGAGGCGAGCGGCGTGGTCGCGGAGGTGGCTCGGGTTGGCTGAGTGGGAGGTCGTGATCGGGATGGAGACGCACGTCCAGCTGCGGACGGCCTCCAAGATGTTCTGCTCCTGCTCCACCGACTACCTGGGCGCCCCGCCCAACTCCTATGTCTGCCCGACCTGTCTCGGGCTCCCGGGGGCTCTCCCGGCCCCCAACCGGGTGGCCATCGAACAGGTCTTGAGAACCGCGATCGCGCTCCACTGCGAGATCCCGCGCCACTCCAAGTTCGACCGCAAGAATTACTTCTATCCCGACCTGCCCAAGGGCTACCAGATCAGCCAGTACGACCTGCCGCTGTCGCTCAACGGCTGGATCGAGGTCGGCGGGCGCCGGATCCGCATCCGGCGTGCGCACCTGGAGGAGGACACCGGTTCGCTCAAGCACGCCGGGGATGCGCTTCACTCCGCCGAGGAGTCGCTGGTCGACCTCAACCGGTCTGGAGTCCCCCTGATGGAGATCGTGACCGAGCCCGACCTGACCTCGGCCGAGCAGGCTCGCGACTATGGCCTCGAGCTGCGCCGGCTCTTGCGCTGGATCGGCGCCTCGGAGGCGGACATGGAGAAGGGCCAGCTGCGGGTGGAGCCCAACATCTCGGTGCGGCCGGCGGGCTCGTCTGAGCTCGGGGTCAAGACCGAGCTCAAGAACCTGAACTCGTTCCGGGCGCTGCACCTGGCGGTGCAGTTCGAGATCGATCGCCAGATCCGGGTGCTGGAGGGCGGGGGCGCTGTTGTCCAGGAGACTCGAGGCTGGTCGGAGGCGGAGCGGCGGACGTTCTCGCAGCGGACCAAGGAGTACGCCGAGGACTACCGGTACTTCCCCGAGCCCGACATCCCGCCGCTCGAGGTCGCTCCGGAGTGGGTGGATCGCCTGCGCGCGGGGCTGCCCGAGCTGCCGGCCGACCGCGAGGCGCGCTTCCGCTCCGCCTATGCGCTATCGGCGCAGGACGCCGCGGCGCTGACCGGCGAGCGCGAGGTCGGGGAGTACTTCGAGGCGGTCGTCGCGGCCGGAGTGGAGGCCAAACCGGCGGCCAACTGGGTGGTTCAGGAGGTGGTGCCGACCGGGGCCGATGTCCCCGCCGAGCGGCTCGCGGGGCTGATCTCGCTGGTGCAGTCGGGGCGGATCAATCGCGACCAGGGCCGCGAGGTGCTGGCCGAGATGCGGCAGACCGGCCGCGGACCGGCCGAGATCGTCGGCGAGCGCGGCCTGGCGCAGCTCTCCGATGAGGGAGAGCTGGTCGCGGTGGTGGACCGGGTGCTGGCCGAGAACGCTTCCGCGGTCGCCGATTTCCGGGCCGGCAAGCAGCAGGCGATCGGGGCCCTGCTGGGGGCGGTCAGCCAGGCCACCGGGCGGCGGGCCAACATGAAGGTCGCGCGGGAGCTCCTGGAGGCTCGGCTCTCCCGGAGCTGACCTCCTCCGGGCTAAGTTCCCGGCACGATTTCCGGAAGCGCGGGCCCTCATGTCGACACGCGGCCCCGCGTTTCTGGAAATGGCGGGGGGAGTTGGGTTCGTACCGCCCGCGGGGCGCAGGCATCGGCCCGGCAGTCCAGCCCAAGTACGCTGGGCGCGTGCCCAGGCCGATCCCTGACCACCACGTCCACACCGAGTGGTCCTGGGACGCGTCCCATGGCTCGATGGACCGCTCCTGCCGGCGCGCTCTCGCGCTCGGGCTGCCCAGCATCGCCTTCACCGAGCACGCGGACTGGGTCCGCGGCCCCGGCCACGTCGTCCAGGCCGCGGCCTACCTCGAATGCATCGAGCGCTGCCGCTCGAAGTACCCCGGCCTCAGGATCCTGAGCGGCATCGAGTTGGGCGAACCCCACCGGCACGCACAAGAGGCGGCCGACCTCGCCCGCAGCGGCACCTTCGACCGGCTCCTTGGCAGCGTCCACTGCGTGACCTGGAAGGGGACCGAGACCGACGCCTCAAGCCCTGGCTTCCTGACCCCGCAAGAGACCCCCGCGATCTTTAGGGCCTACCTCCGAGACACTCAGGAGATGCTCGAGCGCCCGACCAGCTTCGAGGTCCTCGGCCACCTCGACTACCCACACCGGTACTGGCCCGCCGACCAGCTTCCCTACGACGAGCGCGAGTTCGAAGAGGAGCTCCGCGCGGTTCTTAGGGCAGCCGCCAAGAGGCAGACAGCGCTCGAGGTCAACACCACGCGCGGCCGCATTCTCTGTCCCGGTCCGACCACCCTTCGCTGGTGGTACGAGGAGGGCGGCGAGGCGGTCGCCTTCGGCAGCGACGCCCACTCGCCGGACATGATCGCCGCCGGCTTTCGCGACGCCGCCCAAATCGTCGAGCAGGCGGGCTTCAAGGCGCAGGACGACCCCAGCGCCTTCTGGCGGCGCTGAGCCCACATGAGGGTCCGCACCGACAACCCGGCCCACGGCGGCGCCGTGTTCGCGATCGACGAGGGCAAAAGCGTCCTCGTCTACTACGCGCTCCCCGGCGAGCTGGTCGAGGCCGAGCCGCGCGGGCGCCGCGGCGGCCTCGTCTTCGCGCGCGCGACCGAAATCCTCGAGGCGGCCGGCGAGCGCATCGAACCCCGTTGTCCGCACTTCGGCGAATGCGGCGGCTGCCACTGGCAGCACGCGGCTTACTCGACACAGCTGGAGATCAAGCGGAGGGTCGTCGCCGAGGCCTGGCGTCGCGCGAATCTCAGACTGCCTCCCGACACCCCTGTCCTGGGCATGGTCGACCCCTGGCGCTACCGCATCCGAGGCGAGTTCGAGGCCGTCCCATCCGGCGACCAGCTCGCCTTCGGCTTTCACCGACTGCGGTCCCACTCGACCTTCGCGATCCAGACCTGCCCGATTCATGACGAGCGCATCGAGCGGGCGGTTTTCGCGTTCGCCCAAGCCGCCAACGAGCACAACCTGAGCGGGATCCAGAACCTGCTGCTGACCGTCGAGCCGACCGGCCGTGGCCTCCTCTGGCGGCTCAGATTCACGGGCCAGCCTCGCCGCACGCCGCCCGAGTCATTCGCGCACCGGGTCGCCGAGCTGCTGCCCGACCTGGTCCTGCTCGACGACTCGATCAGCCTGGAGTTCTGGGGCCTCGCCTTTCGGGTCCGCACCGACACCTTCGTCCAGACCAACTACCGGCAGATGCTGCCGCTCTACGAGACCGCGCTGGCGATGCTGGACCCCAGCCAAACCGACCACGTCCTCGACCTCTACTCGGGCATCGGCTGCATCGGCCTCGCGGTCGCCCGCCAGGCCGGCAAAGTCACCGCCATCGAGGAGAATCCGCACGCGGTTCAGCTCGCGCGGCTGGCGGCGCGCATCAATGCCGCCCCCAACGTCGAGTTCCTGCCCGGCCGGGTCGAGCACGCGCTCAGCCGGGTCCGCATGGGCGAGTCGGATGCCGCAATCCTCGATCCGCCCCGCGCCGGCTGCGATCCCCGCGCCATCGCCGAGCTGCTGCGCGTGCAGGCGGCCCGCATCGTCTACGTCTCCTGCGAGCCTGCGACCCACGCCCGTGACCTGGCGCTGCTGGTCCAGGGCGGTTATCGCGTGCGCCGGGCGGCGATCGTGGACATGTTCCCGCAGACCTACCATGTCGAATCGGTCGCCCTTCTCGAACGGTAGGCGCAGATACTGAGCCCGTGACACCGACCCTCCGACTGGGGCGGGTCTTCGGCATCCAGATCTCGATGAACTGGAGCCTCCTGTTCGTCTTCGCCCTCATCGCCTGGAGCGTCGCCAGCGCGGTTCCGAGCGACGTTCCCAACCGGCCCGTCGCGGAGTACTGGCTGGCCGGGATCCTGGCCGCGGCCGGCTTCTACGTCTGTCTCCTGGCCCACGAGCTCGCCCATTCGCTCCTCGCGAGGCGGCTTGGGACGCCGGTCTCCGGCATCACGCTCTGGCTCTTCGGCGGCGTCTCCAACCTCGAGGGCGAACCCCGCAGCGCCGCGGCCGAGGGTGCCATCACCGCGGTCGGGCCCATGACCAGCCTGGCCCTGGCCCTGATCCTCTCCGCCGCGGGCGCGATCCTCGGGGCAGGCCGTCAAAGCCTTACCGCCGACGTGCTCGCCTGGCTCGGCTACATCAACCTCGCCCTCGGGCTCTTCAACCTGCTGCCGGCCTTCCCCCTCGACGGCGGCCGGCTGCTCAGCGCCATCCTCTGGTGGCGGGGTGGCAATCGGCGCCAGGCCGTGCACCGGGCGGCTCGCGTCGGCCGCTGGGTCGCCTTCGCGATGATCGGCGTCGGCTTCCTGATGCTCTGGTTCGGCCAGCTGCTGAACGGGGTCTGGACCGCCTTCCTGGGCTGGTTCCTGCTCTCGGCGGCCTCCGCCGAGGAGCGCGGCCTGGACGCCCAGGAGCTGCTCAAGGGCATCCCCGTTTCAGCGGCCATGAGCTCGCCGGTGATCACGCTCCCGGACTGGCTCACCGTCGGCCAGCTGCTGGAGTCAGCCGCCCTCGGCCACCGCTTCACGACCTACCCGGTCCACGACCGCGACAACAGCCTGACCGGAGTCGTCCGCCTGCCCGAAGTCCTCCACAGCCATGGCAGCGACCGCGACAAGCGCCTCCACGAAGTTGCCCATCCGATCGCGGAGGTGCCGACCGCGCGCCCTGAGGAGGACTTGAGCGAGGTCGTGCGCCGCGCCGGTCCCCGGATTCAGCTCCGGGTTCTCGTCTACGACGGCGACCGCCTGGCCGGGATCCTGTCGCCAACCGACGTGGTGCGCGTGCTCACCGTGCGAGGAGCCGGCGCCGCCGCCCGTTAGATCCGGTACTGAACCCGCTCCACTCGCTCAGTCACCGGCCCGACCAGCTCGCGCCGGATCCGGTTGTGCTCGGGGTCCTGGTCGTAGCTGCGGTAGGCCTCCTCATCCTCGTGGTCGGAGACCACGGCGGCGTCCATGTTGCCCTCGCGCAGGCCGGCGTCACGACCGACAGAGAGGTGGATCGTGCCCGGCACTCCCATCGCCAGCAGGGCGTTCTCGATCCGGTCGATCTGCTCGGGCGTGGTGCCGGGCTTGAACTTGATGAGCGTGACGTTGCGAATCATCGGTTCATTGTGCGGACGAGGTCGGCGAGCCTGCCGATGCCCTCCCGCAGGTCGGCGTCGGCGCTGGCCAGGCTGATCCGGACCGCGCCGGCGGCGGTGCTGCCGAAGGCGGTGCCCGGCGCCACCCCGACCTCGCGCTCGCGGAGGAGCTTGAACGCGAACTCGCGGGCGTCGAGACCCGAGCCGGAAACGTCGGCCATGATGTAGAAGGCCCCGCGCGGCTGGGCGATGAGCAGGCCGGCCTCCTCCAAAAGGTCGACCGCCAGCTCCTTGCGCCGCCGGTAGGCCGCGACCATCTCCGCCACGCGGTCCTGCGGGCCCTTGAGCGCGGCCAGGCCGGCGTGCTGCGTGATGGTCGAGACGCACGACGAGCTCGACTCCAGAAACTTGGTCATCGAGTCGATGACCTCGGCCGGGCCGGTGCCATAGCCGAGCCGCCAGCCCGTCATCGCATACGTCTTGGAGAAGGTGAACACCGAGACCACGCGCTCGTCACCCAGGTGGGCGGCCATGCTGGGGGCGACCGGCGTCCCGTCGAGCATGATCTGGTCGTAGCACTCGTCCGAGATCACCCAAAGGTTGTGCCGGCGCGCGATCTCGGCGATCTCGGCCAGCGTTTCGGCTGAGTAGGCGGCGCCGGTCGGGTTGTTGGGGCTGTTGACCAGGATCGCGCGCGTCCGCGGCGTGATCAGCAGCCGCATCCGCTCCAGGTCGGGCTGGAAGCCGAGCTCGGGCGGGCAGGGATAGCGCACCTCGGCCCCCCGTGCCCAGCTGACCATGATCGAGGTGTTGGGCCAGCCCGGGTCCGGCATCAGGATCTCGTCGCCGGGGTCGAGCAGCGAGGCCATGGCGGCGGCGAGAACGCCGACGCCACCGGGCCCGCAGGCGATCTGGGCCGCGGGGACGTGGATCCCGTTGACGCGGCCCAGCTTCTCGGCGATCGCCTCCCGCAGCGGCATGATCCCCTGCGTGTGCGTGTACTGCGTGAAGCCCTCGTCGATGGCGCGCTTGCCGGCTTCGGCGATGTGCTCCGGCGTGCGGAAGTCGGGCTGCCCGACCTCGAGGCGGATCGCGCCGGGCATCGTGAGCGCGACGTTGGAGATCTCGCGGATGCCGCTGTGGTGGGCCTCGATCATGGCCGCGGAGAGGGGTGGGAGGGCGGTGGCGGCCACGGCCGCCAGTTTAGTTGCGTCCGCCGACTCGGTTTTTCGAGAAACCGGGGCTTGGCGCCCGGCCGACCGGCCGGTTTTTCGAGAAACCGCAGCTTGACGCCCGCCCGACCGGTCGGTTTTTCGAGAAACCGCAGCTTGACGCTCGGCCGACCGGTCGGTTTTTCGAGAAACCGGGGCTTGGCGCCCGGCCGACCGGCCGGTTTTTCGAGAAACCGGGGCTTGGCGCCCGGCCGACCGGCCGGTTTTTCGAGAAACCGGGGCTA
>DASUWN010000025.1:0-19460 GCA_036378395.1 Candidatus Dormiibacterota bacterium | reverse complement strand
CCGCATCCGACGTCCCAGCCGGGCTGCCGCGCCTGCGGCCTGCAGCCCATCCAACCGTTACAGGCAACTAACTCAGCCTCCAAGTCTCGTCGGTGTCGAGGACTCCGGTGTTGCCGCCCTCGATCAGGACGCCGCCGTTGGCGTCCTCGGCGGCCGCCGCCGCGTAGCGCGCGGTGGGCGAGCTGCTGGTCACCAGCAGCGACCAGGTGGTGCCGTTCCAGGTCCACGTATCGGACTGGGCGGTGCCGACGCCGGTCGCCCCCGTGATGCCCCCGAAGAGTGCCAGGCCGGAGGCATTGCCGCCGCCTGGGTTCTTGAAGAAGCCCATCGAGGCCAGCTGGCGAGCCGACGGCGCCGGGTTCTGCCCGAAGGGCGCCAGCGCCCAGGACGAGCCATTGAAGAGCCAGGTGTCGCCCAGGACTGAGGTGCCGTTGTAGCCGCCGAAGACCACGATCTGGCCGCTGGCGTCGGTCCCTGCCGCCATGTAGGCGCGGGCGCTGGGACCGGAGCCGGCCACCGACGACCAGTGCCAGTTCCCGGAGGCGGCGTTGTAGCTGAGCGCCCAGGTGTCGGAGAGGTAAGCGAGGCCGCTGTGACCGCCGAACACGATCAGCTGGTGGTTGTGGGTGTCGTAGGCAATGGCAGCGCCGGTGCGTGCCGAGGGCCCGGTGCCGGTGGGCGTGACGTGCGTCCACGCGGTGCCGTTCCAGGTCCAGACATCGCCGAGTGGGGCCGCGCAGATGCCTGCCACCGGAATCGTCGGGCAGCCGCCGAAGAGGACATCCACGTTTGCATCGGGATAGTTGACGCTGGCCGCGTTGGTGCGCGCCAACGGACCGGTGGCGGGCCCGGCCGTCCACGCGGTGCCGTTCCAGGTCCAGGTGTCGCCGAGCGCGAGGGTGCCGTTGTCGCCGCCGAAGAGGACGTCGGTGCTGCCGTAGTAGCTGAGGGCGGCGCCCTCACGGGCGGCGGGAAGCGTCGCCGGGGCGGCGTGTGTCCACGACATCACGTAGGTGAACTGGTCGTTCTGAGCGAGCGTGGTGCCGCCGGGGGTGGTGACCGTGATGTTGACGTTGCCGGCGGGCGCCGACGGGCTGGTGGCCTGGATCGAGCAGTTGGCGCTCGCGTCGCAGGTCAGGGAGATGGCAACGATGGTGCCGGTCCGGCTGCCGAACTTCACCGCCGAGGCGTACTCGAAGTAGGTGCCGCTGATCGTGACCGTGGTGCCACCGCTCTCAGAGCCGAAGTTGGGGCTGATGCCGCTGATGGTGGGCACGGGTGGATTGGCGGTGATCGCGACCGTCGACGTCGCGGTGGCCGCGGACGGCGTCTCGGAGTCGGCCACGGTGAGGGTCGCGGTGTAGCTGCCGGGTAGCGCGTAGCTGTGGCTGGTGGCGGGCGAGGCCAAGCCGGTGACGGCCGCGGAGCCGTCGCCGAAGTTCCAGCTGTAGGTGTAGGGCCCGACACCACCGGTGGCGGCGCCGCCGCTCGCGCTCAAGCTCACGGCGAGCGGAGCCAGGCCGGACGTCGGTGAGGCGGTCGCCGTGACCGCCAGCGGCGGGATGGTGACGGTCACCGTGGTGGTGGCCGAGGCGCTGGCACCCAGGGAGTCGGTCACAGTGACCGAGGCCGTATAGGTGCCGTGCGCGCTGTAGGTGTGGTTGACGCTGGCGGCGCTGCCGGACACGGGCGCCGAGCCGTCGCCGAAGTTGAAGGCGTAACTGCTGTAGGTGCCAGAGCCGCCACTGCCGCTCGCGTTCAAGGTCACCGGCAGCGGGAAATTGCCCCTGCTGGGCGAGGCGCTCAGCGTCGCCGAGATCGGCGAAACGTTGACGGTCCCGGTGCCGGTGTTGCCGACGGAGTCGGTCACGGTGACGGTCGCGATGTAGCTGCCGCCGGTGGTGTAGGTGTGGGTCGGGTTCTGCAGCGTCGAAGCCGCGGAGCCGTCGCCGAAGTCCCAGCTGTACGTGTAGGGACCGCCGTTGCCGCCGGTTGCCGAGCTGGTGAAGCTGGTGCCGAGCGGCGCCGCCCCGGTGGTCGGGGTGCCGTTGGCAGTGACCACGATCGGCGCGTAGGACGAGATGCCGACCACCGCGCTGGCGCGTGCGCCGGCGCTGTCGGTGACCGTCAGCGTCGCGCTGTAGGTGCCGGCGGCGTAGCTGTGGGACGGACTCTGCGCGGTCGAGGTCGAGCCGTCGCCGAAGGCCCAGCTGTAGGTGTAGATGCCGCTGCCGCCGGAGGCGCCGCCCGTGAGAGCGACCGCCAGCGGAGCCGTGCCCGAAGTCGGAGAAGCGCTGGCTGTGGCCGCGAGCGGGACGGGCACCGGGGTCGGCGTGGGAGTCGGCGTGGGCGTAGGCGTGGGGGTGGGGGTAGGAGTCGGCGTGGGAGTGGGGGTCGGCGTAGGGGTAGGCGTCGGCGTAGGGGTAGGTGTGGGCGTGGGCGTAGGAGTAGGGGTCGGCGTGGGCGTGGGCGTAGGAGTCGGTGCAGGCGTGGGCGCGGGCGTTGGAGTCGGCGCCGGCGTCGGCGCGGGCGCCGGATCCGAGACCGGCGCCGGCGTCGGCGTCGGGTCCGGAACCGGGGTCGCGGTGGGCGACGGCGCCGGCGTGGCCGTCGGCTTCGCGCTCGGCGAGGGCGTCGGCGAAGTTACTGCCGCGAGCGTGGGCGTCGGCGTGGGCTGAGGTGTCTGTTCGCCGCCGTTACCGACGAAAGGAACCCAGGAAACACCCGAACCGGCGAACGGCAACCACGAGGGCGCCTGGCCGTTGATCCAGACCAGAGAGCCGGGACCTCGGCTGAGGATGAAGTACAGCGCGGCACAGGCCAGCAGCAGGGCGACGACCGAAGATCGCACCCAACCTTGCCGGCGGTGACCGGCCGAGTGATAAGTAGCCGGGTAGTAACTCACTCCCCTTTCTCCAGACAGCGCTAACGGTGGCTGCTCTGTTTTCCTGCATTCGGAGCTGAATCTCTCCTGACAATTGCAGGGAAAGTTTGGGAATTACTCCAGGTCTTCGTCTCCGGAATCGGTCGCCACGCCCGCGAGGCGCAGCGCGCTGGCGACAAACTGGGCCTCCGGCATGGCGCCGACGAAGGCGCCCTCCCGGTTGATCACAGTGCGCGGCACGCCCTGGACGCCGAAGCGCTCCGACAGTTCGGGGAACTCGTTCGCCTCCACGGTCAGCGCGCGCACGCGCTCAGAGGCGAGGGCCATGCGGTTGGCGAGGCTCACGGCCGCCGGACAGTAGCGTCAAGTCGGCGTCGCGAAGATCATGATCTCGAGCTCGCCGCTCTGCTGCTCGAGCCGGGCGAGGCCGGCCAGCGACTCGTCGCTCAAGCCCAGGTCGGATCGCGAGGCGCGATCGATGGCGTCGACCACGGTGGCGAACTCGTAGCCCGCCGGCAGGCCCTGCCACGCGATCCGCGGCTCCTCTCCGGGCGGTGCGACCGTCAGCGTCGGCACCTCCTGGACCGTCCCGTCGCCCGCGCTGACGTCGATGACCTCGAGCGTGATCTTCTCCGGCGCCGCGTCCCGCAGTGCCTCGGCGACCTCGCGCGCGTCGTCGCAGGTCGCGCAGCCGAGGCCCGAGGGGAGGATCAGGCGGCCGGTGCCGGGCCTGGTGTAAAGGCGAAGCTCGACCGGCCCGGTCAGCCGGTCCTCGAAGTGCGCGCGCAGCTGCTCGCGGCTGCGCTCGTCGACGATCGGCATGTGCAGCTAGGTTAATCGCGTGATCGGATTGGTCGCCGACGACCTCACCGGCGCCTGCGACTCCTCGGTTCCCTTCCTCGCCCAGGGGCCGGTCCGGGTCAGCATCTGGCCCGCCCTCCCGCGCAGGGACGACGCGGCCGGCTGCCTGGCGGCGAGCACTGAGTCGCGCAGCGACGACCCCGCGCTTTCCCGCCAGCGCTCGCGGGTCGCGGTCGAGCACCTGCTCGCGATGCGGCCGCTCATGGTCTTCCGCAAGGTCGATTCCCGGGTGCGGGGCAATCTGAGCGAGGACCTCGAGGGTGCGCTGGCCGCCGGCTTCGAGAGCTGCATCCTGGCGCCGGCCCTGCCCGCCGAGGGCCGGATCACCCGCGGCGGGGTCCAGATCATCGGCGACGAGGCGATTGAGCTGGCGCCGCTGGTTCCGCCGGGAATCGAGATCCGGGACGCCGAGACAGACGCCGACCTTGACGCCATCGCCGGTGAACTGCTCCGACAGCCAGGGATGCTCGCCGCGGGCGCCGCCGGGCTGGCGGCGGCGGTCGCTCGGGCCCTCGGCGCCGCGAGGCACGGTCCTCCGGGCTGGCCACCCGTTCGGCACCCGCTCGGACTGGTGGGCAGCCGGACGGAGGTCAGCGTCGAGCAGGTCGAGATCGCGCGCGACGCTGGTTGGGACGTCCGGGTCCGCCAGAAGACCGACCCGGTCGAGCTCGACGGCCACGACGCCCTCTTCCTGAGCGGCGGCGCGACCGCGGCCGGCGTCCTCGCCAACCTCGGCGGCGAAGGCCTGGAGCTGCTCGGCGAAGCGCTGCCCAGGCTGCCGGTCGGCCGCCTTCTCGGCGGCCCCCACGAGGGACTGACGGTCTGCTTGAAGGCAGGCGGATTCGGCGGGCCGCAGGCGATCGCCGAAGCCTTCCGGCAGCTGGTCGAGGCCCGCGCGCCCGATGCCTAAGCGGCTGGTCATCTCCTCGGGCGACCCGGCCGGGATCGGCCCCGAGGTCGCAGTCAAGGCACTGGCCCAGCCCGCGGTCCAGGACCTCGATGTTTCGGTCGTGGTGACCGGCGATCCTGCCGTGATCGAGTCAACCGCCGCCCGGCTCGGCCTGCCGGCACCGCGCGTCGAGCCCGCCGGCGACGCCGGCGGCGTCGAGCCTGGACGCGTTTCAGCGGCAGGTGGCCGCGCCGGCTACGAGGCAATCCGGCGCGCGGTCGAGCTGATCCAGGGCGGCCAGGCAGACGCGCTGGTCACCGCACCCATCAGTAAGGAGGCGCTGAAGCTCGCCGGCTACCAGTGGCCCGGCCACACCGAGATGCTCGCCGACCTCTGCCATGTCGAGGAGGTCCGGATGCTGCTGGTCAGCGACCGCCTGCGCGTCTGCCACGTCACCACCCATCGCTCGCTGCGCAGCGCGATCGAAGCCGTGACCAAGGAGCGCGTCCGGCGCACGATCGAGATGACGCAGGCGGGCGCGCGCATGCTCGGCTTCGAGCGGCCGCGGATAGCGGTCTGCGGGCTCAATCCCCACGCCGGGGAGGGCGGGCTCTTCGGCGACGAGGAGCGCACCGAGATCGAGCCGGCGATCGCCGGCGCCCGCGACGCCGGCATCGACGTCACCGGCCCCTGGCCGGCAGACACGCTTTTCTGGCGCGCGGCCCGCGGCGAGTTCGACTTCGTGATCGCCATGTACCACGACCAGGGCCACGTCCCGGTCAAGCTGTCCGGCTTTGTCGAGGGCGTCAACGTGACGCTTGGGCTCCCCTTCTTGCGCACCAGCGTCGACCACGGAACGGCCTTCGACATCGCCGGCCAGGGCGTGGCGCGCTGGCAGAGCATGGCCGCCGCCATCAGCGTCGCCGCGGCGGAGCGCTAGTCGGGAAGGGACTCCAACGCGTCGAGCAGGCGGTGGGTGGCCGCCAGCTGCGCCGCGCTATCGATCCCGAACCACGGCACGTTGAACCCCAACCGGTCGCAGTGCGGTGCCCAGCGCGCGACCGCCTGCGGCAGCTCGTCGACCAGGCACACGGCAAGCAGGTCGAGGTACCGCTCGTCGACGATCCGCGCCGCTTCTGAGCGGCGGCCTTCGCTCGAGGCCTGGATCACGGCGTCGCCGGCCTCGGCCACGCCGGCGTGCTCGAGCACGCGCCGGTAGCCGGGGACGGTGTATGCGATCATCTGCCTGGCCGCCTGCTCCCGCGTCTCCGCGGCCACCACCTGGAGCAGGACCGGAGGCGGCGGGCGGTGGGCGCGAAGCGCGCCCTCGGCAAGGGCCGGCCGCAGCACCTCTTCGATGTAGAGCTCAGTGGTGAACATGTGCGCCGCAAAGCCGTCCGCGCAGTCGCCCGCGACTTGCGTCATAAATGGGTTGACGCCCGCGACGTAAATCGGCGGCGCGCTCACTCCCTCGTCGGCGCCGGGTTGGAAGGCCGGCCGGCGGATGTCGTAATAGGGACCCTGGTAGCGGCCGTAGCCGCGGGCGAAAGCCTCGAAGCAGCTGCGCGTGGCGGCGACGTAGTCGCGCATTCGCGGGCCGGGATGGTCGGAATGGACGCCGAAGCGGTTGAAGAGCGTGGGGCCGGTCTGGCTGCCCAGGCCGAGGATGAAGCGGCCGCCCGACCACAGGCTCAGGTCCCAGGCGGCGGAGGCGGTCACGGTCGGGCTCCGCGCGAAGGCGACCGCGACGTTGGTTCCCACCTGGATCGACTCCGTCGCGTCGAGCGCGGCGGCCGCGGTCAGGTAGGGCTCGCGGCGAACGTCCAGCACCCAGACCGCGTCGCAGCCGATCCGTTCCGCGCGCCGCGCCAGTTCCTTGGCCTCTCGGGGACGCACCGCGCCCGGCAGGGCAATTCCAGGCTTCGGCACCCGGTTAGGATCGCGCACGCGTGCCCCCTCCCGACTTTTTCCAGAAAAACGGGCTAACCGCCGCCTCTACAAGCCCGAATTTCTGGAAAAACCGCGGGGGGACCTAGGGGACGAGGTTGATCAGGCGGTCGGGGACGTAAATCACCTTGCGCGGCTCGCCCTGGAGGTGGCCGCGCACCCGCTCCGACCTCAGCGCGACCCTCAGCGCCTCCGCCTCGTCTGTCCCCGCGGGCACTTCGATGCGGTCGCGGACCTTGCCCGCCACCTGCACCACCAGCGTCACCGTCGGCTCGGCCGCGGCCGCCGCATCGAACTCCGGCCACGGCGCGTCGGCGCAGAGACCGGGGTGCCCGGTGCGCTCCCAAAGCTCCTCGGTGATGTGGGGCGCCATCGGGTGTAGCAGCTTGACCAGCGTCTCCACCGACTGCTCCCACTCGGAGCCGCGCTCGCCGCCGCCCTGCAGGTGATCCTGAAGCGCGTTGCCGAGCTTCATCAGCGCCGCCACCGCCGTGTTGAACTTGAAGGCCGCGTAGTCCGCGGTCACGTCGCGGATCGCCTGGTGCGTACGCCGCCGCAGCACCTCGGCCGAGGCTTCGCTGCCGATCACCTCCACGCTCTCCGGCTCCAGCGCCAGCCGCCAGACCGAGTGCAGGAAGCGCACCGGCCCGGCGATCGCGGCGTCGGACCACTCGGAGTCCTCCTCGGGCGGCCCGATGAACATCTCGTACACGCGCCCGGCGTCGGCGCCCTCGCGCTTTACCAGGTCGTCGGGCGCCACGCCGTTGCCGGCCGACTTCGACATCACCTGGCCGTTGCGCTTGACCATTCCCTGCGTGAACATCCGCAGAAACGGCTCTACCGCCTCGACCATCGCGGCGTCGTGCAGCACCATCTGGAAGAAGCGCGAGTAGAGCAGGTGCAGGATCGCGTGCTCGACGCCACCGGTGTACTGGTCGACCGCCATCCAGTGGTCGGCCAGCTCCGAATCGAATGGCTGCTCCGTCTCGTGGGCTGACGTGTAGCGCAGGAAGTACCACGACGAGTCGATGAAGGTGTCCATGGTGTCGGTCTCGCGCCGGCCCGGCTCGCCGCATTGGGGGCAGGTGGTTGTGAACCACTCAGGCTGCTCGGCCAGGGGCCGGTTCACCGGCGGCAGCTCGACCGGCAGCTGCTCCTTGGGCACCGGCACGATACCGCAGGTCGCGCAGTGCACCATCGGGATCGGGCAGCCCCAGTAACGCTGGCGCGAGATCAGCCAGTCACGCAGCCGGTAGCGGACCACGCGCTTGCCAATGCCCCCCTTCTCCAGCCGGTCGACGATCGCGGCGTAGCCGTCCTTCTGCGGCAGTCCCGAGAACTGGCCGCTGTTGACCAGGGTCCCCTCTTTGGCCGTGTACGCCTCCTTCAGCTCGCCTTGAGCACCCGTGGGCGGCGCC
This sequence comes from Candidatus Dormiibacterota bacterium, assembly GCA_036378395.1. Taxonomy (GTDB): domain Bacteria; phylum Chloroflexota; class Dormibacteria; order Dormibacterales; family Dormibacteraceae; genus DASUWN01. The sequence goes on along the minus strand of DASUWN010000025.1, from coordinate 11,461 downwards.
ACCACCTCGACGATCGGCAGCCCGTACCGGCGGGCGAACTCGAAGTCGCGCTCATCGTGACCCGGGACGGCCATGATGGCGCCGGTCCCATACGTCATCAGCACGTAGTCGGCGATCCAGATCGGGATCCGCTCGCCGTTGACCGGGTTGATGGCGAACCCGCCGGTCGGCACGCCCGCCTTTTCCCGCTCGTTGGAGAGGCGCTCGATCTCGGTCTCCCGCCGCGCCTGCTCGCGATACGACTCGACCGCAGCCCGATGCTCGGCCGTGGTCACAACCTCGACCAGCGGATGCTCGGGAGCGAGGACCATGAAGGTGGCGCCGAACAGCGTGTCCGGACGCGTGGTGAAGATCCGGATCGGATCGGGGTGGCCGGGCACCTCGAAATCGACGTCGGCGCCCTCGGAGCGGCCGATCCAGTTCGCCTGCATGACGCGCACCTTCTCCGGCCACTTGCCCTCCAGCGGACCGAGGCCCTCGAGCAGCCGGTCGGCGTAGTCGGTGATCCTCAGGAACCACTGCTCGAGGTCGCGCTTCTCGACCGGCGTGTCGGGGTGGCGCCAACAACAGCCGTTGATGACCTGCTCGTTGGCGAGCACCGTCTGGTCGATCGGGCACCAGTTGACGGGCGACATCTTTCGATAGGCCAGCCCGCGCTCCCAGAAGAGAAGGAAGAGCCATTGCGTCCAGACGTAGTAGTCGGGGAGGCAGGTGGTGACCTCGCGCGACCAGTCGTAGAGGACGCCCATCATCGCCAGCTGGCGCTTGGCGGTCGCGATGTTCTTCGAGGTCTCGTCCCAGGGATGGGTGCCCTTCTTGATGGCCGCGTTCTCCGCGGGAAGGCCGAAGGCGTCCCATCCGAACGGGTTGAGGACCTCGTGCCCGCGCATGCGATAGAAGCGGCTGATCAGGTCCCCGATCACGTAGTTGCGCATGTGGCCCATGTGCAGCTCGCCGCTGGGATACGGGAACATGACGAGGTTGTAGAACTTGGGTTTCGACGAGGCGTCGTCGGCGACCATCACGCCGCGCTCGGCCCAGGTCTTCTGCCACTTGGGCTCAATCTCCTGGGGGATGTAGCGGGCCGGCTTCGTCATCGCCATGGGTTGAAGTTCAAATTTTACGATCGGACTTGATGGACCCCCGACTCCTCGCCTACACCCTGGTCGCCGCGCTGGTGATCGTCACGCCCGGCCCCGACATGGCCTTGGTGATGCGGAACGTGCTCATCGGCGGACGCGGGCGCGGGACGGTCACGGCGCTCGGAACCGCCGCCGGCAGCACCATCTGGGCGGCCGCTTCAGCGGCAGGGATCGCGCTGCTCCTGGAGCGGTCGGTAACAGCCTTCACGGTCTTCAAGCTCGCGGGCGCGGTGGTCCTCGTCCTGCTTGGCCTGCGCACCCTGCTCCACCGGTCGCCTCCGCCTGAACGCGCTCGAGCCGCCGAGTCCAATCACCGGCGAGGGTCGGCGTTCGCTCAGGGCCTGGCCGGCAACCTCCTCAACCCCAAGGCGGGCGCGATCTTCGCAATCATCTTTCCCCAGTTCGTGCGGCCGGGCGACTCGCCCTGGCGCCTGCTGCTGATGCTGGCGATCTTCCAGGTCCTGCTCTTGATCTGGCTCAACCTGTACTCGCTGGGAATCGACCGCCTGCGCCAGACCGCGGCCGCGGGTCGCGTCCGGGCATTCGTCGAGCGCGCCACGGGTGCGGTCCTGGTCGGGCTCGGGCTCAGGCTGGCTTTCGACCGGCGCTGAACTCGTGGCCGATCACGGCCCCCAGTACGAGCGCCGCCCCCACGCCCTGCACCAGGTCCAGCCGCTGTCCGGTCAGGAGGACTGAGAAGCCCAGCGCCCAGGCGGGCTCGGTGGCCAGGATCAGAGCAGTACGGCTCGCGGTCAGGTGGACCTGCGCCCAGGTCTGGATGAAGAAGGCGAGCGCACTGGCGAAGACGCCGGTGATCACCAGCGCGAACCAGACCAGCAGCGAGGCTATGGGCCGGAGGGATGGCGCGCCGCCGGCCGTGAAGAGCACCGCGGCGGTCAGCATCTGGACCGTCGCCAGCGGCCCGCTGGGCAGGCCGGGCGACCAGTGCGAGAGCAGCACGATGTGGACCGCGAAGGCGAGCGCGCAGCCGACCACGAGCAGGTCGCCGACGCCAATCCGCGCGCTGCCGCCGCCGGCCAGCAGCGCGGTCCCCGCCAGTGCCGCCACCACCGCCACATAGGTCCGCAGGCCGGCCGGCCGCCCGGTCACCCGCTCGATCAGAGGCGTGAATACGACGAAGAGGCCGGTGATCAGGCCCGCATTGCCGGGCGACGTGTACTGCAAGCCGACCGTCTGCAGCAGGTAGCCGGCGGCCAGCGCGCAGCCGACGACCACCCCCAGCTTGAGCGTCCGGAGGTCCGGCAGGCGACGACCGAGGAGAGCCAGAACGGCGAAGGCAAGGGCGAAGCGGACCGCCAGGAAGGGCAGCGTCGGGTACTGTGAGATGGCGTCCTTGACCAGCACGAAGGTCCACCCCCACACGGCGGTGACGCCGACCAGGAGGAGTACGTAGACGAGTGGACCATCTCTACGCGCCATGGCGGATGAAGTACATCGGGACGCCGCCCGAGCCCGGCTGCCTGTTCTGCCGGCTGCTCGACGCCGACCCCGCCGAGGATCGCCAGAACCTCGTCGTCTGGCGAGGCGCGAACGCGCTGGTCCTGATGAACCGCTTCCCGTACAACAACGGGCACCTGATGGTGGCGCCTCGCGCGCACGTCCCCTCGCTCGCGGACCTCTCGGACTCCGACGCGGTCGCGATGCACCAGGCGCTGCGCAGCTCGCTGGCGGCCCTGCAGGAGGTGATGAGCCCGGAGGGGTACAACGTCGGCGCCAACCTCGGACGCCCGGCGGGGGCGGGTATCCCCGACCACGTCCACCTGCACGTCGTGCCGCGCTGGAACGGGGACACCAACTTCATGCCCGTCCTGGGCGAGGTCAAGGTGATCAACGAGCACCTGGACCGGACCTGGGAAAAGCTGCGCGCGGCCTTCAAGCCGCCCGCCTGAAGACGAGCCGGCGTGCGCCTGCCCCACTCGCGATCGGCCAGCTCGCGATCGCTGACGGCATGGATCGGCTGCACGAAGCGATCACGCGGGCGCGCTTGAACCGATCGCGTGCAGCGCCATCATTGAGCTGTGCCCGTGCGTCGCGCCGCGCGGTCGCCAGGCTCGGGCACCGCGCGCCGGACCAGTTCGACCGCCTTCTCGCGCAGGATGCCGGTCGCCTCGCCGGAGGCGTCGCGGTCGATCACGCCGCCGGACGGATCCGGAGCGCTTTTGGTGATCCCCGCCGCCACCTCGACCGACCCTCCGCGAACCAACACGTTGCGCAAGGGGTCAGAGCCCGTAGGTCTTGGCGATGATCTCCTTCATGATCTCGTCGGTGCCGGCGCCGATCCGCGCGAGACGCGCGTCGCGCCATGCCCGCTCGACCGGGAACTCCTGCATGTACCCGTGGCCGCCCAGGATCTGGATCGCGTCGTCGGCGACTTCGACGTTGATCTGGGTCGCCAGCAGTTTGGCCTGGGAGATCTCGCGTACGCAGTACTCGCCCTCGTCCCAGCGCTTGGCCGTCTCGTAAACGAAGGAGCGGACGGCGGCGATCTTGGTTCCCATGTCCACCAATCGATGCTTGATGACCTGGAACTTGCCGATCGGGCGGCCGAAGGCAGTGCGGTCCTGCGCGTACTGGAGCGCGTAGTCGAAGCACGCCTGGGCGCCCGCGATGTGGCCGCAGGCGGCGATCAACCGCTCGCCCTGCAGCTCCCACATCAGGTTGGTCCAGCCCTCGCCTTCCTCGCCGAGGCGGAAATCGGCGGGAACCCGGCAGTCCTCGAAGAGCAGCTCCGCTGTGTCTGAGGAGTGCATGCCGAGCTTCTTCAGCGTGCGGGTGACCTGGAAGCCGGGCGTCTCCTTGGGGACGACGAAGAGGCTGAAGCCCTTGTGGCCGGCCTCGCTGTCGGTCTTGGCCAGTACCAGGCACCAGGTGCAGCGAGCTCCGTTGGTGATGAAGATCTTGCGGCCGTTGAGCACGTATTCGTTGCCATAGCGCTTGGCGACCGTCTTGGTGCCGGCCAGGTCGGAGCCCGCGTCGGGCTCGGTCATCGCGATCGCCGCGATCGCCTCGCCGCTGATCGCCGGGACCAGGAAGCACCGCCGCTGCTCCTCGCTGCCGAAGCGGAAGACGGGCGGAGTCGCCATCTCGGCCTGGACGGCCACCGCCATTCCCAGGCCGCCGCAGTGCGCGCGCGCCATCTCCTCCGAGAGCACTACCGCCGAGAAGTAGTCGCCGCCCTGGCCGCCGTATTCGGGCGGATAGCGCAGCCCGAGGAACCCGAGCTCGCCAAAGCGGCGGAGGATGGAGTCGGGGAACATGGCCTCCTCCCATTCGTCGAGGTGGGGGACGACCTCCTTCTCCAGAAAGCGGCGGATGTGGAGCCGGAGCTCCTCATGTGCGTCCGTGAAGTACTGCACCGGCATCCTGCCCCGGATTGTAGGTGCGCTCGTGAACCCGCTCGGTGCTCGGCGCTGGCTCCTGGAAGCCCTTGACGATCAGCCAGGTGGCGAAGGTCAGCTCCCACAGGAAGATCGGGATCACCAGCAGCTGGCCCGGCTCCAATCCGCGAGTCGGATCGCCCACACCCATCGCCAGCCCGGCGGCAAGCAGCGCAAGCGCCACCAATCCCCAGACCGAAATCACTCGAGGCACGAGTCGCGACCTGTAGAGAAGGACGTTGAGGATCGGAGTCGCGACCAGGTAGGCGAGCGTAGCCAGCCGTCCGCTCCAGTCCTGCTGCGCCAGCGTCAGGTCGGCTGACGCACGGAGGGCAGCTGTGTCGGCGCCCCCACCCGCCAGGTAGCGCTGGCTCAAGGGGATCAGCGACAGCAGCAGGGCGGCGCTCACAAGCAGCAGCACGCCCTCGACCAGCTTGAATGCGACGTAGGCGAGGGCCGCGCCTTCGCCGTACCGCCTCAGGACCGGGAAGAGCAGAACTGCGTAGCCGATGAGCGCGGCCTCGTTGACGTGTGTGATCAGCGTGCCGGCCACCAGCTGCGTCGAATGCGGATACAGGCTGGCGAGGGCGTTGGCGCTGCCCGGGATGAGGCCGGAGATCGCGCCCCCCGCCAAGGTGGCGAGGTTGCTCAGCCAGAACAGAGCACCGACCGCCACCGCCGTCCGCTTCAAATCGCGACTTTCCATGGCCTTGCCTCCCCAGTTTCGTACGTTGTACGTCGTACGGCGTACGATAGTAGTACGACGTACGATCTGTCAACCGCAATGGCTCCCAGCGCCCGGCTCAGCCGAGAACGCGTTCTGCGGGAGGCCGTCGCACTGGCCGACCGCGAGGGGATCGAGGCGGTCACCATGCGCCGGCTCGCGGACGGACTGGGCGCGGGGGCGATGTCGCTCTACCACCACGTGCCCGGCAAGGACGCGCTTCTGGATGGGATGGTCGACCGCGTCTTCGCCGAGATCGAGCCGCCCTCGCCCAATGGCGACTGGAAAGCCGAGATGCGCAGGCGCGCGCTCTCAACGCGTGAGGCCCTGCACCGCCACCCCTGGGCGGTCGGCCGCATGGAGTCGACCAAAACGCCCGGGCCGGCGGACCTACGCCTGCACGAAGCCGTGCTGCGCTGCCTGCGCGAGGCCGGTTTTTCCGTCGAGATGGCGGTGCAGGCGTATTCGGTGCAGGACGCCTACATCTACGGCTACGCGCTCCAGGAGCGCGGGATGGGCTATGCGACCCAGGAGCAGTTCGCGGAAACGGCGAGCCAGAGAGTCGAGCAGATGGATACCGCAATCGAGGAGCTCGCGCGCGCTTATCCCTACCTGGCCGAGGTGGTGGCGGGACACGTCGCGCAGCACGGCCACAACCTTTCGGAAGCCTTCGAGTTCGGGCTGGACGTCATCCTCGATGGGCTCGAACGGCTCCGCGGCGACGGAGTTTGAGTTCGCTGAGCTATGATGCGGTGGCCTCGGGGTGGCTCGGGGCTCGGTTTCCTCCGCCATTTGATCGTTCGCGCCCGACCGGGCGCCCCTGGAGATTTTTTTGGGTTCCGTAATCAAGAAGCGCCGCAAGAAGATGCGGAAGCACAAGCACAAGAAGATGCTTAAGAAGACGAGGTGGCAGCGCCGAGCGCACGCCTAGCAGCGGCCTGCAAAGGAGGTATCTGAATGCTGGGCTGGATCGTCCTCGCGATTGTCGTCCTGCTGGTTATCTACCTGGTCTTTACCTACAACTCGCTGATCGGTTCCCGGAACCGGACCCAAGAGGCGTGGTCTCAGATCGATGTCGAGCTCAAGCGCCGGCACGACCTGATCCCAAACCTGGTCGCGACGGTGCAGGGCTACGCGCAGCACGAGCGCGGCACTTTTGAGGCCGTGACCCAAGCGCGCGCCAACGCGGTCGCCGCCGGCGCGACCGGCAACCCGGAGCAGATCGGCCAGGCCGAGAACATGCTGAGCCAGAGCCTTCGCTCACTTTTCGCGGTCTCCGAGAACTATCCGGAGCTGAAGGCGAACCAGAACTTCCTCGCGCTGCAAGAGCAGCTGACCAGCACCGAGGACAAGCTCGAGTTCTCGCGCCGGTACTACAACGGCAGCGTGCGCGACTACAACACCTCACTGCAGACCCTGCCGACCTCGCTCTTCGCCGGTGGGCTCGGCTTCAAGCCGTTCACCTTCTTCCAGGCTGACGAGCCTGGCGATCGCGAGGTGCCCCAGGTTTCCTTCGCCAGCGCGCCGCCGCAGGTGCCGCCGGCACCCACGGCCGAGCCGCCCGCCGAACCGCCAGCCCCGCCCTCATCGGCACCGCCCGCTAGCTCATAGCCCAGTCGGTCTCGAAACGGGTGGCGTAGGCGGCCACCGCCGCTGCTTCGCTCGTGCGCACGTCGAGCTCGTGGTTGACCGAGAGCCCGCTGTAGGTCCAGTTCGCGGAGCCAACTAGCAGCTGGCGATCGAAGCGGCCCGCTTTGGCGTGCAGCTTGGCGGAGCCGTGAACCGGGAACCAGCGGACGTCGACCCCGGCTCGCTTGAGCACCGTGTAGGAGCCGCGGTTGCTCGATTGGTTGGGATCCAGAAGGACCCGCACGCGCACGCCTGAGCGGTGCGCGGCGGCCAGCGCGGCCAGCACGTCGGCGTCGGTGAGGTCGAAGACCTCGGCCGCGATCTCGTGCCGGGCGCCACGGATCAGCGCCAGCAGCGCCGGTCGGACTTCGGTCTGGGCGCCCGTCTGAAGGATCGATTCTTCCGGACCGGCCGCCGTCAGCGGCGCCGGATGGCCGCCGGCCAGCGCCCAGTCCTGCTCGAAGACCGCCCGCAGCCGGACCAGATCCGCAGCCCGCCTGAGCTCGAACGCGTAGTCGTGGTTGCGTGAGCTGGCCGCCCCCCAGTTCATGCCGCCCACGACGGCGGCGGACTCGGTCAGCAGCAGCTTGACGTGATCGATCTGGTGGCGGTGGTCGTCGATCGGGTAGGGCCGGGCCTCAACCCCGGCGCGCGCGAGCAAGGCGCCGGTGGCGGCGCTGACTTTGACCGAAGGATCGAAGATCAGGCGGACGTCGGCGCCTCTGGCATGCGCCTCTTCGAGCTCCGTGGCGAGATCCCGCCGCCCGAACTCGTACATCTCGACGAGCACGCGCTGTCGAGCGCCGCCGACCAGCGTCTTGACCGGTTGAAAGATGGCGGCGTCCTGCCACAGGCGGAACTCCGCGCTCGCGGAGGGCGGCGACGCCGCCGGAAGCCGGACCGCGCCGCAGGCGCTGAACAAGAGGAGGATCAGAAGGACGGCAAAGCGCTGCATGGGCGAGATCGTGCAAGCGCCACATCCCGACCTCCAACGGGCCCTGTTAAGGCCTTCTCAGACTGCGGCTACGGCGGTGCCCGGCCCGGCCTGCAAAAGGACGTCCGCCCGCCCCTCGCGGACGCCGATCTCGACCAGGCCCATGCTGCCCGTATAGAAGAAGAGGTCCCCGCGGCGCGCTTCGCCGTAGGTGCGGACCCCGCGCGCCACGGTCACCGGGCCGACCTTGACGCCCATGACGGGCGGCCGCAGCGAGGTCACCAGGTTGCCGAAGTTGTCGACCCAGAGCACGGCCGGCCCGGAATCGCGGAGCCGCGCCAGCCCGTGCGCCTCCTCCCCCATCTCGCGCAGCCGGTGCCCGGCCGCCAGCGCGCCGGCCGCGGGGGCGAAGACGTCGCGGCCCTCGAAGGTCGCGGAGGCGTCCTCCGGCCGCTTCAACACCACCGAGGTCGGGACTAGCGGGCGAGATTCAGCCAGCACCATGGTCAGCAGCCCGTTGTCCGGCGCGACGAAGTAGGACTCCCCGAGCTGGACGGCCAGCGCGCGGCGCTCGGTGCCGACGCCGGGATCGACGACGGCCAGGTGTACCGCCGGCCCGAAGTGGCGGGTTCCCGCCCAGAGCATGAAGGCGGCCGCTCGCAGGTTGAACGCCGGGACCGTGTGCGCGATGTCGACGAGGACGGCATCCGGGCACTGCCGGAGGACGGCCGCCTTGATCGCAGCGACGTAAGGCGAGCCCGCGCCGAAGTCGGTGGTCAGCGTCACGATCGGGCGCTTGGCGGACGTCATCGCAAGGCGCCCAGGTCAGCGGCCTACCAGTACCGGGTCTCCTTCCAGGGATCGGCCTCGTCGTGATAGCCACGCTGCTCCCAGAAGCCGAGCCGGTTCTTGCTCATGAACTCCAACCCGCGCAGCCACTTGGCCGACTTCCAGAAGTATTTCTTGGGGACCAGCAACCGGAGCGGGAAGCCGTGGTCGACGCTCAGGTCCTGGCCGTTCCACGCGTAGCAGAGCAGCACGTCGTCGTCGTCGAGGACCTCGAGCGGGACGCTTGTCGTGTACCCGTACTCGCTGTGCGCGGTGACGTAATGCGCGTTGGCGGTCGGCTTGGCCTGGCGCAGAATCTCCTGGATCGGAACACCGGTCCAGGTGTCGCCCAGGCGCGACCACCCGGTGACGCAGTGGACGTCCGCGACGACGTCTTTGCTGGGCAGCGCGCGCAGCTCGCCGTAGTCGAAACGAAGCTCGTTCTCCACCTCGCCGAAGACCTTGAAGTCCCAGGTCTTGAGGTCAAGCTTGGGGACGGGGCCGAAGTGCAGCAGCGGCCAGCGGTCGCCGACCGCGACCGTCTGCCCCGGCGGCACGCGCTCCGCGCTCACTCCCTCCGGCAGCCGCCTTCCGAACCACCCCATAGCTGCGCCGAGTCTACCCCCCGGTGGTGAAAGACCACTTTTTCGAGAGCGCGCTGCTGTCCAGCGTTCCCTCGACGTCGACGGTGTAGGCGGTGGCCGGCTTCAGCGGTTGCTGCGGCAGCACAGCCACCTCGCCGGTGTCGACCTCCTTGCCCGGATTGAGAACGTAGGCCGCGACGTCCTTGCCGTCGGGGTCGGTGACCTTGATCGAGCTGACCTGGAGGTTGCTGCCGTTTCCGGTCTGGACTGTGATCGGATAGCCGACCGGGAGCTGGGCGCCGGAGGGAACCGGGTTGGGGATCTCGCCCCCGATGAAGCCAACCGGCACGCCGGTCTGGCCGGCGGCCGGATAAACCACGGGCGGCGTGCTGGCGGCGGGCCCCAAGCCGAGGTCCATCACCGACACTGAGAGCGGGCCGAGGGTCGCCTCCCCGTAGCCGGCGACCTGGGTCTCGGGCGACAGCAGCGGGAAGCGGTGGTAGACGGAGTCGATCCAGACCCCGATCGCGGCCACCGGCGTGAAGACGTGGTTGATCACCTCGGAGCCGCGATTGCCCTGAAAGCCGGCAGCGCGATCGCGAGCCAGCGGGCCTGCGCCGGTGTAGCCGGGTAGGGAAGCGGACTCCTGGTGGATGCCGAGGCCGGAAAGCGTGTCGGCTCCGAAGTTGAAGGCGACGTACCAGGCGTGGGCCTCAGACGCGGTGTCGAGGCTGGTGTCCGCCTTGAGGGCGGGCACTCCTGCGCGCTGCCGGTCGGCGTTGACGGTGTCGACCACCGCCTTGCGCGCTGCGGCGAGGTCGCCCGGCTCAGGGCCGACCGCCTTGAGGTCGGCGGCGGGGTCGGTCTTCAGCACGTACCGATCGAGATGGCTGAGGAATTCGTAGGCGTTGGAGTCGGCCGGGTTCTTCTTGAGCGCGCCGACCAGCTGGTCGTGGGCCGCCTTGGAGTCGTGCTTGCTGATCATCGCCACCTCGGCCAGCCCCACCTCGGCCCGCGCCGAGCCTGGGCCGGCCGCTTTGTCCGCGGCCTGATACCACTGGTTGGCGGTATCGAAGTCGAGCGGGATCACCGCGACGTCGCCGGCGACGGTCAGCAGCGCCGTCGAGCGCGAGCCGTTCACGGCATTGGAGATCGCCTGCCGCGCCAGGTCGACTCGCTTCGCCACGTATTGAAAGCGCGCCAGCTCGAAACCACGCTCGGGGAACTTGGGCTGGGCCCTGAGCGAGAGCTGCAGGTTGTTGAGCTCCGACTGGTCGTCCCCCTGGTCGCGGTAGTAGTTGGCCCACTCGCGATAGATCTCCGACTTGAGGTAGGGGTCCGAGCCCTTCGCCTGCTCGGCCTGCCGAAGCTCGCGCTGAGCGTCGGCGAAGCGGCCGGCATCGGCCAGGGCCTCGCTATAGAAGACGTGCGCGAGGGGATCGACCGGCTCCGCCTTTGCGGCCCGCGCGCCGGCGTCGACCGCGGCCGGGACGTCGTCCGCCCAGTCGTACGCGCGGGTCAGCCGCGCCAGCGCCGCCGAGTCCTCGTGGTCCTTGACGGCGGCGGTGGCCTGGACCACGGCCTCCCGGTAGCGCCCTTCGTAGTCGAGGAGCAGGGCATAGTGGGCGGTAGTGTCCGGGACGCCCTGCTTGGCCAGGTCCTGGTACGCCGCCTCAGCGCCTTCGTAGTCGCCCGAGAGCAGCTTGGCGTCGGCCGCGGCGAGGGGGTTGGCGGGGCTGCTCGAGGGGCTTGGAGTCCCCGTTCCCTGGCAGGCGACGAGCGCGGCCGCGCACACGGCGGCCACCGCCCGGAACCTCATCCGAGACATGTTAGGCGGCTGGTTATACTCGACTGCTCGGCCTATTTGCGGCCGCTTTGGGCCCGTAGCTCAGCTGGGAGAGCGCGTGAATCGCACTCACGAGGCCAGGGGTTCGAATCCCCTCGGGTCCACTTCGATCGCTCCTGACCATTTGCGCGACCAGAACCTGAACCCCGCGCTGGCGTGCCAGACGGCGGGACGGGTCGGCTGAGGACTATAATTCTGGTCATGAGCGAGACGCTCCCTCTCGCGGAGGTCAAGGCCACTTCTCAGAGGTGGCTGACCGGGTCGAGCGGCAGCATGAGCGGATCGTCGTCACGCGCAACGGCCGGCCCAGCATCGTCTTGATCAGCCCCGATGACCTCGAGAGCCTGGAGGAAACGCTCGCAATCCTCTCGGATGC
>DASUWN010000024.1:0-43280 GCA_036378395.1 Candidatus Dormiibacterota bacterium | reverse complement strand
CGCCCCCCGCAGGGGAGAGGGTAGGATCAGCCAGCGTTGCCGCTTTCCGATCTCATTCGTCGGCGTCCGGAGCCCATCAAATGCGCGGCCTGCGGCGCCGTCCTCCCTCCCGACTCCGTCTTCTGCCCCAGCTGCGGGGTGCGGACCGACGACCCCGACGCCCAGCCGCTGCACATCGTCGACCGCGTCACCGGACTCTTCAACGACCGCTTCATCCGGCCGGTCCTGGAGGACGAGCTTGCCCGAGCGCACCGCTACGGCCGCCCCCTGGGAATCCTCCTGATCGAGTCCCGGCCCGCCGACGGCAACCCTGAAGACCCCAACGTCGACGACCCCGCCACCGACGAAGACACGCTGAAGCAGATGGCGACCGCGGTCGCCTCCACCCTCCGCGACGTTGACACCCCGGGCGTGCTCCAGCGCCACCCGCCCCAGCTCCTGGCCATCCTCCCGGACACCGACATCTCGGGCACCGCGCACGCCGCCAACCGCGTCGTCGCCAACTTGAACGCAGCCTTCCAGGCCCTCCAGCGCCGCGCCAGCGTGGGGCTGGTCTGCGTCCACCACGGCTCCCGGCTGCGAGCCGGCGCCGTGATCGAGGCCGCTGGACGGTCGCTGCGCTCGGGCCGCCCGGAGCTCCTCGGGCGCTGAACCAGACCGAGCTCTACCTCGCTCGCCACGGCGCCACCGAGTGGAGCCAGGCCTTGCGCCACACCGGCCGCACCGACGTTCCTCTGCTCCCTGAGGGCGAGGCCAACGCGGTAAAGCTCGGCGAGCGACTCAGGGGCATCTCCTTCACGGCGGCCTACACCTCGCCGCTGCAGCGAGCGCGCCGAACCGCCGCGCTGGCCGGCTTTCCCAAGGCGGAGGTGACCGATCTCCTCCTCGAATACGACTACGGCGACTACGAGGGTCTCACCTATGCGCAGATCGTCGCCCAGCGTCCGGGCTGGGACCTGTTTCGCGACGGCTGCCCTGGCGGCGAGACGCCGGCCCAGGTTTACGCGAGGGCCATGCGCTTCGTGGAGCTGGCCACCGAACAGTACGGACCCGTCATCGCCTTTGCCCACGGCCACATCCTGCGCGCGGTCACGGTCGCCTTCCTCGGCTGGCAGGTCGAGCTGGCGAGCCCGTTCGCCAACCTAGATACCGGCGCCCTCGGTCTCCTGGTGGACGGCCAGCGCGGCCGGGTGCTCACGGCCTGGAACCGGAACTGAGAGGGGGGTCACCGGCCGCAGCAGCCGGTTGAGGACCGCGCCCATCAGCAGCAGCTGGCTCAGCACGTAAAGCCAGGTCGCGAGCGCGACCACGAGCAGAAAGCCTCGCGTATAGACGCTGGCCTGATGAGTCAATGAGAAGGCGATCGGAAACACCGTGGTCACCGCCTCGACCAGCGCGCCGGCGGCGAGCGCCCCGGGCAGCACCTCGCGGAGCGTGAGCCGGAGATTTGGAACGTAGCGGTAGATCCAGGTCAGCATGGAGGCGATCACCACCCAGCCCGCCACCAGGTTGAGGATCGATCCCAGCCCCAGGTTGAGCGCGGCCAGCGCCCCGTTGATGACGACCGCAAGCACGATCGCGGTCACGAAGACGGCGATCAGCCGGAGCCCGATCACGCGCTGCCAGAAGGGGTTCCGGCCGCGTACGTCGTAGACATGGTTGAGAGCGAACTCGAGTGAGCCGAATAGCCCGGTCCCGCTCCAGAGCAGCGCCGCCACCGAGACCAGGCCCAGGGTGCCGGCGTGGTGAGAGGCGGTGCTGAGCAGGTTCTCGATGGCGCGCGGGTTGTCGAGCGGGAACACCCCGGCCAGGAGATGCTCGGCGTCGAGGTTGAATTGCGAGTTGCTGAGAAAGACGCCGAAGATGGCGAAGATCCCGAGCATGATCGGGAACATGGTCAGGAAGGCGTTGAACGCGAGCCCGGCGGCGTAGTTGGAGGTCTCGCTCTCGAAGTAGGCGAGGACGAGCCGGCCCGGCAGCGAGCGCCGGATCCGCTCCAGGGGCGCCTTCACGACGCCCGCCGGCGCAGCGACCACGGCCGCGCACGGACGCCGGGCAGCCCGGCGTAGACCAGGTAGGCCGAGGTCGCTTCCTCGGCCCAGTAGGAGTGGCGCTCGCCGGGGTTGACCAGCAGCAGCTCACCCGCGCTGGCCTGGCCGCTCTGCTCGCCTTCGCTGAAGGCGAGGACGCCCTCAGTGACGATCACCGCCACCGGGATCGCGTTGCGGTGCTCCGGGACCCGCTGCCCGGCCGCCAGCCGCAGGCCGACCACGCGCATCGCGCCGCAGTCGGCGATCGCCTCCCACCCAAATGCCCGGTGCTCCACGGTGGGCAGAATTATCATCGCCCCGTTGGCGACCCCAGTTCGCTTTATCGCGCGCGCCGACGTGGAGCGGCTGCTCGACCTCGACCGCTTGATCGAAGGACTGGCGGGCGCCTTTGCCAAGCTCTCCCAGGGCGCCGCCTCGGTCCCGCCCCGGATCGCAGCCATGACCCCCGAAGGCCTGCTGGCGGCGATGCCCGGCTACCTGCCCGGGGCCGGCTTGGAGACCAAGCTGGTCTCCGTCTTCCCTGGCAACCACGAGCGTGGGCTCCCCTCGCACCAGGCGCTGATCGCGCTCTTCGACGAGGAAACCGGCATCCCGCGCGCGGTGCTGGACGGAACCGCCATCACCGCGATCCGGACCGGCGCCGCGTCAGCGCTGGCGACGCGCCTCCTGGCCCGGCCGGATGCGAGAGTCCTGGCCATACTGGGCGCTGGGGTGCAGGGCCGGTCGCACCTGGCCGCCGTCCGGCGGGTGCGCGAGTTCAGCCAGGTCCGCGTCGCCTCGCGCCGCCCCGAGCACGCCCGGGCGCTGGCGGAAGAGGCAGGGATCACCGCCTGCGACGACTTCGCCTCCGCCTGCCGGGGAGCCGACGTGGTGTGCTGTTGCACCGACGCCGGGGCACCGGTGGTCGAGCTCGAATGGCTGGCTCCGGGAGCCCACGTCACCTCCGTCGGCGCCAGCCGCCAGGGCCCCGAGCTCAGCCCCGAGGTTGTCAGCGCCGCCGACGCGCTGGCGGTGGAGTCGCGCGCCGCCTTCCTGCCCTACCCGGCCGGCGCCCACGAGCTCCAGGGCCTGAATCCCGAGCGCGGGCTTGAGCTGGGCGAGCTGGTGCTCCAGACCCGCCCCGGCCGCAGCCGGCCCGACCAGCTCACGGTCTATAAGTCGATGGGACACGCGGTCGAGGACCTGGTCGCGGCGCGCCTGGTGCTCGACGCCGCCGACGCCGCCGGCGCCGGCACCCTGGTCGATATGTAAAAGGTTGACCAGCGCCCAGCCCAAACACAGAAAACTCACAGACCCGCGGCCTAGCGTTCGGACACGTGGTCGGGGCGCCGTCGGGCTTCAAGTTTTCCGCCATGCTGGTGGCGGCCGTCGTCTACACCGGGCTGGTGGCCTTCGAGATGCTGCAGCACGGCGTGGTGGCGACCCCCGACTTCCTGCTCCCGGCTCTGGTCCCCCTGGCCCTGGTCAGCGGCCGCTTCCTGGCCTGGCTGCGGGACTGGGTCCCCTTCATAGGGCTCCTGCTCGGCTGGGAGGCGATGCGCAGCGTCGCTTACCGGGTGTCACCCTCGGGCGTCCACGCCGGCAGCCTGCACCCGGAGCTGCTCCTCTTCGGCGGCCGCCTGCCCGAGGTCTGGTTCCAGCAGCTCCTCGACCGGGGCGCGCTCGGGCACTTCCTCGACGTCGCGGCAGCCACGGTCGACCTGCTCCACTTCCCGGCCATCGTCGCCGCCGCCTTCCTGGTCTGGATGCATGGCCGCAACGCTTTCCGCACTTACTCGATCGCCCTCTTCGCGACCGTCATGATCGCCTTCGTGGTCTTCCTGCTGGCGCCGACCGCGCCGCCCTGGTACGCCGTCGAGCACGGCTGGATCAAGGGTCTGCAGCACGTGATGATCCAGGTCATGCCGGTCCACTGGAGCGGCTACTACCAGTCGCTCGACCCCAATCCGGTGGCGGCTGACCCCTCGCTGCATTCGGCGCTGCCCTTCATCGGCTTCCTCGCCCTGCGCCGGCTCCGGAGCTGGCTGGCCTGGCCGATGCTGGCCTGGACGGTCGGCGTCTGGTTCAGCGTCGTCTACCTGGGCGAGCACTACCTGCTCGACGTGGTGGCCGGCGTCGGGCTGGCCACGCTCTGTTGGGGCGCGGCGAGCGCGCTGCCCTACGCCAGGCTGCAGACGTTGGCGAGGTCGGCGGCGCTGGCGCCCGCCGGCCGCTGAACCGTGTGCGAGGGCGGCGGCGGCGTCCCCGCGTCGACCCAGGCCGACAGCGCATCGATGGCGGCGCGGGCGCAGGGCAGGATCGGCCGCAGCAGGTTGTCGCCGTAGCTGTCGACCCCATAGTGGTCGTCGAACTGGGGGTCGACATGGTTGCCGCCACGGATCGGGTAGTAGCGGTAGCTCGCCGAGCGGCCGGAGAGCGCGACCATCTGCGAGTAGAGGTCGGCGTCGGTGGCGGTCGGCAGCAGCGCGTCCTGGTCGCCCTGGAGAGTGATCAGCGGCCGCCGAATGGCGCCGGTGTTGGCCACCGCCCGCATCCGGGCGAGCAGCGCAGGGTCCTGCCGGAGCCGGGCGGCGTAGTCGTAGGCCGCATCCGGGTCGGTGGGCGGCACCACCTCGGCGGGAGGCGATGCGCACGGCGGCCCCGGTAAGCCCGAACAGGTGAATGCGGTGTACTCGGGGTCCATCTCGAGCCGATAGATCTTCTGGGTCAGGCCCCAATAGATCCCGTAGTGGTAGGCCCAGAGCGGCTGCGACTCGGGGTTGAAGCCGACCGCGGCCAGCGCCGCCACCGCGGCCGGATCGCCCGCCAGCGCGCCCGGCTGGTGGGCGAGGCTGACCGGGAGGTAGGTGAAGAGGTTGTAGCCGGTCGCCGGTCCGGCCGGCTTGACGCCGGCAGGTAGGGCCGGCAGGAAGAGCGTGCCCTCCCAGTCGACGCCGCCGTCGTAGAGGTGGGTGGTGTCGGTCTCCAGCGCCCGGCGGACCTGGTAGCCGCCGTTGGAGATGCCAGCCGCGTAGGAGCGTCCGAGCCGCTTGAGCCCGTAGGCCGGGGCCACGCCCTTGAGCAGCGCTCGAGCGGCGGCGGTCGCCTGCTTCATGCGGTACGTCCACTCCTCGATGGCGGCGCCAGGACACCAGGCGACGCGGGAGCATCGGGTCTCGTCGGGCCCGTCTCGGTAGAAGTTGGCGCCCATGTTGCCCTTGTCCTGCGAGACGTAGGCCCAACCCTTCTCGAGCGCGTAGTCGCTGAAGATGAAATCGGAGGCGAAGGCGTCGCGGATCCCCGGCGTGCCGGCGCTGAGGAGGGTCCCGTTCCAGCCGTCCGGGATCCGGATCACGAACTGGGCGTCGTGGTGGCACTCGGCGGCGCAGGTGCCGCCGGGCGCGGGTGTGCAGCCGGGAATGAAGGGCGCGCCGTTCTTGGCGGTCAGGGCTGGCTCGACCTGGTAGGCGTTGCAGCCGTCGTCGGCGAACCAGCCGTCGAGCTGAAGGCCGGCCACGGCCGGGGTGGTCGGGTTGGTGTACTTGGAGTTGAGGGTGCCCGAGCCGGGCGGGGGATAGCCCATTCCGGTCAGGCTGTTGGGATCGGTGTACGGGTTGTTGGTGGTGGTGAGGTCGCTCACGCGGTGGCAGTCGAGCCAGCTCGCATTGAGCGTCGCGCGCCAGGCGCCGAGGTCGCCAGGACAGGCGTGACTGGCTGTCGTCTGGGCGGCCGCCGGCGCCGGCAGAAGCAACGTGAGCAGCCCGACGGCCGCGGCCAACGCGAGCCGGAGCCTCATGAGCCCGACTGTACGTTCGAGTACCGCCCGTACTCAAACTGGCGAAGGTGAGGACCCGGCACGCCGAGGGCGTCGAGGGCGCGCGCTCGGCCCGCGGGGTGGCGGTCGTGATCGACGTCCTGCGCGCGTTCACCGTCACCGCCTACGCCCTGGCCGGCGGTGCGCACTGCCGCCTGGTGGCGAGCGTGGAGGAGGCGCGTGCCCTCGCGGCGCAGCTGCCGGGCGCCGTGCTCTCGGCCGAGATCGACGGCATGCCGGTCCCCGGCATCCCGATCTCCAACTCGCCTTCTGCGATCGCCGCGGCGCCACTCGGCGGCCGCACCCTGATTCAGCGCACCACCTCCGGCGTCCAGGCTGCGCTCGCGGCGGAGGGCTGCGAAGTCGTCCTGGCGGCGGCACTGGTCAACGCCGCCGCGACCGCGCGCCGGCTGCAGGAGCTGGCACCGCCCGAGGTGACCCTGGTCGCCTCCGGCGCTCCGCTCGGCCATCCCGAGGACCGCTTCTGCGCCGAGCGCATCGAGGCGCTGATAGACGGCCGGCCCCCGGCTCCGCTGGCCGAGCTGGAGCGCATGCTGGCGGCGACCGATCGCATCCAGAGGGTCCGCGCCGGCGCCTGGCCCGGGTTTCCGAGCACCGACCTCGACCTCGCCCTCCAGGCCGACCGCTTCTACTTCGCGATGTCAGTCCTCCGCCAGGACGGGGAGATCGCCGTGAGGCCGGTTCAGGGCAGCCGGTAGGTCCACTCGGGCGTCGCGTACTTCCGCTCCGCGAGCACCCGAGCCGCCGCCAGCTCGGACTCGGCGGCGCTCTCGCGCCGGCCGCCGGCGGCTTCGGCCAGGAGCTCCAACACCTCTGGCAGCGGGACATCGAGGTAGTCGCGGAGGGGCGTCACGCGCTTCTCCGCCGAGCGCACGCCGCGCTCGACAAGCGGCGGCCGGCCGATCCGGATCAGCCGGGGCACGATCGCGGGATCGATCTCGTGCGCGCCCGTGGTGTGGTGCAGGACGTGGCCCCGGCGCCGGGTCTGGGCCGCTCCCGCGATCTTGCCCTCGGGCGAGACCAGGTCGTTGATCGGCCGGTAGCCGGCGGGCACGCCGCGGGCCCGAAGCGCCTGCACCACCCAGGCGTCCAGGTAGGCGAAGGATTCGACGAAGGTCATCCCGGCGACCAGCCGGTCGGGCAGATAGAGCGAGTAGGTGAAGGTGCGGCCCTCTTCGCAGACCATGGTGCCGCCGCCCGACATCCGCCGCACCACCTCGAAGCCGAGCTCGGCGGCCGCGATCGAGTCGACCTCGTTGGCCACCGATTGGTGGGAGCCGATCACCAGCGCCCGTCCCGACCAGACCCAGATCCGGAGGCTGGGGCCCCGCCGGCCGGCGGCGACCGCGTCCAGCAGCACCTCGTCGAGCGCCAGCTGGAGGGGGGCGGGTAGGGCGGGGCCGAAAAGGACGGGCCACGTCGCGTCAGGGACCTTGATCTTTGGGGGCGTCCCCCCCGGCCCCCCCGCTACCGCGAAGCCTCGATGTGCAGCGAGAGCGGGAGGTGTCCGCTGGGCAGCTCCCAGGTGCCCGCCAGGCGGCCCGGGACCAGCGCCTGGAAGCGTGGCCAGCGGATCCACGGGAACTCGTCCAGCCGCTCGATGCGGAGGCCGGCCCCGATCAGCGCGCCGACGATCTCGGAGACCGGGTGCGCCCACTGCCAGGATTCGCCCGCGATCTCGGCCTCGAGGTCGGCGTAGGTCGCGGTCCACGGCTCGCGGTAGCCCTCGGGCTCGAAGAAGTAGTGGTAGGCGGGCTGCAGCTCGTCGTCGAAGACGTCCGCGATGGGATGGAACTCGAAGAGGTGGAAGCGTCCGCCCGGCGTCAGGAAGCGGGCGACGACCTGCGCCCAGCGGGCGAGATCAGGCAGCCAGCAGAGCACGCCCCAGGACGTGTAGACGACATCGAAGTCGCCTTCCAGCTGGTCGGGGAGCTGGTAGAGGTCGGAGCAGACGAAGCGCGCGGGGATGCCGAGCTCGGCCGCCAGCGACTCGGCCTGGGCGATCGCCGGCGCGGAGAAGTCGGCTCCGGTCACGCGCGCGCCCAGCCGCGCCCAGCTCAAGGTGTCGAGGCCGAAGTGGCACTGGAGATGGAGGAGGCTGCGGCCGTTGGCGTCGCCAACCAGCTCCGGCTCGACCGGCGTCAGCGTCATCCGGCCCCGCCGGAAGCTATCCACGTCGTAGAAGTCCGAAGCGACGTGGATGGCGACCCGGGCGTCCCACCCGGGGCGGTTGACCGCTGTCCGGTCGGTGTCTACTCCGATCTCTCCTCGGCCTCGTCGGCGTGCGCGACGATCGGACCCGGCTGGAAGAGGATGCCCTCGAGGGTCACCCGCCACTTGGGCAGCTTGCGGAGGAGGAACTCGAGGTCCATGCCGAAGTGCTTGAACTCCTCGTGCTGCGCTTCCTGCATGATGGCGCGGGCATCGGGGTCCTGCTCGAGGGATAGGCGCTGCTGGTACCAGCTGATGGCCTCGGTCTCTTCGGTCAGCGACGCGAAGATGCGGGCCAGGGTTCGGGTCTCTGCGGAAAGCTCGCCGGCCGGTTCGTGGTACTGGTCGAAGCCCATGCAGAGAAGCTACACCGGCCCGACGATGGGGGGTGTAGCTTCGCCGGAGCTAAGAGTTGCGGACGGCCAGGTCGATGCGGTCGTCGAGCCGCCAGTTGGCCTCGGCCTTCCAGACCGCGTCGAGCAGCCCCTCGAACTGAGTCTGGATGTCGGCCCGGAGGTTTGCGGTGGGCGCGTCTTCCACGGGGACGCGGGGAAGCGGACCGCGGCGGATGTACGGCAGATGGGAGATCATTTCTTCCTCTATCGTTCCTTCGCCTTTCTTGAGTGCCATGCTATCACATTTCTTGCGCGTCTGTGTCAAGAAAGGTTGGACTGGCGGCGCCGGAAGCGCTCCGCCTTCTCCCGGTTCCCGCAGACCGCCATGTTGCACCAGGTCGCCGAGTGGTTCCGGGAGCTGTCGTAGAAGGCCCAGCGGCAGCTGTGCTTGCGGCAGGCCTTGAGGCGGTTCCAGGTGCCGCCGGCCATCGCCTCGTAGACCGCCGCCACCAGACGTCCTAATGCTCGGTCCAGCCCCTCGGCCTCCGGCTCCAAGCGGGCGGCGCCGGCGGAGGTGAAGCGCGGACGGAGCCGGCACTCGACGGCGGCCCGGTTGAGGGTGGCCAAGTCGACCGGATAAGCCTGTCCCGCGTTGTTGGCCAGCGCCAGGCTGCGCAGCGCCTCGCGCAGCGCGAGCGCCCGCCGGTGCCCGGCCTCGTCCACCGGCTCCGGACCGAGCCCGGCCCCGCGCAGCCAGTCCTCTAGCTGGGCGGGGGTTGCGATCTCGTCGCTGTGCTGCTCGAGGTCGGCCGTGTTGATGAACCGCCGGACCAGGTCGAGATCGCCAGGCGCCCGGTTTCGAGATGCCGCCATCGCCGCGACTATACCGCGAATCTGTAACCGATAAACCGACTTTGATGGTATAGTAACCATCGATCGGGGGATGATGGTTGCAACGGGCGCCGGGGCGCGCGGGTTATAGGGAATGGAGGTGTTGCAGTGACTGACTACGAACTCTGGGTGGTTACCAAGCAGCGGCTGGAGCGGGTCTGGAAGCAGGCCGAGCGGCGCTCGCGCCACATCCTCGACCAGCTCGACTACTCGGGCGACGAGGAGCGCGACCTCTCCCGCGGCACCGGCGGCCGCGTCTGATTGCGGCGGGGATCTGGCCACCAGTTCAGGTCCCCCAGCACGCTCATGAAGGCGGGCACCAGCAGCAGGCGGATCAGCGTGGCGTCGAGGAGGATGGCGACCGCGAAGGTGACGCCCACGGCTTTGTTGAGAGCCAGGTGGCTGAAGGCCAGCGTGCCCGCGACCACGACCAGGATGAGGGCGGCCGAGGTGATGATCTGCCCGGTCCGCTCCATCCCGGCGGCGACTGCGGCCTGATTGTCGAGGCCGCGCAGGTATTCCTCGCGGACGCGTGACAGCAGAAACACCTCGTAGTCCATCGAGAGCCCGAAGAGGGCGGCGAAGATGACGATCGGGATCGTCGCGTCCACGAAGTCCACACGCTGGAAGTCGAGGAGTCCGGCCAGGCGACCCTCCTGGAAGCCCCAGGTGAGGACGCCCATGGCCGCGCCGACCGAGAGCAGGTTCATGAGGATCGCCTTGACCGGCAGTGCGAGCGAGCGGAAGGCGATCCCGAGCAGGAGCAGCGTGCAGCCGAGCACGGTCGCGAAGGCGCGTGGGAAGTCGGCGGAGAGCACGTTCAGGAAGTCCTGGTAGGCGCCGCCCTCGCCGCCGATCAGCAAGGTCACCCCACCGACCCGCACCGCGCGCAGGCGGTCGAGCAGGGCGTGGGTGGCGGCCGAGTTGTCGGGAGCGCCCTGGTCGACCTCGAACACGGCGTATGGCGGCCGCAGGTAGTTCGTACGCGCAAACGCGGGGACGTCGCCCGGCCCGGTGACCCTTCGCCCCCGCGCCGCCTGCTGCAGGCGCACCTCGACCTCGGCCGCCCGCTCCTCGCCGTCCACGCCGCGGGCAACCACCAGCACCGGCGGATAGCGCGCGAAGCCGAGCTCGCGCTCGGCCAGGCGCTGGGCAGTCACAGCCTGCTCTCCCGGAGGCAGGCTCTCGGCGCCGACCACGCCAGGATTCAGGGCGCGAGCGGGCGAGGCCAGTACCGCGACCACGGCCACCACCAGCATGATCACCGGCCAGGGCCGGCGCATCACGCCTGCCGCCAGCCCGTGCCAGAAGCG
This sequence comes from Candidatus Dormiibacterota bacterium, assembly GCA_036378395.1. Classification (GTDB taxonomy): domain Bacteria; phylum Chloroflexota; class Dormibacteria; order Dormibacterales; family Dormibacteraceae; genus DASUWN01. Next base: position 32,665 of record DASUWN010000024.1, on the reverse strand, counting down.
GCGGGTGTCGCGACCCCGCGCGATCGGCAGCGTGAGCCGGTCGAGATGGCGCCCAAAGGTCGCCAGCAGGGCCGGGATCAGCGTCAGCGAGGAGACGATCGACACCCCGACCACGATCGCGCCCCCGAGCCCGATCGACCAGAGCACGTTGAGCCGCGTCAGCATCAGCGAGCCGAAGCCGATCAGCACGGTGGCGCCGGAGACCGCGGTCGCCACGCCGGCGGTCGCCACCGTCGTGCTCACCGCCGCTTGCACCGCGGCGCCGCCCCGCATCTCCTCCCGGAACCGGTTGACGACCAGCAGCGAGTAGTCGATGCCGAGTCCGATCCCGACGACCGAGCTGATGTTGAGGGCGAACACGGAGACCGTATGCAGTCGAGCGGCGGCGCCGAGCAGAGCCACCGCCACGCTCACGCACGCGAGCCCGGTGACCACCGGCAGCGCGCCCGCCACCAAGCCCCCGAACACGAGCAGCAAGAGCAGCGCCGCCAGCGGCAGGCTGACCAGCTCGCCCTGGCGGAGGTCGGTCTCGGAGTCGGTCAGGAAGGCGTCGTAGACCGGACCCAAACCACCCAGGTACGTCGCCGCCGGTCCCGCGTGGTGGATCGCCCGCGCCTGGCGCGCGAGCTCGATGAAGCGGTCCGGCGTGAGGTTGGAGTCGACGAAGAGGGCGGCCGTCTGGCCGTCGCGGCCGGTGATCGGGGCCGGAATCTCGGCGTCGAGGCCGGCGGTCAGCCGCTGCAGGTCGCCGCGCCAGGCGTCCAGCTCAGCCTGGTAAGCCGGATCGCCGGCGGGCACGTCCCGGCTCTGGAAGACGACGTAGAGGTCGGGGGCCCGGCGCTCGGGGAAGTGCTCACGGAGGATGGCCGCAGCGCGGTCGGCGGGGGTGTCGGTCTGGAAGCCGGCGGCGCTGAGGAGCCGCGGCGTCCCAGCCGCGAAGTAGGCGGCGGCGGCGCCGATCGCAAGCCAGGCCACCAGCACCAGGCGCCGGTGACGCGCAACCAGCGCGCCCCAGGCGGCTATGGCTGGTCCGGAGGGGGCAGCGGCTGGTTGCTGTCCAGCAGCTGGCGGAGCCCGTCGATGCCGTCGACGTACTGGACGGTGTCGGGGAACATGCCGTCGTCGGCGATCGACCGCGGGCCCTGGTAATAGGCGGCCAGCCCGCGGTCAACGTCGCCACCCTGGTCGTTGATGTAGGCGCGCAGGATGGCAGCGCCGAGGTCGGCATTGTCGCCCGGCTGCTGGATGTCAACCGGGTGCCCGACCAGGCGCGGCGCAAGCTCGGCGGCGACCTCGGGCTGGATCTGCATCAAGCCCACCGCACCGGTTTCGGAGACCTTGCTCGGGTCCCAGCCGCTCTCCCAGTAGGCGACCGCCTCCACCAGGTGCGGCGGAAGTCCGTGCCGCTGCGCCGCTTCATCGAGCCTCTGGCGCACGGCCGGCGCGGGCTCGCGCCGGACCGATCTGGACAGGACCTTCCCCGTCTGCTCGACGGGGGTGGGGGGGAACGGGTGATAGGAGCTGACGAGCAGCAGACCGGCGGTTCCACAGGCCAGCCCCAGCTCGCACACGCGTAGGAGACGCACCGATCCATGTAACCAAAGCCGCGCCCCGCGGCCGGATCGTGTACATCAAACCAACCGGCCCCTTAACCTCTTGCGTCGATGAACACGATCACCCGCCGCGACTTCGTCAAATGGGCCGGCGGCGCCGTCACCGTCACCGCCACCGGCGGCCTGGGCGCGCTGGTCGAGGCCTGCGGGGGCACCGGTCAAACGCCGGCCGCGCAGCCGACCGCCGCCAACGTCGCCGACCTCTACAACGCCGCCAAGAAGGAAGGCTCGGTCACCTGGTGGACGGCGCACTACGAGCAGTCGGCCGCCGAGCAGATGGCGACCGCCTTCAAGCAGAAGTACCCGGGCATCGACGTCAATCTCTTGCGGCAGACCGCGCAGGTGATCAACACCCGCCTCAACCAGGAGTTGAAGACCGGGAACACCGACTGCGACGTCTTCTGCTCCACCGACGAAGGCCACTACCCACCGCTGATCAAGCTGGGCGCGCTGGCCAAGTACACGCCGCCCGACCTCGACCTGATCCCCAAGGACTTCCAGAACCTCAACCCCGACGGCTACTACCACCTGGGCGCGCTCGGGTTCGTGCTCATCAACTACCGCAGCGACAAGGTGACCTCGCCGCCGCAGACCTGGAAGGACTTCGTCGACCCCAAGTGGAAGGGCCAGCTCACGGTGGGACACCCCTCCTTCTCCGGCTACGTCGGCCAGTGGGTGACCGCGATGCTGCGCGTCAACGGCGACGCCTGGCTGACCGCGCTGGCCAAGAACAATCCCAAGGTCAACCGCTCCGTCAACGACACCGTGACCGACATCGTGGCCGGCGAGCGCACGGTGGGCGCGGGACCGGACAACTACTCGCTCGCCCAGAAGGCCAAGGGCCAGCCGATCGCGATCGTCTTCCCCAGCGACGGCGCGGTCCTGGTTCCGGGTCCGGTCGGAATCCTCGCTCAGTCCAAGCGGCCCAACGCCGCGCGCCTGTTCGTCAACTTCATGTACTCCAAGGAGTACTCGCAGGCGCTGGTCGCGACCTCCAACTACCCGCTCCGGACGGACGTCTCGCTGCCCCCGGGGGACAAGCCCTATACCCAGATCAAGATCATCCGCAACACCGTCGACCAGCTGACCAAAGACCTGCCCGCCGCGCAACAGAAGTGGCAGCAGGCGATGGGGGTCTGAGCCCGCTGTCAGGCCGGCACTTCCTCCAGATTCCGGGACCGACCAACGTCCCAGACCGTGTTCTGCGCGCCATGGACCGGGCGGTGGTCGACCACCGCGGCCCCGAGCTGCCCGAGGTGACGCTGGAGGCGGTCGAGCGGCTCAAGCACGTCTTCCGGACTGAGACCGGCTCGATCGCGATGTGGGCGGGTTCGGGCACCGGCGCCTGGGAGGCCGCCATCGTCAACACGCTGCGGCCGGGCGAGCGGGCGCTCGCCTTCAACAACGGCATCTTCGCGGAGAAGTTCTCCGAGGTCGCTCGCCGCTTCGGCGTGGTGGTCGACGAGGTCGACATGCGCTGGGGCGACGCGGTGGCCCCGGATCGGGTTGCGGGCCACCTCCGTCCCGAGCACGCGGCGGTGCTGATCGTCCACAACGAGACCTCGACCGGAGTCACCACCGACGTCGGCGGGATCAGGGCCGCAATCGACTCCACCGGGCACGACCCGCTGCTCCTGGTCGACACCGTGTCGAGCCTGGGCTCGATCGACTTCCGGTTCGACGACTGGCGCGTCGACGTCGCGCTGACCGGCTCCCAGAAGGGCCTGATGCTGCCGCCCGGTATGGCCTTCGTCTGCGTCTCACCGCGTGCCCTCGAGCGCTCCCGCGAGGTCGACACCCCGCGCTCCTTCTACGACTGGGGCCCGGTGATCGCGGCGATGCAGACCGGCTACTTCCCGGCCACGCCGCCGACCCTCGAGCTGTACGGCCTCCGGGAGGCGCTGCGGATGCTCGAGGAGGAGGGCCTCGACAACGTTTACGCCCGCCACACCCGGCTCGCGGAGGGCGTCCGGCAGGCCGTCCAGGCCTGGGACCTGACCCTGCTCTGCACCGATCTTGCCCGCTGCTCGAACTCGCTGACCGCGGTGGCGGTGGACGGCATCGACGCGGACGCGGTTCTGCGCGAGGGTGAGGCGCACCTGCACCTCTCGCTGGGCGCCGGCCTGGGCAGGCTCAAGGGCCGCGCGTTCCGGATCGGGCACCTGGGCGCGCTCAACGAGCTCGAGGTGATCGCCACCCTGGGTGGCGTGGAGCTGGCGCTCAACCTGGCCGGCGAGCCGGTGGAGCTCGGCTCCGGGGTGGCGGCCGCGATGCGGTACTGGCAACAGGCCGGGTGGTAGGCGCCGGCCGGGCGCGCTCCGCCAACGTCGGGCTGTCATCTCGTCTCGACCGCCTCGAGCCGTCCGCGCTCCTCTTCCTGGCCGCGGTGTTGGTCCTCGCCTTCATGGTCGTGGTGCCGCTCGGTTGGCTGCTGCTGACCTCGGTCCAGGACCCACTGACGCAGGGCTTGACCCTCGACAACTACCGCACCGCCTTCACTCAGACGCTCTATCTGCGGCCGATCCTCAACTCCTTCGAGATGGCGTTTGCGGTGGCCACGATCGCGGTCGTGGTGGGCACGCCGCTAGCCTGGGTGGTGGCGCGCACCGATGTGCCCGGCCGGGGCGTCATCCGGCCGCTGGTGCTGGCGGCCTTCGTGACGCCCTCCTTCCTGGGCGCCGAGGCCTGGATCTTCCTGGCCGCCCCCAACTCGGGGATGCTGAACAAGATCTGGGAACAGATGTTCCACGTGGAACATGGGCCTTTCGACGTCTATACGTTCCCCTTCGCGATCTTCGTGATCGCCCTCTACTCGATCCCCTACACCTTCTCGCTCGTCTCGGCCACGCTGGAGCTGATGGCGTCCGAGCTGGAGGACGCCGCCACCACGCTGGGTTCAGGCACCTTCCGGACCACCTTCTCGATCACGCTCCCGCTCGCGATGCCGGCCATCCTGTCCGGCTTCCTACTCTCCTTCCTGGAGGCTCTCGAGCTCTTCGGCCCGCCCGCCTTCCTGCTCATCCCCGCCCGCACGCAGGTGATGACGACGCAGCTCTTCCTCTTCTTCAGCCAGTTCCCGCCCCAGATCGAGGTAGCCGCGGCCTACGCCATGCCGCTGCTGCTGGTCACGGTGACCCTGCTCTTCGTCCAGCGCCGCCTGCTCGGCCGCCGCCGCTTCACCACCGTCAGCGGCAAGGGCGGCGTGCGCCGCCCGATGGCGCTCGGGGTCTGGCGCTGGCCCTTCGCGACGCTGGCGCTGCTGCCGCCGCTGCTGGCGGTGATCCTTCCCTACGGCGCGCTGCTCGTGGTCTCCCTCCAGCACAGCTGGGGCCTCGGTCCCTGGCATCCGGGCAACCTGACCCTCTACTGGTATCAGTGGGCGGTCTTCATCAACCCGACCACGAAGACCGCGATCAGCCACTCGCTCGAGTACGGCGCCGCCGCCGCCACCCTGGCGGTGGTCGTCGCCACCCTGGTCGCCTACCTCAGCGTCCGCCGTCTGGGCCCCGGCGCACCGCTGCTCGGCTTCCTGGCCATGGCGCCCTTCGTGGTGCCCGGCATCGTGCTCGCGATCGGCTTCATCGCCGCCTACGGGCATCCGCCGATCCTGCTTTACGGGACGGCCGCGATCATGATCGTCGCCTACGCCACCCGGTTCATGCCGATCGCGTACTCCAACAGCAGCGCCATCCTCCAGGGCCTCAACGTCGACCTCGAGAACGCCGCCCGCACCCTTGGGGCGGGCCGGCTGCGCTCGCTGTGGGCGGTGACGCTGCCCCTCCTTCGCCGCGGCCTGCTCTCCGGCTGGCTGCTGGTCTTCATCCCCGCGCTGCGCGAGCTCTCGGCCTCGGTCTTCCTGTTCACGCCGCGCACCAGCGTGATCACCACCGTGATCTACGACTTCTCCGACGCCGGCAACTACGAGGCGGTTTCGACCATGGGCCTGCTGATGATGCTGATCACGCTCCTGATCGTGGTCGGGGCCTACCGGTTCCTGGGGCGAGACGTGACTGCCACCCGAGCCCGATGACGGCGGCGATCGCGATCCGGGGTCTGCGCAAGGTCTACGGGCCGCAGGTCGCCGTCGACTCCATCGACCTCGACGTCGACGGCGGCGAGGTGATCGCGCTCCTGGGTCCCTCCGGCTGCGGCAAGACGACCACCCTCCAGCTGCTGGCCGGCTTCCTGAGGCCGGACGGCGGCGAGATCCGGGTCGGCGAGCGAGTGCTCTCGACCGCGCAGTCGGTGGTCCCACCGGAGCGGCGGAACATGTCCCTGATCTTCCAGTCCTATGCGGTCTGGCCGCACAAGACGGTCCGCGAGAACGTCGCCTTCGGGCTTCAGGTGCGCCGCGTGGCCCGGGCCGAGATCGGCCGCCGGGTCGATGAAGCGCTCAAGATCGTGCGCCTGCAGGCCCTGGCCGAGCGCTACCCGGCGGAGCTCTCCGGCGGCCAGCAGCAGCGGGTGGCGCTGGCGCGGGCGATGGTCGTCGAGCCCGAGATCCTGCTGCTCGACGAGCCCCTCTCCAACCTCGACGCCAACCTGCGCGAGGAGATGCGATTCGAGATCCGCCGCCTCCACGACCAGACCGGGATCACGATGGTCTACGTGACGCACGACCAGGCCGAGGCGATGGTGACCGCCGACCGGATCGCGGTCATGAACGCCGGTCGCGTCGAGCAGGTGGCGGGCCCCTACGAGGTCTACGAGCGGCCGCGGACCGAGTTCGTGGCCAGCTTCATCGGCCGCACCAACACGCTCTCGGGCCGGCTGCTCGAGCCCGGCGTGGTCGAGACCGGGCAGGGCATCCGGCTGCGGGCGGCGGACGAGACCGGCTGCCCGGCGGGGACCGAGGTCGCGGTCTGCATCCGGCCCCACCAGGTCCTGCTGGCCGAAACCGAGGCCCCCAGCAACCGTCTCCGCGGGACGGTCCGCCGCTCGGCCTATCTTGGGGAGGCACGTGATTACCAGGTCGAGCTCGCCGGCGGCGGAAGGGTCCGGGTCAGCGCCCCGCCCCATTCCGACCATCCGGTCGGCGACGAGATCGAGCTCTTCCTGCCCATCGAGCACTGTCGAGTGGTGATGAAGTCTTGACCCCCAAGCAAGCCCCCCTGGAAGGCATCCGAGTGATCGAGTGCGGCAACTACATGGCTGGTCCCTTCTGCGCCATGCAGCTGGCCGACCTCGGCGCCGACGTGATCAAGGTCGAGAACCCCGAGGGCGGCGACATGGCCCGCGACTCGGCGCCGTTCATCAATGGCGAGTCGTCGCCCTTCGTCCGCCTCAACCGCAACAAGCGCTCACTCGCGCTCAATCTCAAGAGCCCCGAGGGCAAGGAGGTCTTCCGGGAGCTGGTCAAGCAGGCCGACATCCTGATCGAGAACCTGCGCCCCGGCACCATGGGCGACCTCGAGCTCGACTACGCGCGCATGTCGGCGCTCAACCCGAGCCTGATCTACGTCTCGGCCAGCGGCTGGGGCCAGGAAGGACCCTACGCACAGCTGTCCGGCCTCGACATCATGGCCCAGGCGATGAGCGGCTTGATGTCGATCACCGGCGAGCCGGGCGGCGACCCGGTCAAGGTCGGGGTGCCGATCTGCGACCTGGTGTGCGGCCTCTACGGCGCGCTCTCCGCGGTCGCCGCCCTGCGCGCCCGCGAGCGCACCGGCTGCGGCCAGCACATCGACGTCTCGCTCTTCGAAGCGGGCGTGTCGCTCGCGGTCTGGGAGGCCGGGCGCTACTTCGCGACCGGGGAGGTGCCGCGAGCGCTGGGCTCGGCGCACCAGGTCTCCGCGCCTTACCAGGCGATCCGCGCCGCCGACGGCTACTTCACGATCGGCGCCACCTCGCCCCGCAACTGGAAGGCCCTCTGCGACACGCTCGGCCACCAGGAGTGGGCCGACGAGGAGCGCTTCAAGGACAACCCGTCGCGGCACGCGCGCCGCGACGTCCTGATCCCGATGATCGAGGACGTGACCTCGAAGCAGCCGCGCGCCCACTGGGTCGAGCGGCTCCAGGAGGCCGGCGTGCCCTGCGCCCAGATCCAGACCTACGACCAGGTCTTCAACGATCCCCAGCTGCTCGCCCGCGGCTTCTTCTGGGATGGCCCCCATCCCAAGCTGGGCGAGGTGCGGCAGATCGGTTCGCCGATGCACTTCTCGGACGCCGCCATCCGCGAGGAGCGAGCGGGACCCCTGCTGGGCGAGCACACGGTCGAGGTGCTGGAGGAGATCGGACGTCCCCGCGCCGAGATCGAGGGGTTGATCGAGAAGGGAGTCGTCAAGCAGCCATGACCGCGCAGCCAGAAACATCGGCGGCGGAGCCCGAGGTCCTCGAAGAGCGCCGCGGTGAGCAGCAGGAGGTGGTGTGGGTCACCCTCAACCGCCCCCATGCCCGCAACGCGCTCACCTTCGCCATGTACGAGCGGTTGAAGGCGATCGCCGAAGAGATCGACGCCGACCCCAGCGTGCGGGTGTGGGTGATCACCGGCGCCGGCGGCAAGGCGTTCGCCGCGGGCACCGACATCAGCCAGTTCCGGGCCTTCGACAAGGAGGAGGACGCGCTCGCCTACGAGGAGCGGATGGACCGCGTCCTGGGCGCGATCGAGGGCGTCCGGGTTCCCACCATCGCCGCCATCGCCGGCGCCTGCACGGGCGGCGGCGCCGGGATCGCCGGCGCCTGCGACCTGCGCGTGGGGACCCCCTCGCTCAAGTTCGGCTTCCCGATCGCCCGTACCCTCGGCAACACGCTCTCGATGAACAACTTCGCGCGGCTGACCGCGCTGGTCGGGATGGCGCGGGTCAAAGAGCTGATCTTCATGGCCCGGCTGGTGGAGGCGGAAGAGGCGCGCCAGATCGGGCTCGTCAACGAGCTCGTCGAGTCCGAGGAGGCGCTGGAGCCGCGGGTGATGGAGATCGCGGCCAAGCTGGCGACCCATGCCCCGCTGACGCTGCAGACCGCCAAGGAGGCTCTGCGGCGGATCCGGAACCAGCTGGTGCCACCGGAGGGCGGGTCCGACCTGGTGCTCAGGGCGTACATGAGCGAGGACTTCCGGGAGGGCATCGAAGCCTTTTTCGAGAAACGTCCCGCGCGCTGGGTAGGCCGGTAAGAGGCCGCTTCCTGGGCGCCGCGCGCCCTCGGCGGGCGGCCCCCTGGCGTCCGCTGGCGGCGCTGCTGCTGATCGCGGCGCTGGTCGCCGCGTTCGTCCTCTTCCAGCTCAACCGGCCGCTGCCCGCCGTCCCGGCCACCCAGACCGTCGCCGCCAAGGAGACGGTCCCCGGCCCCAAGCCGGTGATCCCCTGGCCCCAGAACGGAAGCGCGGCTGTGGGCGCCGCCGGCCTGGGTGTGATCGACGCCAGCCCCGGCCAGCAGCCGCTGCCGATGTGGAGCATCGCGAAGGTGATGACGGCGCTGGTGGTCCTCGACGACCACCCGCTCCAGAAGGACCAGCCCGGCCCCAATCTCACCATCACCGACGGCGACGTCCAGGTCTATCAGCAGAAGAAGGCGAACCAGGAGTCGGTGGTCGCGGTCAGGGCCGGCGAGCAGCTCAGCGAGTTCCAGGCGCTGGAGGCGATCCTGATCCCGAGCGGCAACAACATCGCCGACCTGCTGGCGAGCTGGGACGCCGGGAGCGTCCCCGCCTTCATCCAGAAGATGAACGTGCGGGCCAAGGCGTTGGGGATGCGCCAGACCACGTACACCGACCCCAGCGGACTCGATGCCGGCACCCGCTCCACCCCCGCCGACCTGACCCGGCTGGCGGTGGTCGCGATCGCCAACCCGGTGCTCGCCGGCATCGTCTCCCAGGCCAGCACCCAGCTCCCGGTCGCGGGGACCGTCTACAACGTCGACTACGCGCTCGGCCAGAGCGGCATCGCCGGCATCAAGACCGGATCCAACCCCGACGTCTCCAGCGCCGGCTTCATGTTCTCAGCGCCCTTCAACGTCGCCGGACACACGGTCACCGTGGTCGGCGCCGTGATGGGACTGGCAACGCTCGACGACGCCTTCAAGGCCGCACGCGGCCTGATCGACTTCGCGAGGCCGCTGCTCACCGTCGCCGACGCGGTTCGCGACCGCCAGCCCGTGGGGCGCTACGTGGTGCCCTGGGGGCAGTCCTCCACGCTGCAGGCGACCGCCGACGTGGCGCTGGTGCAATGGCCGGGGACGGTCCTCCAGCGCCGGCTGGAGGTGCCCAGTCTGCGCCCGCCACTCCAGGCCGGAGCCGACCACGGCGACCTCGAGGTCGTTCTCGGCGACCAGGACGTGCGGGTCAGCGTCCAGCCCGACCGGCCGATCAGCGCGCCGGCACGCTCCTGGCGGTTGACGCGGCTGGCCTGACCGTCTCCGGGCGCCGGCTCGCCCCGCGCAGGCTCACGCGCAGGCAGAGATAGGCGGCGGCGACGAAAACGACGCCGGTCAGGCCCGCGTGCAGGAGCTCGGCGAAGAGCCCAAACCCGGACAGCGCCAGGTAGGCGCCGGCGGCGCCCTGCAGCAGCAGGGCGGCGGCCAGGAGCGCCGCGCCGTCGACCAGGTCCCGCCGGCGGGCGCGCCGGAAGAGCAGCAGCAGCCCGGCCGCCACAACCAGGGCCAGCGCGGCCAGCCCGCGATGGAGAAGGTCGACGGCGACCGCCGCGCTGGGCGGCGCCGGGCACAGCGGCCAGGAGGCGCACACCTCGGCGGCACCGGTATGGCGGATGTAGGCGCCCGAGTAGACGAGGACGTAGATGTAGGCGGTCGCGCCCCAGGTCGCCCAGAAGACGCCCCCGGAGACCGGCGGCGGGAGCGGCTGGTCGATGGTCCACAGATAGGCGGCGACCAGCACCGCCGCCGCCAGCGCGACCAGCGAGAAGCCGAAGTGGAGGGCCAGCACCAGCGGCACCTGCGGATACTTCACGGCCCACGCCCCCATCCCCGCCTGGAGGAGCAGCGCTCCCAGCAGCAGCGGGGCCAGTACGCGCACCGGCCGCCGGTCCCACCAGACGACCAGGACCAGCGCGCAGAGGGCCACGATCAGGATCCCTTCGATGCCGGTCACGAAGCGGTGGGAGAACTCGATGAAGGTGGCGACCGCGAACTCGGGAACGAACTGGCCGCGGCACAGCGGCCAGTCGCGGCCACAGCCCTGGGCAGAGCCGGTGGTGGTGACCGTGGCGCCCATCACCAGCACCACGAACATGCCGAGCGCGGTTACCAGGCTCAGCCAGAGCGCGATCCGCCGGAGCCGCGGATGACGGGTGTCGGAGGCCATCACCCGCAGGTTAATCGCGCGTAAGCAGGCCGCCCCATTTCGCCCTGGAAGGGCGGCGAGATGTCGGCGGCTGCGGTTAGGATTTGTCGCTCAAGGGCGCCGCGGCGCCGGATGAGAAATCCATTTAGGGCTGGCAAGGGAGTAAACGATGATGGAAGTCCAGGATCAGACCGAGCAGGTGGCCGAGCCTGCCGGCGAGCCCGAGAACAACGAGGGCCGACGCAATCGCCGTGGCGGTAACAACATGACTCTCGGCCCGCGCGACAGCCTGGTCGGGAAGCTCACGATCGATGGCGACGTGCGCATCCTGGGCACCGTCGAGGGCGAAGTGACCGCCAGCGGGGATATCGACGTCGAGTCCCGCGCCAACGTCCGCGCCGCTCTCGAAGGGCGCAACCTGAGCATCCGGGGCGAGGTCACCGGCGACGCCGTCGCCCGCGAGCGCCTGACCCTGGCCGGCTCGGGGACCTTGAACGGAAACGTCAAGGTGGCCCGGCTGGCGATCGAGGATGGCGCCACGCTGAACGGCAACGTCACCATGCAGAAGGGCGAGGGCTAGCCCAGAAATCGCTCGAGCGGCGGACCGTAACCGCGTCCGCCGCTCTCCCGTTGCATCGGCGGTGACAATTCTCTACCGCGCTCTCCTCGGCAGCCTGCGCACCGCGCAGCGGGCGGCCGGCAACACCCGCCTCCGACTCCACATCCGGCGCGCGGCCCTCAGCCTTCAGCGCCAGCTCGAGGTCGTCGAGCCGTAGGCCCGCCGCCGTCCAAATAGGCGGCGGCCTGGAGATTGAAGAGCTCCGCGTAAAGCCCGTCGGCCTCGAGCAGCTGCTCGTGGGTTCCGCGCTCCACAACCTCGCCCGCCCTGAGGACGTAGATCCGATCCGCGCTGCGGACGCTCGAGAAGCGGTGTGAGATCAGGAGCACAGTCCGGCCGGCGAACAGGCTCCGAATCCGGCTGAAGAGCTCGGCCTCGGCGCGCGCATCGAGGGAGGCGGTGGGCTCGTCGAGGATGATCAGCGGCGCGTCCCGGAAGAAGGCCCTGGCCAGTGCGATCCGCTGCCACTGGCCGATCGACAGGTCCTTGCCGCCTTCGAAGATGGGACCCAGCATCGACTCGTAGGCTTCCGGCCAGCGCTCGATGAAGTCGGCCGCGCCGGCGTGGCCGGCGGCGGTCCGGATCGCCTCTAGGTCATCGATGTTGGCAGCTCGCCCGACGCCGATGTTCTCGCGCGCGGTCAGCATGTAGCGGACGAAGTCCTGGAAGATCACCGTGACCTGGTCGCGCAGCTGGTCCGGGTCCACGGTCGAGGTGTCGATGCCGTCCCAGGTGACGCTGCCCTGGTCGGGGGCATAGAGCCCGCAGATCAGCTTGGCCAGCGTGGTCTTGCCGGACCCGTTCTCACCCACCAGCGCGATCACCTCGCCGCGTCGGATCTCCATCGACACGCCGCGCAGCGCATGGGGCCGTTGGTGTCCGTCGCCGCCATCGGCCATGCCACCGGACTGGCCAAAGCCCGCCATCAGCATCCAGAAGCCGGGACCTCGATGGCGGCCGAGGGGGGCCGGCTGCTTCGATGCTGGCGCCACCGGGTAGGTGAACTCGACGTCGCGCAGCTCGATCCGCGCGAAGCCGGCGGGCGCGGGCGCCTTCGGGCGCAGCCGCTCGATCTCCGGCCGCAGCGCCAGAAAGGCGTTGAGGTCGTCGATGAAGAGCGCCGACTCGTAGAGCTGGCCAGCGGCGGAGGCCATCTGCTGGAGCTGGCTCCCAAGCTGAAGGCTGGCGGTGGCGGCGGCACCGGCGGCGGCCAGGCCCAGGTGTCCGGAGGTGATCAGCCAGGCCAGGACGCCAAAGGTCACGCCGCTCGCCGCGGCGGTGGCCAGCGCGCCCGCGAAGGAGAGGGCCGCGCGCTGCCGGAGGTGCCGCCGGAGCCGGACCAGCCGCTCGTCGCTGAGGCGCTCATAGACATCCCGGAAGTAGCCGCCAAGCGCGAACGCGCGCACCTCCTTGGCCATGTCGCGGCTGGTGAGCAGGCCGAGCACGTAGTTCCGCTTGCGATCGTTCTCGGTCGTGTCGCGCATGAACTCGTAGACCGCGCGCGAGATCCGGGTGGTCGCGAGCCAGAGCGGTACGAAGCCGAGCAGTGAGATCGCCAGCAGCAGCGGGGAGAGGATCAGGAGGCCGATCGCCAGGCCGGCCACCCCCAGCAGGGTGCGCCCGATGGTCACCACCGCGTTGGTGATCTGGATCGGCCGCATGATCGCCGTCTGCTGGGCGCGCTGCATCCGGTCGTGGAACTGCGGGGTGTCGAAGTCCTTCAGCGGCATCGTGGTCGCCACCTCGCTCACCGGCCGCGAGGCGTGGCGCTGGACGAGCTCCTGGACGATCGCCTGCTGCATCGTCTGGTAGGTCCCGATCAGGCTCTGGGCGGCCTGGAGGCCGACCAGCAGCCCCACCTGGGTGAGCACCGGAGTAAAGGAGCGCCCGGTCCCGTGGAGGACCGCCTCCAGCAGGTTCCGGATCACGAGCAGCTGGATGCCCATGCTCACGCCCTGGACCAGCTGGAGGGCGAGGCTGACCTTGAACTCGCGCGGCGCGGCGGCGTTGACGATGCGGAACGAGCCCAGCAGCAGGCGTGGGAAGCGGCGCCAGTCGATCTTCTGATCGCCGGGGCTCGGCATGACGACCATCGCTCGTCGGATCATTGCACTGGCCATGGCTCGCCGCTCACGGACACTCACGGTCGATCTCCACGGTCACGACGTCCTGACCGCGGTCGACTTCGCGCTGCGCCGGGTCGCCGAGGCGCAGCACAACGGCTACGAGTCGATCGAGCTGGTCCACGGCGCGGCCGACGTCGAAGAGCCGGTCGAGTCGGGCCGCGGCCGGATCAAGTGGGAGCTCCGGCGGGCCGCCCGGGCGGGCACCTTCGGCCGCTGGATCGACTCCGGCCGGACCTGGGAGAAGGCAGGTTCGCTGGTGCTCTACCTGCGGCCCAACCCAAGCGCGCGGCCGGAGTCCTGGTCGTCAGAGCCGCCGCGCCGCCACCGCCGCTGACCGGTGCACGTTCGGGCTTAGTCGAGCCGCCCCGTCCGCCGCAGCGCCGCCCCCCGCGCCGTGTCCTGCGCGTCCCGCTGCCGCGCCCGCTCCCGAAGCGTGGCCGTCGCCGCCGCCGGCCAGATGACCACCCCGTCCGCGTCGCAGATCACCAGGTCGCCCGGCGCCACCCGTACGCCTCCCACGCTGACCACCTCGCCCACCGACGAAGGGCCGTCCTTGGCCGGCGCCTTGGGCGTCAGGCCGCGGCACCAGACCTTGACCATCTCCGCCACCTCGACCGAATCCCGAATCAGCCCGTCGGTGACGACCGCGATGAAGCCGTTCATGCTCAGCGCCTCGGCCACCAGCCCGCCCATGATCGCGCTGCTCGACTCCGCCGCGCCCCCCACCACCAGCACCGGACCGGTGCGGGGTCCTGCCAGCAGCGCCTGACGGACGCCCAGGTTGTCGCCCGGGCCGACCGAGCAGGTGGTGGCGGCGCCGATCACCCGCGCCCCCGGCTGCAGCGGCCGGATCCATTCCGGCAGCACGCCCTCGCCGCGCGAGGCGTCCGCCGCCAGGGAGCTGGAAAGCCAGGTTTCGTCCATCGAGCCGGAATAGGTTACTGGCGGCGGGGATGGGCGATGGCCAGGGTGTAGGCGTGGTGGGCGCGTTGGCCCTCTTCACCCAGCTCACCCATGGCCACGTCCAGCTCGCCCGCCAGCTCGTCGCGCAGCCGGGCGCCCAGTGCTGAGAGCGTGGCGTGCGTGAACGGGCCCGCACCCAGCATGTGCTCGATCCAGGCGCGACCTCCCTGCAGCCGCCAGCCGGTCATCAGCGTCGACGTCTGCACCCCCTCGAAGCCGAACGTCTCCAGGATGTCGGTCAGGAGCTCGGGCTCGCCGAAGCGGATCCGGTCCCGGCCGGCGACCCGCGGAATCCGCAGGGGATGCCGCTCCAAGAAGTCCTCGAGGACCTCGAAAAACCGGTCCTGCCCGCTCGTGTGGAGGGCCCGCCGCGGCACCGACAGCGCCACCCGGCCACCCGGCCGCAGCACCCGCGCCGCTTCACCCAGCGCCGCCGCCGGATCCGCCAGGTAGGTGAGCACGTCGCCGAAGGTGACCAGGTCGAAGGTGCCGTCGCGAAAGACCACACGTTCGCCCGCCATGCCGATGAACTCCGCCACCGGCGGCTTGGCGGCACGGCCGATCCGCATCATCCCCTCGGAGACGTCGATGCCGATCGCCTGGCCGCGCTTGCCCACCGCCTGCGCCACCGCATTGGCCACCAGTCCGGTGCCGGTCCCCACGTCGAGCGCGCTCTCGCCCTTCTGCGGAGCGGCCAGCTCGACCAGCTTCGCCGCCACGCGCGGGTGCAGACCACCCGCCCACTGCTCGTAGTTCGGCGCGAACTCGTCGAAGAAGTCGATGAGATGGTCGTAGGGGCCGGTCGGCACAATCCGAAAGCATGGCGGCTTGGTGGCGGAGGCGGTGGTCTATCAGGTCGATGTGCGCTCCGTCCAGGATTCGAACGGCGCCTGCATCGGCGACCTCCGCGGCCACGGGAGGGTGCGATCGCTACCGAGATGTAGCTAGACCCGGCGCCCGGCCCCCGCCCAGTACTTCTCGCGCAGCTCGCGCTTGTGCAGCTTCCCGTCGAGGCCGCGCGGCAGCGCCTCAACGAAGTCGACCGAGCGCGGCCGCTTGTATCCCGCCAGCCGCTCCCGGCACCATGCGATCAGGTCGTCCTGGCTGACGCTGGCCCCCGGCTGCAGCTCGACGATGGCCTTGACCGCCTCCCCCCACTCGTCGTCCGGAACCCCGATCACGGCCACGTCGCGGACCGCCGGGTGGGCCGCCAGCCCGGCCTCGATCTCGGCCGGGTAGATGTTGACTCCGCCCGAGATGATCATGTCCACCGCTCGGTCGCAGATGTGGTAGTAGCCGTCGCCGTCCCGGTAGGCGATGTCGCCGACCGAGAAGAAGCCATCCCGCATCGAGGCCTGGGTCGCATCCGGGTTGTTGTGGTACTCGGCCAGCGACGCGCCGCGGACCCAGAGCCGGCCGGGTGTGCCCTCGGGCACCGGATGCCCCTCGGCGTCCAGCAGGAGGACTTCGGAGCTGGGCGACGGGCGCCCGGCCGAGCCCGGGTGCGAAAGCTGCTCCTCGGGCCGCAGCACCAGGTTGACCCCGGTCTCGGTGGCGCCGTAGAACTCCCACAGCACCTCGCCGAAGTAGCCCACCGCGCGTTCCTTCAGCTCGAACGGGCAGGGGGCGGCGCCCAGGATCAGCGCGCGCAGCGAGGAGACGTCGTAGCCGGCGCGCACCGCCTCGGGCAGGTCCATGATCCGGCGCAGGAGGGTGGGCGCCATGAAGGTGGTCGAGACCCGGTCACGCTCGATCACCTGCAGCGCCCGCTCGGCGTCGAAGCGGGGGAGGATCGCGATGGTCGCCGCCAGGACCGAGGTGAGCGCTCCGAAGAAGGCCACCGCGCTGTGATAGCCGGGGCCGGCCATGAGGTGGACGTCCTCGGGCGTCAGTCCGAAGACCTGGATCGCCTCCAGCGCGGCCTCGACCGGGAAGCCGGCGCGGCGGAAAGCTCCCTTCGGCCGCCCGGTGGTCCCCGAGGTGTAGATCATGGTGGCG
Source organism: Candidatus Dormiibacterota bacterium (assembly GCA_036378395.1). Lineage (GTDB taxonomy): Bacteria > Chloroflexota > Dormibacteria > Dormibacterales > Dormibacteraceae > DASUWN01. The sequence goes on along the minus strand of DASUWN010000024.1, from coordinate 16,114 downwards.
CCCAGGCCGCTCTCGCCCGCGCGCTCGAAGTTGGTCTCCGGCTCGGCGGCGAGCAGCTCGCCGTAGTCCAGCCAGCCGGAGGCTCCTCCCCCCCGATACGCGACCAGGACCGGCCGCGCCTCGAGCGCGGGCAGCGCGGCTTCGATCACCGGCACGAAGTCAGGGCCCGCGAACACCGCGCGCGCTCCGCTGTCGTTGAGGACGTGGGCGACCTCGGCGGCGCGCAGCCGGAAGTTGATGGGCACCCCGACCACGCCCGTCTTGCGGTGGGCATGTGCCATCTCGAAGCCCTCGATCGAGTTCAGGCTCATGCTCGCAACGCGGTCGCCCGGCCGCATGCCGAGCCGGCGTAGACCGTGCGCCGCCCGGTTCGCCCGCCGGTTGAGCTCGGCGTAGGTGAGGCGGCGGTCGTCCAGGATCAGGGCGAGCTTGTCCGGCTGCGCCTCCGCGTGCAGGGCCAGGATGTCCGGCTCGGCCATCTTCAGATCCTAAATGGGGTCGGAAACGACTACTTCGCGCTGTAACATCTGGCATCGGTGCGGAGGGACTCCGGGACCAGCGTCCTGCTGGTCGAAGATGACCGAGCGACAGCTGAGCTCTATGCGCTGAAGCTGCGCCTCGACGGCTTTGCCGTTCACCACGCGGCGGACGGTGCCACGGCGGACGTGATCTTCGATCGTGCCCGCCCCACGGTCGTCTGCGTGGACGGCCGGCTGCCCGGGATGTCGCCGCGCGACAGCGCGCGCCGCTACGCCGCTCGGGGCGCGATCGTGGTGCTGTTGACCAACGACCAGCAGAGCTTCGAGCGGCCGCCCATCGAGGCTTCGCTGTCGCTGCTCAAGTCGCGGACCAACCCGGCCCAGCTCTCGGCGGCGATCCGCGGCCTGGTCAGCGCCCACCGCTGAGCAGCGCCGGTTACCCCGCCCCGGGCACCGGCGTTGAATGTTGCGATGAGGCTTCTGATCTCGGCCCTGCTGGTCGCCGGCACGCTGGTCCTCGCCGGCTGCGGGGCGGCGGCCGGCCAGCCGCCCGAGTCGACCGCCTCGCCTGCCCCGAACCAGCTCACCGACGCCGACGGCGGCAAGACCTTCAACCTGCACGTCGGCGACACAATCGAGGTGGCGCTGCACCAGGCGCCAGGCATGAGCCCGTGGCAGAACGTGCAAACCAGCAATCCCGCGATCCTGGAACCCCAGGTCGACACTCGCGCCGCCGCCGTCCGCGGGGTGACGCTGGCGATGTTCAGGGCCAAGGCCGCGGGTAAGGCGGCGATCACAGCCACCGCCAGCGCCGAGTGCAGCCCCGGCGCGGCTTGCCCCGCCCTGGCCCAGGCCTGGCGGGTCGACCTGATCGTCAGCTAGGCACCCCGACTTTTTCTAGAAAGTCGGGCTTATCCGGCCCTCCGTTAGCCCGGATTTCTGGAAAAACTACGCGGGCGGAGCCCTAGGCCGGGGCGACGACCCCCCGGATCGCCGCCGCCCAGGCGTCGAGCTGGGACCGCGGCGGCATGTTCTCGTAGCCGGCCGGGAAGGTCAGCCCGAAGCCGTCGCCGGCGAAGCGCGGAATGATGTGGACGTGGAAGTGGGGCACGTCCTGGAAGGCGGCCTCGCCATCGGCGACCAACAGGTTGACGCCTTCGCAGCGAGCGCCTGAGCGGCGGAGGGCGTTGGCCAGCCGCGACACCACCTGCCAGGTCCGGGCCAGGGTCAGCTCGTCGAGCTCGCCCATCAGCTCGAAGTGCTTGCGCGGCGCGACCAGCATATGGCCGGGGTTGACGGGCTGGATGTCCATGAACGCGATCACCGCGTCGTCCTCGTAGACGAAGGACGCCGGACTTTCCCTGGCCGCGATCTGGCAAAAGACGCAGTCAGCCAATGCGGCCGTCAGTCTAAGCCGCCGGAGCCGAGATGCAGCCCGCTCTTAACCTCTAACTTGCCTGCTTGGCCGGCACCTCGGGCGCGGCTTCCGGTGCCCCTTCGGGTGCCACTTCCGGAGCGGGCTTGCGCGAGCGGCGCCGGCGCCGGCTCGTGCCCTCAGGCGCGTCGGGCGGGGTCCCGTTGCGATCCGGCGGCGCTGGGGTCACCGGCCGGATCTCGGGTGAGGTCTCGACCGCCTCGGCCCCCGGGGCCGCCTCGACGACCGCCGGCTGCCCGCCCGCGCCGCGCCGCCGCCGGCGATGCCGCCGCGCACCCCGCTTGGGCCGCGACAGGCGCTGGACCTGGGAGCGGATGCCGACCCGCTGGCAGGCGGTGACGACGGCCCCGACTCCGGCCACCAGCCCCTCCTCCTTGGCATGCTCGAAGAGCGGCCCGAAGAGCTCGGGCGCTCCGCCGATCACCGTCTTCGAGTCGCCGACGATGACCAGCAGCTTCTTGGCTCGGGAGATGGCGACGTTGACGCGGTTGGGGTCGTTGAGGAACCCGATCGCCGCCCGCTCGTTGGAGCGCACCAGCGAGAGGATGACGCCGTCCGACTCGCGGCCCTCGAAGGCGTCCACCGACTCGATGTCGTCCGGGGGCACGATGCCCTTCAGGGCGGAGACCAGGCGGTTGACCTGCGAGGAGTACATGGCGATCACGGCCAGCCTGGCCTTCCGGACCCGCTTCCGAATGATCGAGGTGATGTCCTTGCAGAGCGCGACCTCGAACTCGTTGGCGACCGACTTCTGGGCGTCGCGGTACTCGTCCTGGGCGCCGGTGTCGACCCAGACCAGCTCCCGGTCGAACGGCCAGGGGAGCGGCATCTTGGGGTGCGGCGCCTCGTGGATCAGCTTGCCCTCGTAGAAGAGGTCGGAGACCACGCGCCCGATCGGCTCCCGCATCCGGTACTGGCGCGGCAGCATGATCTTCGAGGTCTCGGGCACCTTCGGCCAGGTGAAGCCGTAGAAGCTGCCATCGCGAACCTCGATGTCGAGGTCGCTCTTGATCTCGAAGGTCATGGCCGCCTCTTCCATCACCGGCGGCAGCTGGTTGAGGTCGCCGATCATGACCCAGCGCTTGGCCAGCGGCATCAGCGCAAGCGCCTCGTTGGCGCGCACCTTGTTGGCTTCGTCGAGGATCAGCCAGTCGAATATCAGGAAGCGCAGCCGGCTGTCGATGGCGAGCCGGTTGACGGTGCCGGCCACCAGGTTGTAGGGGTCGAGGTCGTCGCCCTCGACCAGCGTATGCCGCAGCCGGCGCGGCACCTTGCCGGGCTCGGCGATCCGCGCCTGACGGACGTGGCTGAACCCGAGCAGCCGCTCCTGGCCGGTGTCAACGGCGTCGTTGGAGTGCGAGCTGAGCAGGATCGAGCTCTCCGAGTGGCGGCCGAGGATGCGGCGGATCGACTCCACGATGGCGGTCGTCTTGCCGGTTCCCGGCGGCCCCTGGATCAGGTAGAGCTGGCCCGGCCGCATGCCCATGACGCGCGCCACCGCTTCCGCCTGCTCCTCGTTGGGATCGGGCAGGTGGTGGGCGCGGCGCCCGTCGAGTGCCACCCGCGGCGGGCTCCCAAGCCAGCCCGGGTCGGCCAGCTCGGCAGCCAGCGCTCCGCTCCGCGGCGAGCCGATCTGGAGCTGGCGGATGACCGAACGCTGGGCCTCGAACATCTCCACGCTGGCGGTGGGCAGGACCACGCCCTCGTCTGGCAGGGGGTCGTAGCGGCGGAAGCTGACCAGCAGGCTCGGGCCCTGGATCCGCTCCAGCGACATGCCGCGGTACTCCGGAAACCCGGGCGAGCGGACCGTCAGCGAGTCGATGCCGCGGTAGATGCGGGTGTCGGTGTTGTCGACCAGCTGCAGCACCGCGCGCACGTACTCACCGCCGCGCATGTCCTCGCCGCAGTGCGGGCAGTGCACGACGCCGTTCGAGGTCGGTGTGATCTCCTCGCAGCGCGGGCACTCGATCCACTGCTCGGTCGCCTCGTAGCGCCGGGTGGCGGCCTCGGCCAGCGACTCCCGGTAGTCGCGCAGGTGCTCGATGAAGCGCAGCGTCGAGTCGAGGATCGGCTCCGACTTGGCCTTCTCGCGCAGCTCGATGGCGGTGAAGCCCTCGAGGTCGCCGTCCCACTCATCGACCAGCTGCAGCTCCTGGTAGCGCAGCCGCAGCCGCGACTTCTCGGGCTCGAAGGGCGAGTCCAGCTGCTGGAAGTCGGTGATCTCGAGGGCGAGGCCCTTGGGTGTCCGGCCCAGGCGGCCGGTGACCAGCGTGCTGTCGACCTGGCCCACGAACTCGAGCGGCCGGTCGGGCTTCTTGATCGTGTAGGTGCCGTCGATCTCCTTGCGCTCTTCGAGGGCCGAGCGCAGCCACTCCGCGCCGGCCATGCCCATCTGGTCGAGCTTGGCGACCTTGATCGCGGCCGGAGTGTCCGGTCGGATGCGGATGCCGAGGCGGCCGGCCTGGATCTCTTCGCCCGGAATCTCCGGATTCCAGAGCGGAAGGATGTCCCCGGGATTGGGCGCGCTCATAGGAGAGCCGGGGCCACGGATATCAAAGGAGAAGAGGCGGGGATCAATGTGATGGATGGGGCCCGGTTAGGGCCCGAGGAGCCTTGCGGCCGCCGCAAACTTACTCGATGCGCGCGCCGCTTGGCAATAGAGATTCTACCTCGGTAGGGGCAGGCCCCTCGTCTCGGGCAGCCGCAGCAGGAGGGCGGCCGAGACCAGCGTCACCAGCGCGCAGGCAGCGAGCGCCCGTCCCAGCCCGAGCGCGGGCTCCAGGCCGCCCGCCAGCTGCAGCCCGGCGACCGCTCCCACCGCCGCGCTGACCGTCAGCACCGACTCCGACGTGGCCCGGGCTCGAGTTGGGAAAAGCTCGCCGAACCAGGCCCCGGCGACCGGCGCCAGGGCGCTGGCGAGGCCGCTCCAGGCGATGTTGAAGGCCCAATAGGCCGCGCGCGACGACCCCGCGAAGGCCAGGCCCCCCGCGATCGCCGTCAGCACCGTCAGCGCCACCGCCGGACGGCGCCGCCCGAAGCGGTCGCTGAGCCAGCCGCCAGGGGCGAAGCAGAGCGCGCCCACGATCCCACTCGCCACCACCACCGCGCTCAGCTCGGGCGGCAGCAGTCCGAGCCGGCTGCCGAAGAACACAACCAGCAGGCCCGCCGGCTCGACGAAGACGGCGTAGAGCGCCACGTAGCCGGCGACCAGCAGCAGCCGGTCCCGAAAGGGCGGCTCCAGCAGCGCGTGCATGACCGAGCCGGAGGCGCCCAGCGGCCGCCAGGCGCGGCTCTCGGGCAGCCAGGCAAGCAAGGCCGGAACCGCCAGCAGGCCGGCCCCGGCGCCGAGGTACAGCCAGCGCCAGTGAGGAACCACCAGGGGATAGGCGATCGTGGTCACGGCGATGCCGGCGCCCGCGGCCAGGGTCAGGATGCTGACCGCCAGGCCGCGCCGGCCGGCCGGGATCGCCTCCACCACCAGCGCGGTCGCGATGCTGGCCGCCAGCGCCTCGAAGCACACCCCGAGCACGCGGCCCACCGCCAGCCAGGCGACCGTGGGCGCCCACGCGCTGAGCAAGCCCGCCAGCGAGAAACCGGCGACCGCCAGCGCAAGCATCCGGCGCCGGCCCGCGCGGTCGGCCAGGGCCGCCAGCGGCAGCGCCCCGACCGACCCGAAGGAGAGGACGGAGCCAAGGTTGGTCAGCTCGCGGACCGGGGCGTGGAAGTCGAGGGCGACCGCGGGCAGGGCCAGGATCAGCACCGATCCGCCGTAGGCGGAGAGCGCAGCGGCCAGCCCGCAGAGGACCAGGACGCGCAGCGTCACGCCGCCGGCCGGAGCAGCCCGACGCGGTAGAGCAGCCAGGGGCCGGGGCCGAGGAAGCCGCAGGTGGCTCCGATGTGGGCGATCGCGACCGCGAGCAGCGAGGGCGGGCCGGGCAGCAGCCAGAAGGCCAGCCCGAGCGGGATGCCGGCGAGTGCGGTGGCGAAGACGTCCGGCCAGGTCCAGGCGCCGAGCCGATGGTAGAGCACGTAGGCCGCGGTCGCCACCGCAAACCCGGCCACCGGCAACCCCGTCAATGCCCCCAGGCCGCCCTGCACCAGGCCCCGGAAAAACGCCTCCTCGAGCGGCCCGTTGACGGCGTAGAAAGCGGTCTGCAGGCCGAGGTCGCGGAGGTCGGCGGGAACGCGCAGCCCGCCCCGGCGCCGGGTCAATCTGAGCTGCACCAGGGCGGCGGCGATGAACAGCAGGACGCCTCCGGCCACGCCCGCCGCCAGCTGCCAGCACGCCCATCCGACCGACCAGCCCGCCCAGCGCGGGTGCCAGATGGCCACCACCACCGCGTAGAGGGCCGCGAAAGGCAGCAGCCGCAGGGGCGCATCGACGCGCATCCAGCGCAGGCTGCGGGCGACGCCCGTCCGCTCGATCCGCAATGCTTGAGGGGAGGCCATGGAGCTCGAAGTCTTCTACGACTACCGCTGACCGTACGTCTACCAAGCAGCCTTGCTGCTGCGAAGAGTCCAGGAAGCCGGACGTCCGCTCGACGTTCGCTGGCGCTACTTCTCGCTGACCCAGGTCAACAACGACGAACAAGGCTGGACGATCTGGTCACCTGACGCCGCCGCCAACGGCGCCGACGTCCGCGGACGGGCCGCCTTCATGGCCGCCGAGGCGGCGCGCCGGCAGGATCACTTCAATGCGTTCCACGAAGCGCTGCTCCACCGCCGCCACCAGCTGCGCGAAGACGCCGACGCTGACACAACCCTGCTCGCGGCCGCCGAGGAGGCGGGCCTCGACCGGGAGCGCTTCGAGCGCGACCGGCAAGACCCGAGCACCCTGGAAGCGCTGGCCCGCGATCACCTGGAGGCGGTCGAAGAGCGCGGCGTCTTCGGCACGCCGACGCTGGTGACGCCGACCGGCGCCGGCTACGTTCGCGTGCGCCCGGCGCCCGAGGCACCGGAAGAGGCGGTCCGCACGTTCGACGAGCTCATCGACCTGATCAGCGGGCGCCCCTACGTGCTCGAGGTCAAGCGACCGCGTAAGCCTGACAAGACGTAGACCGCGGCCGCCCGCTCCAGCACCTCGAGCCGGTAGAACGCGGTCTCGAGGTCGGCGCCCACGGTCGCCGTCCCGTGCCGGGCGAGGATCACGCCGAAGCGATCCGTGCCCAGGGCCGCGACCGCGACCCGCCCCACGTCGGGCGTCCCTGAGGGCGCGTACTCGGCAATCGCGACCGGCCCCCCCAGCACCGGGCCCACCTCCTCGAGCAGCGCCGGCAGCGGCTCTCCCCGCACCGCCAGCACACACGCGTAGAGCGGGTGGGCGTGGACGATCGCCGAAACGTCCGGGCGCGCCGCATAGACGGCCGCGTGCAGGGCCCACTCCGAGGAGGGCGGCTGCCGGCCCTGGGGCCTGCCGTCCGCTCCGACCCAGACGATGTCCTCGGGATCGGTCCGGTCGTAGGCCAGGCGGGAGGGCGTGACCAGCATCCCTTCGCCGTGGCGGAGCGAGAGGTTGCCGTCGGCCCCGACCACGTAGCCACCGCCGACCAGCCGGTGCCCGTAGGCGACCAGCTCGGCCCGCAGCCGATCAGCCGCGGTCGCTGAGCTCGCGCTGACGCCCCTTCCAGAAGTCGAGCCGGGATCGGAGCCGGTCGCGCTCGGCGCTGAGAACGACGAGGTCGGTGGCCGCGGCCTCGGCGCGCGCGACCGACTCGGAGAGGTCGGCCAGGCCCGTCTGGGCGGTGTCGAGGAGGCGCTCCTTGAAGAGGACCAGCTCCGAGTAGACGGTCACCCAGTGGGCGGCGTCCTCGACGTAGATGGTGTTGGGGTCCTCGCCGCTGAGCAGCCGGTCGGGGTCGACCGAGTCGAGTGCCCGCTGGCCCTCGATCGTGTCCTCGGGGTCGGGCGAGTCATCCTCCGGCATGGGTGTTAAGCGAGGATACCGAAGGGCCAGGCCGGGGGCGGATAATGCGGCCCGTGGAACAAATGCTCGCTGGTTCGGATGGTCCGCTGCGCGTGCTCGCGGGCCCCGGAACCGGCAAAACGCACCAGCTGGTGGAGCTCTACTCGGGGCTCGTCGAGCAGGGCACCGCCAAGCGCGACGAGATCCTGGTCCTGACCTTCTCGACCAGCGCCGCCGGCGAGATCGCGCGCCGGGTCGACGACCGCCTCCATGACTCCTATGACCGCCAGTGGATCTCCACCTTCCACAGCTTCTGCGCCCGCCTGCTCCGCGATCACCGGCCCGATCGCGGTTCCGCGGGGAGCTCCGCCAACGGCGACCAGCTGCTCCTCAATGGCTTCCAGGAGTGGGTGGCCATGCGCCAGACGCTGCGCGAGATCGAACCGGCGCGGCTCGGCCGCTTCGCGGCGCTGCGGACCCACGACTCGTTTGTCCACGACGTGCTCGGCTTCGTGGCCCTGCTCAAGCAGAACCTGGTCTTCCCGGCGCCCTTCACGCTGCTCGCCGAGGTCTCCGGCACCGAGTCGCTGCGGGCACTGGCCGCCGCTTACGCGGCCTACCAGTCGCGGCTCCAGGAGGCCCGGTTGGCCGACTTCCGCGACCTCGTAACCGACGTCATCTACCTTTTCGACGAGCGGCCCGACTTGCTCGAGAAGCTGCGCCGGCGCTTCCGCTACGTGCTCGTGGACGAGTTCCAGGACGTCGACAATGCCCAGTTCTTCCTGGTCCGGCAGCTGGCGCCGCCGGCAAGCGATCCCCACCTCGTGGTCTTCGGCGACCCCGACCAGTCGATCTACGGCTTCCGGGGCACTTTGCCCCAGCTGCTCTCGCGTGAGCTGCACGAGCGTTACCCCACGCTCGCCGACCTGCAGCTGGAGCACTCGCGGCGCTGCCCGCAGCCGGTGCTGGAGGCGGCCGAGCGCCTGCTGGCGGCGACCCAGCCCCAACGCCCGCCGCGCCGCCTGAGTTCCGAGCGCCAGGTTCCGGAGCCCGCGATCACGGTCGCGCGCGAGGGGAACGCCGTGGACGAGGCCTTTTATGTCGCGCGCGAGATCCGGCGGCGGGTGGTCGAGGAGGGCCGGCGGCCGGGCGAGTTCGCGGTCCTGCTCCGGAGCACGACCTCGCTCTCGGCGCCCTTCGAGGAGGCGATTCGCGCCCTCGGCCTCCCTTACGAGGTGCGCGGGCTGGGCGCGCTCGCCCGCAACGAGGTGGTGCGCTTCGTCCTCGCCTACCTGCGCGCGCTGGCGGCGCCGGATGATCCTGAGTCGCTGGAGCGGGTGCTGGCCAGTGGCCTGAGCGGCGTGCCGCCGCGCGCGGTCGGCCGCCTCCGCCGCTATGCGCTGGAGGAAGGGCGGCCCTTCCGCAAGGTGGTCCACCGCGTCCTCTACCGGCTCGCTGCCCGCGACTCCCAGCGCTGGCCGCTGCCCTGGGGCGAGGCCGCAATCGGGCGGGGGGTCGGGGGGTCCTCCTCCCCTGACGAAGGAGCCGACCCCGCCTTCATGGAGCTGATGGACGAGCCCGAGCTGACCGCGCTCCACGCCGCGCTCAGCGCCTTCCACCGCCTCCGCTCCCGCGCCGAGCGGCTCCCGCTCTCCGCGCTGGCCTACGCGGTCCTGATCGAGACCGGGCTCCTGCGCCGCGTCCTTTCCCTCGGCGTCGAAGACGAGGTGCGAGCCGAGGCCATGATCGACCTCCGGGCCACGGTCGAGGGCCTGGAGTCGCTGGAGGCGGTGACCGAGCGCCTGACCGGGGCCAAGCCGGTGCTGGCCGACTTCGCCCACCGCCTCGAGTCGGTGATCGCCCGCGCCGTCGACGACGCCGAGCCGGTCGCCGCCGAGCGGCCGGACGCGGTCCAGGTGATGACCGTTCACCAGTCGAAGGGCCTCGAGTTCCCCTTCGTCTTCCTGAGCGGGTTCGCGCACGGCGTCTTTCCGCTGCCGATGCACAAGCACCCGCTGCTGGCGCCCCAAGAGCTGACCTGGCTGGAGCGCGAGGTGCCCGGGTTCCGGGCCTCGTGGCCGCGCGACGAATCCGAACACCTGGCGGAGGAGGCGCGCCTGGCCTACGTGGGCATGACGCGCGCCTGCGAGCACCTCTACGTCACCTACGCCGACGAGTACGACGAGCAGGCGGGGCCGTCGCCGTTCCTCGAGCTGGCGGCGGCGAAGGCGGAAACCGTCGAGCTGACCCGCGCCGGGGCCGGTGTCGAAGCCCAGCCCCTGACCGTGAGTGAAGCCGAGACCGCGCTCGCGCTGGTCGGCGAAGCGATCGAGTCCGCGCTTCGAGAGCGGCTGGTCGCGGCCGGCGCCGACCTCGCCTTCATCCTGTCCCCCGAGTCGGGCTCACCGTTCGAGCCCTATCTGCGCGAGGTGGAGGGAGTGGAGCCCGGCCACTTCAGCGCCACCGCCCTCAACGACTATCTCAAGTGTCCGCGCCTCTACTGGTACAACCACCATCCCGGGCTCGCCCAGCAGGAGCGGAGCGTGGAGATGGAGCGCGGCAGCTTCCTGCACGAGGTGCTGGAGGAGTTCCACCGCCGCGAGGCGGAGTGGCGGCGGCTGCCGCCGGAGGACCAGCGCGCGTGGCTGGTGGCGGCCCTCGAAGAGCGCCTGCAGGAGTACCTGGCTCGTGTCGAGGGCGTGCTCGAGCGCAAGGCCGAGGAGCAGGAGCTGCGGCGCATCCTCGACAACTACGTCCGCTTCGCGACCTCCTCCCAGCCGATCCGCCGGCTGGGCACCCTCGCCACCGAGAAGAAGTTCACGCTGCAGATCGACGGCGCCGAAATACGCGGAAAAATCGACCGGATCAACGACACCGGCGGCGGCACCTGTGAGGTGGTCGACTACAAGACCGGCCGCGGCGGCGCCCCGAGCAAGAAGTACGGCGAGTACTTCGGGCCCGAGCTCCACGACGTCCAGCTGGCGCTCTACTACCTGGCCTGCCAGGAGGGGGTGGGCGAGGACGGCGAGCCGATCGCCCTCCAGCCGCGGTGGCTCTCGCTCTGGTTCCCCAAAGACTGGGTCTACGGCTCGATGCGCCAGGTCCTGTTCGCTGTCGGCGAGCCGGCGCCCGGCGTCCGCGAGTGGGTCCAGCGGCCGCTCGAGCCGGCCGATCTAGAGCGCGGCCGGCAGGCGGTGGTGACCTCGATCGGCCGGATCCGCGGCGGCGACTTCGCGCCCCGGCCGCGAAACGTGGTCGGGACCTGCCTCAGCTACTTCGGCTGCGCCCACGCCACCATCTGTCCGTTCGGCGGGGGTCCCGCGGATTGACTGCCACCGCCGAGCAGCGCGCCGCCGCCGAGGCCGGACCCCAGGGCGCCTACCTGGTCGCCGCGGGCCCCGGCACCGGCAAGACCTTCACCATGGTCGAGCGGTTCTGCTGGCTGGTCGAGAGCCAGTCGGTCCCCGCCACCGCCATCCTGGCGGTGACCTTCACCGACGCCGCCGCCTCCGAGCTGCGGCAGCGGATCGCGGCCGAGCTGGTCGCGCGCGGGCGCCGGGAGGCCGCCGCCACCCTCGACGCGGGCTGGATCGGCACCTTCCATGGGGTCTGCGCCCGGCTCCTGCGCGAGAACGCCTACCTGGTCGGCATCCCCCGCGAGCTGCGCGTCCTCGACGAGCTCGACCAGCGCCTGCTGGTCCAGCGCCTGCGCCGCGGCCTCCGCAGCGGGCTGCTCGCCGGCCAGGACCTCGACCCCGACTCGTTCGATGTTCTCAACCCGGACGAGGTGACAGGACTGGTTCGCGACGGGCTCGACTTCGCGCTCAAGCTCAAGGGCCGGGGGATCGATCCCGAGCAGTTCCGGGAGGCGGCTCTGCGCGCGCACGCCACCCATCCCCACACCGCCGCCGGCGCGATCTCAGCCAAGGCCGAAGGCGAGGCGATCCGGGTCCTCCACGCCGTCTACGCCAGCTACGAGGCGATGCTCCGCGACGAGGATCGTCTCGACTTCGACGACCTGATCCTGACCACGATTCGCGCCCTGCACCGGGTGGCCGAGTTCCGGCAGCTGTGCCAGAGCACCTTCCGCCACATCGTGGTCGACGAGTTCCAGGACACCAACCGGATCCAGCTCGAGCTGATCCGCCTCCTGGCCGCGGAGGACTTCGACAACGTGGTCGCGGTCGGCGACGCCAAGCAGTCGATCTACGGCTGGCGGGATGCCGACATCGAGAACATTCGCAGCCGCTTCCCCGGCCGGCGGCTGCCGCTGACCCGCAACCGGCGCTCGCTGCAGCCGATCCTCAACCTCGCCACCGACTTCATCCGCCGCGACGCCGACTTCGAGACCGAGCCCGACCTGGTGGCGGATCGCGCCGGCAGCGGGGCGCCGGCCATCACCGTAGCCATGGCCGTCGAGGCCGCCCGCGAGGCCCGGGCGGTGGCGCGCGCCATCGCCGAGCTCCACGCGCGCGGCGTGCCCTACGGCGACATCGCGGTGCTCGCCCACTCGATCCGGCGCCTGCCCTGGGAGTTCGAGGCCGAGCTGCGGCGCCAGGGCGTGCCGTACGTGACGACCGCCGGTACCGGCTTCTTCGACCGCGAGGAGGTCAAGGACGTGCTGGCCCTGATGCGGCTGGTCGCCGACCCGATGGACGACGCGGCGCTGGTCCGGGTGCTGCAGGGACCGGTGGTGCGGGTGGAAGACCAGGGCCTGTACCGGCTCGCCGCCCGGCGAGCTGGAAGGCGCGGGCCCCGGCTGCGCGACAGCTTCGACGAGGCTCGCCGCGAGGGCTTCCCTGAGCTCGAGCCCGAGGTCGCCCGTCGCGCCGGGCGCGTCATCGACGCGGCCGACCGGCTTTCGATCGAGCGCGACGCGCTGACGGTGGCCGACGTGCTCAACCGGCTCCTGGAGGAGACCGGCTACCTGCGCCACTCGCAGCTGCGCGCGGCCCGCGAGGGGCCGCGCAGCCTGCTCAACCTGCGCAAGGTCTTCCGGATGGCGAACCGCTTCGAACGCCAGCACGCGCTGGCCGGCCTCAACGACTTCGTCCGCCACCTGGACCAGATCATGGACGCCGACCTGCCCGTCGCCGAGGCCGAAGTCGGGCCGGCCGACGCCGTCCGGCTGATGACGATCCACGGCGCCAAGGGCCTCGAGTTCCGGGCCGTGTTCCTGGTCAATCTACGGCCGCCGCTGGTCCGCGACACCGAGCAGCTTTTCTTCGACCCCGAAGGCTTCGGCTTCGTGATGAAGTGGTGGCGCAACAAGCCCCATCCGCGCTACCAGCAGGTGCTGCCGGGCGCCGAAGGCCTGCGCCTCGCGCGGCAGGAGCGGCGCCGGATGGTCTACGTGGCGCTCACGCGGGCGCGCGACCTGGTCTGGGTCAGCGCCAGCCGGCAGGAGGAGTCACCGGAGGCGGTCGAGGTCGGCGCCGACGACCACTTCGCTGAGATCCTGTCCTGGGCCCGCGCCCACCCCGAGCTCGCCACCGTGGTCGAGGCCGAGCAGCTGCGCCTGCCGGTCGCCGCCGCCGCGCCGCGGCGCGAGCTCCAGCCCATCGATCCCGAGGCGATCGCCGCGCGCCTCGAGCTGCTCGCCGCCGCCCCCCGCCTGCAGCCGGTCCGCGAGGAACGGCCGGTCCATCTCAGCTTCTCCGACCTCCACCTCTTCGAGCTCTGCCCGGTTCGCTACCGGCAGCAGGTGGTGTGGAAGGTCCCGGCGCCGCCCGATGAGCTGCTGCCGCGTGCGGTTAGAGCCGTGGGCTCCTCAGAGCTGGGCCGGGCGGTGCATGAGGCGCTGGCCCGGTTCCATCTGGATGGTGGCGACCTGCTCGGGCGCTACGCGGGCCCCGAAGCCGGCCGCGAGATGCTGGAGCGCTACCGGAGCCACCCGCTGGCCGCGGCCGACACCCTGGGCGCCGAGGTCGAATTCAATCTGCGGCTCAGCGGCTGCCGCGTCCGGGGGCTGGTCGACCGCGTCTGCGTGTACGAGGGCCGCCCGACGCTGGTCGACTACAAGACCAACGCCCGCCTCGACCCCGCGCTCCTGGCTGCCTACTCGACCCAGCTCCGGCTTTACGGGCTGGCCGCCGCCGAAGGCCTGCTGCCGGGCGGGCAGCGCGACCCGCGGCTGCTCCTCTTCGACCTCCGGCGGGGCGAGGCGATCGAGATCGCGCCCGACCATGGTGTCGCGCTCGAGGTCGAGCGGGCGGCGGCGCAGATCGCCGCCGGAGATTTCGCGCTCGGCCCCGAGCACGACCAGCGGCCCTGCCACCTCTGCGCGTACCGGAGCTTCTGCGCCGACGCGCGTGGGTAGCGGTGAGCTCCGAGAGCGCTATTTCGAGCGGCGCCAGATCCGGGAGGCGATCGCCTACGCCGAGGCGGGCGGAGTCGCCGTCCACCGCAACTTCGACCACTACGGGGGCACCGTCTCGGTTCGTGGCTTCGTGATGCGGCCTCCCTTCCTGCACGTGCTCGGGCTCCGCGAGGTCCTGACCGAGTGGGCGACTCGGCACGGCGTGCCGGTCCGGGCGATCCAGCCTGAGAAGCGGCGGCGGGTGGCCCACATCGATGTCTGGGGCGAGTTTGCCGAGGCCCTGATCGAACGGCTTCGCTCCTGACGCATTTTGCCGCAACGCGTTATAATTGTGGCCATGGGTATAGACGTCAAAGAGATTCGCGACTCGACCATGGAGGCCGAAGAGACGATGGCGGGCGCCGCCACCGGAGCGATCGTGACGGCGGTCGACGCCGCGACGCACCCCGGCCGGACCATCCGCCGGTTGGAGCGACGTGGTGAGCCGGTGAACCGGAGTCTGCGTCGCCAGGCCAACCGCACCGCCGACGACATCCAGGAGGCCGCCGTCGACGTGGTGAGCGGCAATCTGGCCGAGCGCATCACGCTGGCCGGCATCCGGCTGGCCAAGAGCCGCGCTCGTCGCAAGGACGTGATCGGCGACGTGTTAAGCGCCGGCCTCAGCGTTCTGCACCGCGGCCTGAGCGCCACCGCGCACGAGGTTGGGAAGTTCGAAAAGGCGACCGAACCGCCGAGCCGGCCCACCGCGCGGAGGACATCGCCCGCGCGCCGCAGCAGCACTCGAACCACCCGCAGCCGCCGCAGCACCGCCCGCCGGCGGTCCTAGCCAACCGGAAGACCTCTCCCCGAATTCAGGGGAGAGGTCTTTTTGTTTAGCCTCTCGGCGTGCCCGTCGTCTCCACCGGGTCGGTGGCCTTCGACTACATCCTGACCTTCAAAGGCCGCTTCGCCGACCACATCCTCCCCGACCAGAAGCACATCCTCAACCTCAGCTTCCTGGTCGACACCTTCGCCCGCCGCCGCGGCGGCGTGGCCACCAACTACGCCTACAACCTCGCCCTGCTCCGCTACCCGGTCGCGGTCCTGGCGACCATCGGCGACGACGCGCCCGACTACCGCGGCTGGCTGCAGGCCCACGGCATCGACTGCCGGGGGCTGCGCGAGCTGGAGGGCGAGTACACCGCCGCCGGTTTCGCCACCACCGACCTCGACGACAACCAGATCTGGGGCTACCACGGCGGCGCGATGTTCCGCGCCGACGAGGTGGGCCTGGACGACACGATCGCCGGGGCCGAGGCGCTGATCGTCGGTCCCAATGCGCCGGCCGCGATGTCCCGACTGGTGAGTGAGGCGCGTGAGCGCGGCGTGCGCTGGGTCTACGACCCCGCCCACCAGCTGCCGCACAGCTCCAAGGACTTCCTCGAGGACGGCGCACGGGGCGCCTGGATCCTGATCGGCAACGACTACGAGCTGCAGCTGATCCAGGACCGGACGGGGCGCGACCTGCCGGGCCTGCTGGAGCTGGCCGAGATCGTGGTCACCACGCTCGGCCGCGAAGGGTCCCGCATCGATACCCGCGACGGGCAAGAGGTGATCCCGCCCGCTCCGGCGCGCCAGGTGGTTGATCCGACCGGCGCCGGCGACGCCTACCGGGCCGGCCTGGTTGCCGGTCTGCTCCGCGGCCTCGACCTTGCCGCCGCGGGACGAGTGGCCTCACTGGCGGCGGCCTATGCCGTCGAACAGACCGGCACCGTCGAGCACAGCTATGCACCGGAAGAGTTCTCGACACGTTTCAGCGAGGCCTTCGGCGAGGACCTGCCCGACCGCTTCTGGGCGCACTAGTTGCCTGTAACGGTTGGATGGGCTGCAGGCCGCAGGCGCGGCAGCCCGGCGTTCCAGACGGCCGGAGTCAAGGAGAGGGTGGCGCTAGGAGGAGACACCCTTTGTCAACCACAAACATTAGTTCGGGGCAGCGGGAG
>DASUWN010000023.1:0-46064 GCA_036378395.1 Candidatus Dormiibacterota bacterium | reverse complement strand
CCCGCGGCGGCCTCGGCCTCGGCCTCTACTTCTGCCGGCTGGTGGTCGAGCGCAGCTTCGGCGGCCGGATCTGGCTGGCGGCCACCGGCCGTGGCGGGACCACATTCAAGTTCACGGTCCCGGCGGTGGCGGCCCAGGAGTCACCCGAGCCCCAAGCTCAGACTGCGGCCGGCGGCCGTTAGGCTCACCGCCGTGGCCACGTCCACCGGCACCGTGCTCTGGGCCCGAGTCGGCGGCGGGTTCGTCAACCTCGAGACCGGCGCCGCCCATGGACCGGCCGACCCGGCCCTGCCGCCCGCCGGCGAGGGCTGGAGTCCGCTCCTGATCGGAGGCCGGCTGGTGGGCTGGACGGACGGCCAGCCTTCGCCGGCGGTGGCCCGGCAGGCGGCCGAGCAGGGTGAACGGCTGGCCGCCGAGCGCCGCGGCGTGCTCCTCGGGCGCCTCGGACACAAGCTCCGCTCGGCGGTGCTCTCGCTGCAGGAGTCGGCCCGGCAGGCGGCGTTCGGCCGGCCCGAGCTGCTGGAGAAGCTGTACGAGCAGGCGCAGGAGGTGGGACGCAGGGCGGCCGCGCTGGAAGCCGCGGCCCTGGACCCGAAGGACCTCGCACGGGGGGTCGTGATCGCGGCCATGATCCGTTCTGCCGCACCCGAGGCGGTGATCGAGATCCCACCCGAGGCCGTGGTCCGGGCGCCCGAGCCGGTGCTCTTCGAGGCCATCAACCGCGCCTACGAGTGGATGGGCGGCCCCGGGACGCGCCTTCAGGGGCAGCGCGTGGGCGACTGGTGGCGGATCGAGTTCGTCTCGTCGCCCGACCCGCAGCCGATCGCCGCCGCCGAGCTGGGCGAGCCGCTGGTCCGGCTCCTGATCGACAGCCACTGCCAGGGCTGGGTGCAGACGCAGCACGGGTCGGCGGTGGTCTGGCTCGCCGCCGCCTAGTCCGCTCCCGCCCGCCCCAGCAGCTCGCACAGCTCCCGGATCGGAATCGTCTCCAGCGCCTGGACCGCCTGCGGGATCTCGCGCCGCAGTGCGGTGTCGAGCAGCGGTCCCGCCAGGCGGTCGAACTTTGCCTCCGCGCCGGCCCAATCAAGCGGCCGCGTCCGCCAGAAGCCGAGGTAATCAGCCTTCTCGCCGGTGACCTCCGACCCGTCCTCGAGCGCCACGCGCACCCGGCTCGGCATCTCCTCCGGATAGCGCACGGTGAGGCTCTCGCGCTGGCGGACCCACACGCGCTGCAGCAGCTGCTGGACGTCCGGGCGGCGAACCCGCTCGTTGGTGAGCTGGGGCGGCCAGACGTCGCCGTCGAGCAGGGCCACGGCGCAGAGGTAGGGGATCGAGTGGTCGGCCTGCTCCTTGCTGTCGGCCAGGGTCCGGTCGCCCGCGTCGCCTCCGCCGACGATGTTGAGCGCCTGCTTGAAGATCTCGATCTCGACCCGAGCCACGCGTTCGGGGCGGATCGCATGGGTCTCGCGGAGGTCGAGCAGGCATTCGAGCATCGACTGGGTGTGGGCCTCGGCGTTGTAGCGCTTGACGCAGCTCTGGCTGAACTGGTCGAGCGGCTCTCGCGTCCAGTCCACCTCGACCCGGTCGCCGACCACCTCCTCCCAGCCCTGGGGGCCTTCCATGAGGTTGAGCGGGCCGGTGATGCCGCGCGCCGCGAGCAGCGTCATGTGCGTGCATGCCATCCCGGCCTGCGCCGAGGCGAGGCCCTTCCAGTTCGAGAGCCGCGCCGTGCGCACCACCCAGAGCGTGTTGGTCGAGCAGGCACAGAGAGCGATCGCGTTGGCGCCCGCCCGCGGCTCCAGACCGAGGGCGCGGGCGCAGCCTGCCGCCATCGAAAAGGCGAGGTGGCTGACGTGGTCGAACCCCTTCTCCTGCAGCGGCGCCAGCTCGCTGAAGCGACCCTGGACCTGGTAGGCGACGGCCAGGGCGACCAGGAAATCGGCGCCGCTGCCGCCCGCCAGCTCGGTGGCGGCGAGTACGGGCGCCAGGTTGTCCGAGGGGTGGCAGGTCTGGCCAGGGACCATGAAGATGTCCATGAAATCGAGGTAGCGGACGAGCGCGCCGTTGTGAAAGGCGGCGTGGTCGGCTGCCGTGCGGCCGCCGCCGATCAAGGTGCACTGGGGAGATCCGCCCAGCTCCTCGATCAGGCCCCGAATCGGCTGGATCGGCTCCCCCCGCAGCGCCCCGATGGCGCAGCCGAGGCTGTCCAGGACCAGGACCTTGAGGTAGGGCAGCCGGTCGGCCGAGATCTCCTCGAACCGCCGCTCCGCCGCCCAGGCCGCGATCTGCTCGCACTTGCGTGGCGACTCGTACTCGTTCGGTGCCCGCTCCACCTCACCTACGCTACCGGCGTGCCCACCGTGCGCCGCGTTGTCGCCGGCAACCCTGGTCCCTACACCGGCCCGGGGACCAACACCTGGATTCTGGGCGACGGTCCGGCGCTGATCGTCATCGACCCCGGGCCCGACGAACCGGCCCATCTCGAGGCCATCCTGGCCAAGCTCGGCGGCCTGCCGGTGGGGGCGATCCTGGTCACCCACTCGCACCCCGACCATCTACCTCTGGCCGCCCCCCTGGCCCAGCGCACCGGGGCGCGGGTGCTGCGCCATCCCGACCTCGCTGACGGCGATGAAGTCCACGCCGGCGGCCTCACGCTGACGGCTCTCCATACCCCGGGCCACGCGCCCGACCACCTCGCGTTCTGGGTGGCGGGCGACCGTCTCCTGTTCACCGGCGATCTCGTCCTGGGCCGGGGCAGTTCGATGGTCACCTACCCCGAAGGCGACGTCGCCGCCTACCTGGCCTCACTCCGGCGGGTCAAGGAGCTCGAGCCGCGGATGCTGTTCCCCGGCCATTGGGACCCGGTGACGGATGCCGGCCCCAAGGTCGACGAGTACATCCAGCACCGGCTGGCTCGCGAGCACCAGGTGATCGCGGAGCTCGAGCGGGGTCCGGGAACGGCCACCGAGCTGACGCGGCGGGTCTACGCCGCCGAGGTCGGGGAGGACGAGAGCCTGCTGCGCGCCGCCGAGATGACGCTGCGCGCGCACCTGCGCAAGCTGGTGGAGGAGGGCCGGGTGACTAGTTCCGGGCCGGAGTCCGACGCGACTTTTGCCCTGAGCTGAGGGAGGGCCCCGCGCCGGCGAGGCGCTCGCGCAGGAGCGGGATCAGTTCGCGGAGGTCCGGCTCGACCCAATCGAAGGCGACGACCCGGTCGCTGACCTCCCAGAAGATGCCTTCGACCGTGTTCTCCATCCGGTCCAGCGCATCCTTTGTGAATTCGGCGGGCACCGCGCGGATTCCGACCAGCAGCGTGGCCTCGATCTCGCTCTCGTTGCTGTTGATCGCCCAGAGCGCGAGCTTGACGCTTGCCTTGAGGACGCCGTTGAGGGCGATCGGCTGCGCCACTGGGGCCATCTGGGTGACGGTCCGGGCCACCAGCTGGGTGAGCAGGATGGCGCGGTCGCGATCGAGCCGGGCGACCTTGATCGTCATGTCGGAGACGTCCTCGATCGCGGTTCCGATGATGAAGGGGAAGCCGGCGGCGTCGAAGCTGCGGCCGTAGGCAACCAGGTGGTCGGCGACCCGCAGCACGAGATCGGGGCGGCTCTCCAGCGCATGCACCGCGAGCGACCGGTACTCGTTGAACGTCGAGTAGACGAAGGTGGGGGCGCGCTGGTTCATGGCCGCGCGCAGGTAGGTGTTGAAGAAGCGGATGACGAGGTCCTCGAGCGCGCGGTCGTCGTGCCGGATGGCGGCGTCACCGATCGAGCGGGTGGCGCGGGCGATCGCGTGGATCACCTCCTTACGGAAGCTGGGCGTCTCGCCGATCAGGTCCAGGAAGTCCGAGAGCACGGTGTGCTCGACCCAGGTGTTGGTGCGGTCGACGTGGGCGATGGTCTGGTCGGAGGCTCCGGGCATGTCGATCGCGTCGACGCTGAACCACCAAGGTTTGAGCTGTGGCTTGGCCGGGATGTAGATGTCGACCAGCAGCTGGCGGAGCGCCTCGAGAGCCGCCAGGCAGACCTCGGTGTCGCCCTCCTGGATCGAGCCGAGGGCGATGTCGGCGATCTGCGCCAGGACGTCGCGCATCTCGTGCCGCGGCTGCAGGTTGTGGCCGTTGGCGGCGGCGCGCCGGATCGCGCTCGCCCCGCGCTGGCGAAGCGACCGGATGATGGTCTCCGCCCGCATGATCGAGAACAGATAGCGGACGTAGGGCATCAGGATCGCGAAGTCGACGACTGCCAGCGCCACCGCGGTGGTCACGCCGAACAGCGGCACGTAGTCGGCCTTGATCTCGGTCGTGATCAGGATCGAGAACACGATCGAACCCAGGAAGAGCCCGAGCACGACCAGGTTCATGGGGTCGCGGATGAAGATGTCGATGATCCGCGGCGAGTAGCGGTCGGCGGTGAGCTGGATGCCGAGCACGACGACCACGATCACGATCGCGATCGCGACGCCTTCCGCGGTGCCGACCAGCGCCATCACCCAGCCGGCGCCGGCGGGGTCAGGCGTCAGCAGCGCGAGCAGCGAGCCGTACTTGGCGTGCGAACGTGCCGCGTCCACCAGCCCCAGCAGCACAACCACCAGAACTGCGGCCAGCGCGAGCAGCACGCCGGGAGCCCAGATGTCCCAGAAGTGGTGAGTTGGCCGGCGGGGGGTCACTGCGGCAATTCAGGCAAACGGTCCCTGCGATCCGGCGACAAGTCCGAGTAGTGAGCGGTGCTTCTAACGCAGGCCGCGCCAGTCATCCGGCGGTGACCCCGGCCAGCCAGCCGGCAGCGGGTAGGGGTCGGCCGGACCGGCATCGAGATAGGGCATCGGATCCAGGGGCACGCCGGCGAAGCGCACCTCGAAGTGGAGGTGAGGCCCGGTCGAGTTGCCCGTCGAGCCGACGTAGCCGATCACGTCGCCGGCGCCGACCGGCTGGCCCCAGGCGACCGCCGTTCGAACCATGTGGCCGTAGACGGTAGTGATGCCGGCCGGCTCCTGGATCAGGACGTGGTTGCCGTAGCGCTGGTCGTCCTGGAAGGGATAGGCGATGCCCGCTCCCGCGGCGCGGATCGGCGTGCCCTGGGGGAGGCCGATGTCGATGCCGGTATGGAAGCCGCCCGGACAGGTTGCGATCGGCTGCTCGCGGTCGAAGTCGGTGCAGCCGTAGGGTTGCGTGATCGGGCCATGGAGCGGCCACTGCTCTCGGGGGCCGGGGGGCGGCTTGAAGCCATCGGCGGTGGCGGGAGCGGGGAGGATGGCGGTCCAGTCCTGGACGCCGATCACCCGTGGAACGGGCGCCTCTTCGCCCGGCGAGCGGTCGGGGGCGGGCGCCGGGCCGGCGGCGATCAGCAGCAGCGCCAGGGCGGCTGGAACCGGGAGTCGCAGTCGCAACGCGTGGGTATCGTAGGCCCGTGAACCCGCTGCCTCCGATCTCTTCGCTCGCCCTCGCGGACCTGCGGGCTTGGATGGCGGAGCACGAGCAGCCTCCCTACCGGGCGCCGCAGGTCTGGAGCTGGCTGACTCGCGGGGCCGACTCCTTCGAAGCCATGACCGACGTCCCGGCGGGCCTCCGCTCGGCGCTCGGCGAGAGCTTTCGCGTCAGCTCGCTGCGCGAGGTGGCGCGATCGGAGGTCGCCGCCGACCAGACCACCAAGTACCTGTTCGAGCTCGACGGCGGCTACACGGTCGAGGCGGTGATCATGCGCTACGCGCGCCGATCGACGTTGTGCATCTCGTCGCAGGTCGGCTGCCCGATCGGCTGTCCCTTTTGCGCCACCGGACAGGGCAGGTTCGGGCGCAACCTCAAGGCGCACGAGATCGTCGACCAGGCGCTGGACGCCAACCGCCGCCTGCTCGCCGAGGGCCGGCGGTTGACGCACGTCGTCTTCATGGGCATGGGCGAGCCGCTCGCCAACTACGAGCCGGTGCTGGAGTCGGTGCGCCGCATCTGCGACCCGCGCCTGCTCGGGATCTCGCCGCGGCGTGTGACGGTCTCGACCAGCGGCCTGGTGCCGCGCATGGAGCGGCTGGCTGAGGAGGGGTTGCCGTTCACGCTTGCAATCTCGCTTCACGCCGCCCGCGACGAGCTGCGCGACGTGCTGGTGCCGATCAACCGCCGCCACCCGCTGGCCGAGCTGATCGCCGCCGCGCGCGACTTTGCCGAGCAGACCGGGCGGAGGGTTTCTTACGAGTACGTGCTGCTGGCGGGGGTCAACGACACCGCGCGCGACGCTGAGGAGTTGGGCGCGCTGCTCGACCGCCGGCTCGCCCACGTCAACCTGATCCCCTTCAACCCGGTCTCGGGGACGCCCTTCCAGGCACCGTCGGAGGCCGACGTCAGGCGCTTCGCGGCGCAGGTGGCCGCGACCGGATTGAACGTGACCGTCCGCGACACCAAGGGCCGCGAGGGCGACGCCGCCTGCGGCCAGCTCCGCCAGCGCCTGCTGCAGACCGCGCTCTAGTTGCCTGTACCGGCTAGATGGACCGCATCCGACGTCCCAGCCGGCCGGGCGCCTGCGGCGCTGAAGTCGGCGTCGAGGGGCCTGGCGCCGTGTCGTCACGCAGCTTCACTGCGCTCCTCCTAGCGCCACCCTCTCCTTGACTCCGGCCGTCAGGAACGCCGGGCTGCCGCGCCTGCGGCCTGCAGCCCATCCAACCGTTACAGGCAACTAGCCGATGCTCTACGCCGGGGCCAGCGGGTTCAGCTATCCCGGCTGGCGGGGCGTCTTCTATCCCGAGAAGCTGGCCGGCTCGCGAATGCTCGGCTACTACTCGGAGCGTCTCAACGGAGTCGAGCTCAACGGAACCTTCTACCGGACGCCCAAGCCCGCGGCGCTCGCGAAGTGGGCCACCGAGACCCCGCCCGGCTTTCGCTTTTGCTTCAAAGCGCATCGCGGCCTGACCTACTCCGGCGCGGCATTCGACAAGGCGGGGCTGGCCCGGCAGCTCGGACCCCAGCTGGCGGCGCTGGCCGAGCGGCTGGGCCCGGTGCTGCTCCAGTGGCCGCCGACCAGGGGCCGGGATCCCGAGCTGCTGGACGCCGTGCTGGAGGCGCTCGGCCTGGCGGCGGCGGTGGAGTTTCGCGACCCCTCCTGGTTCGACGACGCCGTGTATACGGTGCTGGAGCAGCGGGGCGCGGCGCTGGTCGTCACCGACGAGGACAAGTGGCCGCGCGCGCCGGAGGTGCGCACGGCGCCCTTCGCTTACTACCGGCTGCGGCGCGACTACAGCGACGAGGAGCTCGCGCCCTGGTCCGAGCGGCTGGCGAACGAGGCGCAGGAGCGCGACGTCTACGCCTACTTCAAGCACGAGCCGCAAGCGCCCGCCCGGGCGCTGGCGCTCCTCGCGCGGGCCGCTACTGCATCGTCAGGCCGCCGTTCACGCTGAACGACTGGCCGGTGATGTAGCCGGCGTCGTCGCTGGCAAGGAAGGTGACCATGGCGGCGATCTCGTCCGGCTGGCCGAGCCGCCGCATCGGCACCATGCGCGTCATCGCCTCGATGATCCGGCCGCCCTTCTCGTGGGCCTGGAAGGCTTCCAGGAACGGCGTTTCGGTGGGGCCGGGGCAGACGCAGTTGACGCGCACGCCGCTGCGCGCGAGCTCGCGGGCGAGGCTGCGGGTGAACGCGATGACGCCGCCCTTGGTGGCCGAGTACACGGTCTCGCCGCTCGAGCCCACCTTGCCCGCGTCGCTGGCGATGTTGACGATGCTGCCTCGGCCGCGCGCGGCCATCCCCCTGGCGAAGGCGTGCGCGACCGCGATCTGGCCGAAGAGGTTGATCCGCAGCAGCTTCTCCCAGAGCTCGGGGCCGGTCTCCAGGAAGGGCGAGACCTGGTCCCAGCCTGCGTTGTTGACCACGACGTCCACCTCGGCCAGCTCGGCGGCGAGCGCGGCCGCCGCGGCGGGGTCGGTGACATCGAGGACGTGCGCCGTTCCGCCGATCTCGCTCGCCAGCGCCTGGCTCGGCTCGAGCGCGAGGTCGGTCACCGCCACCAGCGCGCCCTCCTCGGCCAGCCGCCGGCAAATGGCGCTCCCGATGCCGCCCGAGGCGCCGGTGACGACCGCGCGCTTGCCTTTGAGCCCCCGCAAAGTCAGGCCACCGCCTCCATCGCCGGGTCCTCGGGCTCGGGCTGTCGCCGCCGCTGTCGGCGGAGCAGGATCGGCACCGCGATCGCCCAGATCGCGACCATCGCCAGCCCCGCCCACTGCGCCTGGCGGAGCCCGAGGAATAGCGAGTCCTCACGCAGGAAGCTGAGCAGCGTGCGCCCCGCCGCATAGAGCGCGAGCCAGGTCAGGCCGGTGACCCCGGCCGGAAGCTGGTCGCGCATCCGGTTCCAGAACGGCAGCAGCGCGCCCAGCAGGAGCAGGCAGAGCACCATCTCGTAGGCGACCTCAGGATGGACGACCAGCCCGGGCTGGCCGAGCGTGTGCGGATTCACGTACTCCACGCCCCAGGGCAGCGTGGTCGGGATCGCGTGGTGCTCGCCGTTGATCACGTCGCCGATCCGGCCGATCAGGAAGCCGACCGCGTTGGCGGGTCCCGCGGCATCGATCACCTTCCAGTAGGAGAAGCGGTTGCGCAGAGACCAGAGGTAGCCGCCGATCAGCGCGCCGAAGATGCCGCCCCACTGGCTGATGCCGCCCTCGTTGAGCAGCAGCGGCTTGTACCAGGGCCCGCCGGCGAACTGCTGGTAGTTCTCCCAGACGTAGAGCAGGCGAGCGCCGATCAAACCGGCCACGATCATCCAGAAGGCCATGTCGTAGACGCGATCCGGCGTCACGCCGTCACGCCGTTCGAGGAGCCAGGCGCCCAGACGGGCGGCGGCGATGATCCCGAGCACGCTGAAGACGCCGTGCCAGGTGACGAGGAAGGGTCCCAACTGGATCAGGTTGGGATCGAGGTCGATCACGATCGTCAGCGGCGGCATCAGGCGAGCACTCTATCCAGACGCCGCAGCGCTTCTGGTTTGGGCAGCAGCGCCACCGTGTAGTGGATCGGCAGCGAGATCGACCTCCCCGTCAACGCCAGCCGCAGCGGCTTGAAGAGCGCGTTGCGCGACCAGCCGTGCTCGTCACGAACCGCGTCCAGCGCCTGCTCGATGGTCTCCGGCTGCCAGTCCACCTCCGACAGCGCGGCGCGGGCAGCGCGGAGCTTTTCCAGCGCTTCGGGGTCGAGCTCGGCAGCCGCCGGCTCCTCCCAGAGGTATTCGAGCAGCGGGCGCGCCTCGGCCAGCCGTGGCAGCCGAGTCTTGAGCTCAGGCATCGCCTCCGCCAGCTTCTCCGGCGGCAGCTCGGGGACGTTGGGCCGCAGCAGCTCGATCAGCTCGGCGTCCTCGAGGCGCCGGATGTACTGGCCGTTGAGCCAGTCCAGCCGCTGCCAGTCGAACATCGCCGGCGAGCGCTGGACCCGGTCCAGGTCGAAAATCCGCTCCAGCTCCTCGAGGCTGAAGATCTCCTCGGTCGAGCCTGGATTCCAGCCAAGCAAAGCCAGGTAGTTGAGCATCGCCGCCGGCAGGTAGCCGAGCTCCTGGTAGAGCGACAGCCGCGCCTCTGGATGCTTGCGCTTGCTCAGCTTGGCGCGGTCCTGGCCGACGATCACCGGCAGGTGGGCATAGGCCGGCGGCTGGGAGCCGAGGGCCTTGAGCAGCAGCAGCTGGCGCGGCGTGTTGGAGACGTGCTCCTCGCCGCGCAGCACGTGCGTGATCCGCATCTGGTGGTCGTCGACGGCGACCGAGAAGTTGTAGAGCGGGGTGCCGTCGGTGCGCATGATGATGAAGTCGTCGAGCTCGGAGAGCTCGAAGGCCACCGGGCCGCGGATGAGGTCGTCCCACTCCACGCGCTCGGGGGCGTCCGGCAGCTTGAACCGCACTGTGAATTCGGTGCGGCCGGATGGCGGGTCGGTCAGGCAGCGTCGCGAGTAGCGGTAGGGCCGGTGCTCGCGCTCGGCCTGCTCGCGCTCGGCCGCCAGCTCCTCCTTGGTGCAGTAGCAGCGGTACGCGCCGCCGGTCTGAAGCAGCCGGGCCGCCGACTCGCGGTAGAGGTCGAGCCGCTCGCTCTGCCGGTAGGGCGCGTAGGGGCCCCCCACGTCGGGTCCCTCGTCCCACTCCAAGCCGAGCCAGTGGAAGCCGTCGTAGATGGCGGCCTCGAACTCGGGCCGGTTGCGCTCGACATCGGTGTCCTCGAGGCGGAGGACCCAGACGCCGCCGCGACGGCGAGCGTAGAGCAGGTTGAAGAGCGCGGTGCGAGCGCTGCCGAGATGGACGAAGCCGGTCGGGCTGGGCGCCATCCGGACCCGCACGGGGGAGCCGGGCATTCCGGCCTATCGTACTGAGGCTCAAATGGAGGGACTGCTGGTGCTTAACGGCGGCAACGAGTTCCGCCCCGGCAACGAGCCGCAGGACGAGCAGCTGGTCGAGGCGGGGGGCGCCGGCCCCGCCTTCGTGGTCCCAACCGCGGCCGCCCGCCAGGGTCCAGACCGCGCGGTCGCCAACGCGGTCGCCTGGTTTGCGCGGCTCGGCCTCGAAGTGCGCGAGCTGCCGGTGCTCAAGCGGCGCGACGCCCAGGCGGGACGGCTGGTGGTCGAGGCAGAAGGGGGCACCTTCTTCTACCTGGTGGGCGGCGACCCCGGGCTGGTGGTGGACGCACTCCACGACACGCGGGTGTGGGCCGCGATCGTGGCGGCCTGGCGGGCGGGAGCCGCCCTCGCCGGGTCCTCGGCGGGCGCGATGGCGATGGCCGAGTCGACGCTGGTGATGGCGCGCTGGCCGCACCATGAGGAACGTCGCCTGAAGCCGGCCCTGGGCCTTGTCCCTGGAGTCGCGGTGGTGCCGCACTACGAGCGCTTCTGGCGCTGGAACGTCGAGAACGCGCCGCCCGGTTTAAGCCTCCTCGGACTCGACGAAGCTACGGCCGCCGTATGGGACGGTGTGCAGTGGACGGCGCACGGGGCGGGGGCGGTGACGGCGGGGGGACGGCGCTTCAGCGGCGGGGAGGAGATCGGCGGGCTGCCTGAGCCGCGGAGGGAGAGCCGCGAGCCGGGCTGAGGCGCCGCCGATGGCGGAGCCGATCACGGCCCCGACCAGCACGTCGCTCGGGAAGTGGTGACCGAGGTAGACGCGGCTGGCTCCGACCGCGCCCGCGAAGAGCAGCAGCAGCGGGCGCTCGGCGGGATAGAACGCAGCGAGGGCGGTAGCCGCGGCGAAGGACCCGGCGGTATG
Organism: Candidatus Dormiibacterota bacterium; assembly: GCA_036378395.1. Lineage (GTDB taxonomy): Bacteria > Chloroflexota > Dormibacteria > Dormibacterales > Dormibacteraceae > DASUWN01. The sequence goes on along the minus strand of DASUWN010000023.1, from coordinate 34,850 downwards.
GCCGGAGGGGAATGAAGAGTCGACCGGCTCGCGCCCGACCACGATCGCCAGCCGCCGCTTGAAGGGGCGGCGGCGGCGGAAGACCTGCTTGAGCGGCCCCTGGACCAGCGCCACCGAGGCGAACATGGCGGCGGTCGCGGCCAGCCCGGCGCGCCGGCCGCGGGCGCCGTCGCGGATCGCCAGCCAGGCACTCGCCGTCACCCAGCCCGCGCCCTTGCCGAGGTCGGAAAGGAGCTCGATGTACTCGTCGCCGGACGGCGGATGGGGAAGCCGGTTGACGAGCATGTAGAGGCGGGCGTCGAGCGTCTCCCGGCGCCGCGGCAGCACGCGCAGCGCCGCGCGGCGGAGCGGGCCTTCCGGCTGCGCGGCGGCCATCGCCATACTCCCAACATAGTGACCGCCCGCGCTCGGCTGCTGATCGTGAATCCGGGGGCGGGCGCGGTGACCGACGCCGTGATGGAGCGGCTGCGGCGCGAGTTCCCCGAATGCGAGGTCGTCCACTTCCCGCCCGACAGCGACCAGATCCGGAGCTTGCCCGGCCGCTCGCTGGTCATCGCCTGCGGTGGCGACGGCACGATCGCCGCGGTCGCCCGGCGGCTGGCCGGCACCACCCACGCCTTCGGCGTGGTCCCGATGGGAACCTTCAACAACTTCGCACGCAGCCTCGACCTGCCGACCGAGCTTGACGCCGCGATCGGCGTCATCAAGACCGGGCAGCCCCGAGGGGTGACCATCGGCCAGGTCAACGGCAATCTCTTCCTGGAGGCGGCCGCGATCGGGCTCTTCGGCGACTCGATCGCGCTGGGCGAGGCCGCCAAGGACCTCCACTACGGCGAGGTGCTGGACGCGCTGGCGGCGGTGGCTTCCGGCCAGCGCTTCCCCTTCCGCGTTTCCGGCGACGTCGAGCTGAGTGGGGAAGCCGTGACGATCGTCGTCGCCAACACGCCCTACACCGGAGCCCGAATGCCGGTTGGAGAGACGACTCCCGAGATGCCCTACCTGGACCTGGCGATCGACGGCGGCACCAAGCTGGGTGTACCCGCCCGGGTGCTGGAGGCGGTCGTCCGCGGCCAGCCGCCGAAGGGCGTGCAGGCCTATCGCGTGCGCCACGTCCGGATCGAGACCGATCCACCGATGCATGTCCACGCCGACGCGGCGCGCGCCGGCAGCACGCCCGCCGACATCGAGGCGATCCCCAACGGGCTGACGGTCATCCTGCCGTGAGCCCGCCGGCGCTGCATTCGGGCTTCGTCACGGTCGGGCGGCTGCAGGTGCACCACACCTACGGCGGTCGGGGCTCGCCGGTGCTCTTCATCCACGGCCTCGGGTCCTCGGGCTACATCGAGTGGCGCTTCAACCTCGCGCCGCTGGCGCGCTCGCACCGGGTGCTGGCTCCCGACCTCCCCGGCTTTGGCCGCACCGACAAGCCGCGCACCGCTCGCTACGGGATTCCGCTCTTCGCGCGCACGCTGCTTCGCTACCTGGACGCGATCGGGCAGCGGTCAGTGGCCGTGGTGGGGACCTCGATGGGCGGCCGGGTAGCCCTCGAGCTGGCACTCGAATTCAGGACCCGCGTCAGCAAGCTGGTGCTCGTCAACTCGCTCGGCCTGGGCCGGCCACAGGTGCAGCTCGTCTATCCACTGGTGATGCTGCCGAGAGTTGGGGAGGCGGCGATGCGGGTCGCCCGGGAGGCGGTCAACCGCGCCCCGGCGGGTGTGATCCGGCATTTCGCCTCGCGCTACACGGGTGCCGCCGCCGACCTCGAGCGGACGATGGACGACAGCTACCTCGAGCTCCTGCGCGAGATGTACTCGGCGGAGGGCTACGCCGACGCCTACCTGGCGACGGTGCGCTCGATGGTCCGGCCTTCGGCCGTCTTCGGCCGCCACGACCTCACCCCGCGGCTGCGCCAGATCAAGGTGCCGGTGCTCCTGGTCTGGGGCTCGGCGGACCCGCTGTTCCCGCTCGCCCACGCCACGCGCGCCCACCGCGAGCTGCCGGGGTCGCAGCTGGCGGTGATCGAGGGCGCCGGCCACACGCCGCAGGCCGAGAGGCCCGATGAGTTCAACCGAGTCCTCAGCCGGTTCCTCTGATGCCGACCCGGCTTTGCCGGTTGTCGCCACCCAGCCCGCCGACCTCCCCGGCGAGCTGGAGCGGCCGCCCGAGCCCGGGCCTTCCGGCGGGCTCTATCAGGGCCCGGAGTATCGACAGGCGGTCGGCGCCGGCCGCCAGCCGGCACCGCCCTTCGAGGAGCTGGCGCACCCCGAACCGTATGACCCGCCCTGGCTCTACCGGCTGGCTGTCACCGTGGTCCGATTCCTGGTCTTCACGCTCTTTCGGACCCGGGTCGAGGGGCTCGAGAACCTGCCGCCGCCGCCCTTCATCATCGCCGCCAACCACCAGGCCTGGTTCGACACCGCCTTCATCGTGGCCGTCTTCCCGCGGCGTCCGATGGTGTACACGATGGCCCGTCGCGACACCGTCTTCAACCGCCGCTGGAAGCGGCGGCTGGTGCCCAGGTTCGGCGTGTTCCCGATCCAGCCGCTGCGCGGCGACCTCGACGAGCGCGGCGTCGCCACCGTCTACCAGGTCCTCCGCCGAGGCGGCAACATCCTGATCTTTCCCGAGGGCCACTACTCGCGCGGGCGGGCCCTCAAGCCGCTCAAGAAGGGCGTCGCCCATTTCGCGCTCCAGGCCGGCGTGCCGATCTGTCCGGTCGCCATCACCGGCATCGACCGGCTGCGCCCGTTCGGCGAGGTGACCGTCTCCATCGGGCCGCCCATCCGGCCCGATCCACCGAGCTGGTGGGAGGTCAACCGGCGGGTCCAGCGCATCCTCGAATCGGTCCGTACCGGCATCCTGCACGCCTTCGGCCGGCCCGCCCAAGCGCGGCGTCCGGGCTGGATGTCGGGCCTCTTCAGGGGCCTGCTGCGGCGTCGCGGAGGAGACACGGAAAGCCCCGGCAGCTACGATCGCGGCGGGTCGCCATGAATACGCTCGTGATCGGTGCCTCGGAGTACGCCGGGCGCCACGCCCTCAGAGCGCTGCCGGAGGCGAGAGCAGTCGACCCCGACGGCGACCTGGAGGCGGCGGCCTCGGGCGCTGAGGTCGTGATCGTGGCCGCCCCGACCTGGGACGCGGGCACCAAGCTGCGCGTCATGCGCCAGCCGCACCCCCTGCTGCCACGGGTCCTCGGCGCCTGCAGCCAGGCCGGTGTGCGGCGTCTGGTGCACCTCAGCTCCGCGCTGGTCTACGGCGCCGACCATCCCGAGGCGATGGCGCTCACCGAGGCGTCGGAGCCGCGGCCCGTTCACGCCTACGAGAAGCTGAAGCGGCGCGAGGAGGAGTGGCTGCGGCTCAACCGGGGCGCGCTCGAACTGGTGGTGGTCCGGCCGGCGACCGGCTTCGGCGGCCACGACCGGCTGCTGGCGCGGCTGCTGGCCGAACTCGAGGGCGGCCACCTGAAGCTGCCCGAGGCGGGCCGCGTCCCGCACAGCTTCCTGGCCGGGCCTGACCTGGGCCGGGCCCTCGCCGCGGCGGCGCAGCGCGGCCGGCCAGGCGCCACCTACCTGGTGTCCGGCTTCGAGGGGACGTGGCGCGAGCTGCTGGAGGCGGCGGCGGCCGTGCTCGGAGTCGCCCCGCGGATCGGATCGGTGCCCTACGACCTGGCTTACCTGGGCGCCTCTCTGCGCGAGCTGCGCACCGCGGTCGGAAGCGAGTGCTGGCCCAGCCACCTGAGCCTGGACCTGCTGGCCAAGCCGCGGCGGCTGGAGGGCGGGCGCAGCCGCCGCGAGCTGACCTGGTCGCCGCAGGTCGGCAGCTTCGCGGAAGGGGTCGCCGAGCTGGCGGCCTGGTACCGCTCGCTGGCTCCGGCGCCGCAGGGCGTCAGTACTTCGACGCCCTAGATGCCTTTACCGGCTAGATGGACCGCATCCGACGTCCCAGCCGGCCGGGCGCCTGCGGCCTGCAGCCCATCCAACCGTTACAGGCAACTAGCAGGGTGATGAACAACCGCCCGGCAGGCGCTTGCGGGGCCTAATGCCGTGAGAACGGGCGCCGAAGGTGTCGACGCCGACAGCGATAGCGCTCTGAGGCACCCACTGGAGGCGCTCAAGAGCGGCGCCCGGGCTCACGATCCGGGCTGGCAAACGCTGTTTGGTTGCCATCTATGCAGGCTCCGCCATGAGGTTTCCGATTCTGACCAGGTTGAAGGCGGCGGTGGCTATGTCGGCCCAGAGCTGGTTTCGTCTCATCCCGCGATATCTGAGCTTCCGGCCACCAGCGACCGTCTTCAGCCAGCCGAAGATCTCCTCGATCCGTTTGCGCATCCGCTGGCTGATGGCGTACCCGGGCTGGTTGGCGATGCGGTAGGGAATCCGGCTGCCCCGGAAATCGGTGATGTTCTGAGCGACGTGGGGAATGACCTTGAGCTCGCGCATCTGGTTGACGAAGTTCTCGGTGTCGTAGTTCTTGTCGGCGCCGACCGTCAGTCGCCGGCCGGGATGCCGCTGGCGCAGCTTGCTGACCATGACGACGCCGGCATCCCTCTCCGCGGTCCCAGTCGCTTCGGTGACCAGGACGTCAACAGCGAGCCCGTTGCGGTTCTCCATCAAGAGATGGGCGGCGAAGCTCAGCTTGGCCTCCTTGCCGAGGCCTTTGCGGGCCAGCCTGGCTTCGGGGTCGGTGGTTGAGATATGAGTCTGGTTGCTTCGCTTCTCCCCGTGGAAGTTGACCTCGGGGTTGCTGCCTGGAGGCGGTGGTCGCCGGCCTCCCCGCTTCGGCTTGCGCTGGCCGCCCAGGTTGGGACCGCGAGGCTTGAAACTCTTGAGCGAGGCCCAGGATTCGAGCAGGGTGCCGTCAACCGTGAAGTGCTGGTTGGAGAGCAAGTGCTGCTGGCGGGCGAGCTCGAGGACCGCCTCGAAAAAGCGCCGGCTGACGTCGTGGTCGAGCAGCCGCTCTCGGTTCTTGGCGAAGGTGCTCTGGTCGAAGGCGGGATCCTCGACATTGAGGTCCAGGAACCACTTGAAGAGCAGGTCATATTGCAGCCGCTCGCAGAACTGACGCTCGCTCCGGATCGAATAGAAGGCCATCAGCAGGCAGGCCTTGAGCAGGTGCTCGGGTGGGATCGAGGGTCGGCCGCTCTCGGCGTACATCTCGTCGAAGACGGGGCTCAGCTGTGCGAGTGCGGCTTCCACGAACGGCTTCACGCGCCGGATCGGGTGGTCTGGGGGGATTAGGTCGTCGGCTGTGACGGTGAGCAAGGTGACCTGGCGGGTGGTCGAGCCGCGCATGCTGCCTCCTGGAGGACGTGGATGAGGACGAAGCGGGAGACGAGTTGCTGGCAGTTTAGGGCCTCGCGCGCGCACGCGCATGCGCGCGAGGCTTTTTCATCAGCCTGCTAGTTCACAGTCATGCAGCCGACGAGGACCAGCATCGCCACCAACCCAACGCCGAGTTGAGCAGGCCCTTGATTGCCATCCTCCCCCCATGTCCCCCCGGAAAGTGCGGGCAGTATGGGCGCCCACGTCGGGTTGTAAAGGCCGGGTCTTAACAGGGGTTCCACTCGCGCTCGCGAGGGCCGAGAGTGCGTGCATGCGCCGGGTGGCGGTCCTGCTGATCGGGCTTCTGTGGGGCCTCAGCTCATTGACCGCCACGCGCGAGGTGGCGGCCAGCAGCTGGGGCTCCGCCTATGGCGATCCCTGGGGGTTCTGTCCCTGGTACTCGTTCTTGCCCTACACCTATACCTCCGTCGTCACCAACGACCCTTCGGTGCCCAACAACCCCGAGCGGGACACCTTCTGGGGCATCCACTACGACCCCGGCTGGGACCAGTGGTACGGGTACTGGTACGGGGACTTCGCCGGCCATCCTGGCGACGACTCCGGCTGGCACTACATCACGACCAGCTACTACGGCGGTCCTCCGGGCCACTGGAACTTCGCCGACTTCGGCTGGCAGGTGCACGGTCACGCGAAGCAGTTCGTGGGCTACTACAACTGGACCTTCGGCGGCAGCTGCGGGTACGGCTACTTCGGCGCCGGGGGTCCTCCGCCGTACATGGCCGACGTCTACGGGTGGCCGGTGGTCGACATCTATGTCGACTCGGTGCCACCCAACCCGCCGGTCCCAGTGGTCATCGGGGTCACGACCAGCTCGGTCAGCTTCAGCTGGGGACCGGTCAGCGATCGCGGCGACGGCGCGGGCGCCGACTACTTTGTCGCCGGGTTCGATCACTTTCTGTCCTGGGTGACCGTCAACGGCGGACCGCCCCAACAGTACGCGGCTACGCCCTATCCTCGGGCGCTGACCGCCTCCGGGTTGGCCGCGGGACAGACGGCCTGCGTCCATGTCAGCGCCTTCGACGCCCTCGGCAATGGGACCGGCGACCAGGTCGCCTGTGGCTCGGTCCTGGCGCCGCCGCCACCACCACCGGCGCCACCGCCGCCGAGCGTTCAGATCAACCCGTGGCCGGCAGGACTAACCGGACTCGACTCCTACTTTTGGCTTTCGCCGCGCCCGGCCAGCGTTTACAACGTCGAGTACGTAGGTTCGACCGAGTACGTGGTCTCTTCGCGGCCCGAGCAGGTGACCTGGGTTTTCGGCGATGGCGGGGAGGACTTCTACTCGGTCCCGGCCGGGTTTGGACAGGCTTATCCGATGCCGGCCACCGTCGTCCATCGCTACCAGACCCAGTCGGCGGGCGGCTACCCGGTCTCGGCGATCATCACCTACGCCCGCTCCTGGGAGGTGCTCTCCGGAGGAACCTGGCTGGGGCCGTACGGGATGGACATCGTGGAGGTGATGGCGGGTCCGGTCTTCTATCCGGTCCGCCAGGCCCAGCCGGAGATCACGGGCTTTGGCTAGGCGTTGGCGGCGAGGGCCAGGTGGCGCGCGTCCAGGCTGTCCAGTTCTTCGCGCGGCGTCCTTCGCTCGTGGGAGCCGCGCAGCCCGGAGAGCGTGCGTACGATCTCGCGCGCCTCGGTGGGCTCGATTCCCAGTGCGCGCACGACCTTCTGGCAGTGGATCCGGTGCTCGTCGAGGTGGGCCGCGAAGCGGTGCAGCCGGAAGCGCACGTCAACCTCATGACCGGCCCACATCGTGGGCCGGATCAGCGCTTCCAGCGGCAGCCGGGAGCAGTAGGCGTCGCTCTCCGCGCGAGATTGCTCGAGGCGCTCGAGCCAGTCGGCCACGTCGCCCGCGCGCTCCTCCTCCTGGAGCTCAAGAGGCGCCCGCAGATAGACGGGATCGGTCTCCGCGCGCTCGGCCGCATACCGAACCTGGCGCAGGTACCGGCGCTCCACCAGCAGCACGTGGGCCAGCACCTCGCGCAGAGTCCACTCGCCGGAGTCCGGCTCGCGGTCGAGCAGCATCCCCGGCAGCCCGGTCAGCAATCCGCGCAGATCGCCCAAGGCGGTCTGGGCGAGGTCCATGATGGCGGCCGGTTCGGTGGTCGCCACCGGTGCTGTGACCAGCGCCGCCTGTTCGGCCTCGACGATCCGCCAGTGCAGGTCGCGGAGCTGCAGCGCCTCCCCGGCGTGGCCGGGCCACGTCCAGGGTCGCGCCATCTCGGCATCGGTGAACCGCGCCAGATCATTCAGCAGCCCGAGAAACCTGCTCACGGCGACTCGGGCCAGGATCGATAGCGCTCGATCGCGATCGCCAGGACTGGGCCCGCCGGCGGCCGCTCGCGGTACTGCGCGTACTTCGCGGTCAGCAGCGCGAGGGCGCGCTGCGCTTCCGCGGCGTCGGCGCCGCCGCCGCCGAGCACCCGCGCCCGCCCGTCCATGCGAACCCACCATAGCCGCTCCCAGTCCTCCGACCAGTTCTCGACCAGAACCGACACCCGTGGATCGCGCTCGACGTGCAGGAAGCGCGCCAGCCGGTTGGTCCGCTTCGGCTTCTGGTCGGTCGCCGAGTAGATGACGTCGCCCTCGAGGACGAAGCAGAACGGGACCAGGTGAGGCGCGCCGCCGGGGCCGAGCGTGCCGAGGATGCCCACTCGCGCCGCGCTAACCCGCTCGCGGACGCTGAGCATGCGGATTACCCTAGCGCCGCAGAAGATGGCCTACGTCTGGCTGGTGATAGCGATCGCTTTCCTGGTCGCCGAGGTCGCCACGCTCGCCATGTTCGCCATCTTCGTGACGGTGGCGGCGCTGGGCGCCGCTGCCGCCGCCGCGGTAGGGGAGAGCCTCATCAGCCAGTCGGTGGTCTTCTTCCTGCTGGCCGTGCTCGGGATCTTCGTGGCCCGGCCGCTCCTGCTGCGCTACCTTCGCCACCGGCAGTCACGTGTGCCGGTCCTTTCCGGAGCCCAGGAGATGATCGGCCGGACGGCCGTGGTCACCGATCCGATCGGGGGACCCACGGCGGCCGGCCACGTCCGGATCATGGGTGAGCAGTGGCGGGCGGTCTCCGCGGACGGGTCGCCGCTCAGCACCGGACAGGAGGTCCAGGTGGTCGAGATCCGCAACACGACGCTGGTCGTCGCGCCCTGAATTGAAGGAGTCGTAGCCATGCCTGGTGTAGTCGTCGCGGGACTCATCGTCCTGCTCGCCTTGGTGATCGTGGTGCGGGCGGTCCGCGTGGTCCAGCAGGGCCTCGTCGGCGTCGTCAAGCGCCTGGGGCAATTCCACAGCATCCGCAACCCCGGCATCACCTTCCTGGTGCCCTTCATCGACGCCATGGAGCTGATCGACATGCGCGAGGTCCCGCGCACCGGCGACCGCCAGGACGTCATCAGCAAGGACAACGTCTCGCTGCAGGTCAACGCGACCATCTTCAGCCAGGTCGTCGACCCTCGGCTGGCGCTCTTCCAGGTCAGCAACTACTTCGTCGCAATCGACCAGCTCGCGCGCGCTTCACTGCGCGCCGTCCTCGGCGAGATGTCACTCGACGACGCCCTCAGCCAGCGCGAGACGATCAACGCCCGCCTCCAGCAGCGGATGGAGACCGAGACCGACAAGTGGGGCGTCCGGATCAACCGGGTGGAGATCATCGACATCGTGCCGCCCGCCCCGATCTTGCAAGCGATGGCCCTCCAGAAGCAGGCCGACCAGTCCAAGCGCGCGGCGATTCTGGAGTCCGAGGGTCAGCAGCAGTCGGCGATCAACGTCGCCGAAGGCCAGAAGCAGGCGGCGATCAAGCAGGCCGAGGGCCAGCGCCAGTCGCAGATCCTGTATGCCGAGGGCCAGCGCCAGGCACAGATCCTGCAGGCCGAGGGTCGCGCGCAGGCGATCGCCGCGGTCTACAACGCCATCCACGCCGGCAAACCGGATCCCGAGCTGCTGGCGATCCTTCAGCTCGACACGCTGACGCGGTTCGCGGACAGCGCCAACACCAAACTGGTGATTCCGGTCGAGACGGCGGCGCTGCTCGGCGCCACGCAGGCGCTCAAGTCGGTTCTGGAGCAGGTACCGGCGGCTGCTCCCGCGGCGCCGTAGCGATCCGGGCCAGCGCGATCCCGACCAGGCAGGTGAGCGCGAGGGCGGCGTAGGCGGCGAGGCTGCCCTCGCGCACCAGCAGGAAGCCGACCCCGGCCGGCGCCAGGGCGGGGCCAAGCGCCTGCCCCACGCGCAGGCCCCCGAGGGCGGCGCCGGAGCCGGTACCGGTACGCCCGGCCAGCTCGACGATGGTGGTGGCGCACATCGCCACGCTCGAGCTGGTGCCGGCGCCGATGACGCCGAAGCAGAGAACCACCGCCAGCGGGCTGAAGCCGGCCAGCCCGAAGGCCAGGATCGCCACCGCCGCCGCCGAGAAGGACACAGTGAGCGGCAGGCGCAGACCGGCCCGGTCCGCCCAGCGGCCGGCCAGTGGCGCTCCCACCACCGAGCCCACGACGTACGGCACCAGGAGCACGCTCGTCCAGCCGGCGCTGATGCCGTGCGCGTGGGCCAGGAAGGGGAGCAGGTAGGAGGCGCCGAAGCCGGAGCCGAGAGCGGTGGCGGCGGCGACCGCGATCGCGGCTGAGGGTGGCCAGAGGAGAAAGCGCAGCGCGGCCACCACCTCGCCACCGAGCGAGCGTCCGCTGGGCGGGTGCCGCACTTCGGGCATGGTCGCCACCAGCGGGATCAGGAGCAGCGGCAGCAGGGCCGTTCCGAGCGCGTACCCGCGCCAGCCGAGGAAGGGGGCGACCGCGCCGGCGACCAGGTAGCCGGCGACCTGGCCGGTGTTGACCGCGATCTGGATCACGCCCATGGCCTGGGCGCGGCCGGTCGTGTAGGCGTCGGCCACCACCGCATAGCTGGGCGAGACCGAGAGGACCGAGCACACGCCGAGCACGACCTGGCCGGCGCCGAAGATGGCCGCGGTCGGCGCCTGCCAGCGCAGGAGCTGGCCTGCGCACATCAGGACCAGACCTGCGATGAGTACGCGGCGGCGCCCGAAGCGGTCGGCGAGGACGCCGCCCGGCAGCTGCAGCAGGGAGTTGGCCAGCGAGCCCAGGAGCAGGTAGACGCCGAGGCTGTCGGGGCCCAGCCCGAGGTCGCGGGCGACGCTGGGGAAGAGGGGGACCAGGCCGAGCACCGCCGCGAAGTTCATGAAGACCACGGTGCCGGCCGTGGCCAGCACGCGCCGGCGGTCGCTGGGAGTCATCCAGTCAATACGCTAATGAGGCGTGAGCGAGGAACCGGTTCGCACCTACGACGCGCGCGAGGCCAACGCGGCGCTGCCGCTGGTCCGGCAGCTGACGGTGCGGATCGTCGAGACGATGGCGGAGATGCCCGAGCTCGAGGACGCGCTCCGGATCGCGCGCTACAAGGCCGCGCGCGGCGGTCCGAGCTCCGGCAGCGACGGCGAGGTTGGCCGCCGGGAGGCGGCGATCGAGGAGGCGCAGGCCGAGCTGTTGAGGGCGATCCGGCAGCTCGATGAGATGGGGGTGCAGCTCAAGGACCCGCATGAGGGGCTGGTCGACTTCCTCAGCTATCGCGACGGCGAGCTGGTGGAGCTGTGCTGGAAGCTGGGCGAGCCGGTGGTGGGCCACTGGCACCGGATCGGCGAGGGGTTCCCCGGTCGCAAGCCGCTCTGAACTCTGCGGTTTCTCGAAAAACCGCGGATTAGCGGCTCCCGCGGCGCCGGTTTCTCGAAAAACCAGTGGCTACTGGGGGTCCAATCCTCTGGTTTCCCGGGAAAACAGGGGAGGGGAGCTTTTCTGGCGGATTGAGCGAGGGCCGCCGGCGCTGTGGGCTCTGGCGGCGAGCTCGGACCTCACCGATGTCGTCGGCCCCCAGCGCCCGAAACCTGGCTCGGAGGCGCTAACGCGCGGGGTGTGGCGACCCCACCGCCGAGCGAACCGCCCCGGCGAGGCCCTCGGCGTCGAGCCCATGCGCGGCCAGGATCTCCGCCGGCCGCCCATGCGGCAAGAAAGCGTCCGGCAGCGCGGCGATGCGCACCTTGCCCGCCAGCCCGACCGGCGCCAGCGCCTCCAGCACCGCGCCACCGAAGCCGCCGCTGCCGACGTTGTCCTCGGCCGTGACCAGGATCGGGTAGCGTCGGGCCCAATCCGACAGCAGCCGCCCGTCCACGGGCTTGATCCAGCGCGCATTGATCACGCCGCACGAGATGCCCGAGTCCGATTCCAGGCGCTCGGCCGCGGCGACGGCGACCGCGACCATCCGTCCCACGGCCAGCACCGCCGCGTCCGATCCCCGGCGGACCTCCTCCCAGCGTCCGACCGGCAGAGGCTCGACCGGCAGGTCAGGGGTTGAAGGCGCCGCGCCACGCGGATAGCGGATCGCCACCGGCCCATCCAGAGATAGAGCGGTCTCCAGCAGCGCGCAGAGCTCGGTCGCGTCGGCCGGCGTGCACACCCGCAGGCCGGGAATCAATCGCAGGTAGGAGAGGTCGAATACGCCGTGGTGCGAGGACCCGTCGGGCCCGGTCACGCCGGCGCGATCCAATATGAACACCACCGGCAGCCGGTGCAGGGCCACGTCCATGATCACCTGGTCGAAGGCGCGCTGCAGAAAGGTCGAATAGACCGCCACGACCGGCCGCAGTCCGCCCAGCGCCAGCCCAGCCGCGAAGGTCACGGCGTGCTGCTCGCAGATGCCGACGTCGAAGAAGCGGTCGGGGAACTCGCGCGCGAAGTTGAGCAGCCCGGTCGAGGAGGCCATTGCCGCCGTGATCGCGACCACCTCCGGGCGCCGCTGGGCGGAGGCGAAGAGCGCCTCGCCGAAGACGTCGGTGTAGGAGAGCTCGGTCCGCAGCGGCTTCCCGGTCAGCGGGTCGAAAGCCGAGACGCCGTGCATGCGGTCGATCTCCTCCTCGACCGCCGGCCCGTAGCCGTGGCCCTTGTCGGTCACCACGTGGAGCACGGCCGGATGTCGCAGCCGCCGCGCCCGGCGCAGCATCTCCTCCAGGGCGGCGCGGTCGTGGCCGTCCACCGGCCCCGAGTACTTCAGTCCCAGCGAGTCGAACATCGAGCGCGGGGAGAGCAGCTGCTTGATCGACTCCTTGAGCCGTCGCGCCGCCTCGTGGGCGCTGCTGCCCACCACCGGCAGCTCGCGCAGCCGGTGGTCGATCTCCTCCTTGACGCGCTCGTAGCGGGGGTCCAGGCGGAGCGACGACAGGTGCTGGGCGACGCCGCCCACGGTGGGCGCGTAAGAGCGCCCGTTGTCGTTGAGGATCACGACCAGGTTGGGCGGCCGGAGGTGGGCGATCTGGTTCAGCGCCTCGTAGGCCATCCCGCCGGTCAGCGCGCCGTCGCCGATCACCGCTACCACGTGGCCCGGCTCGCCCCGCCGCAGGCGCGCCTCGGCCAGGCCGACGGCGTAGGAAAGCGAGGTCGAGGCGTGGCTGTTCTCGACGTGGTCGTGCTCGCTCTCGCCCCGGTTCGGGTAGCCAGAAAGGCCGCCCGGCTGGCGCAGGGAGTCGAAGTCGCCCGCGCGGCCGGTGACCAGCTTGTGCACGTAAGCCTGGTGGCCGGTGTCCCAGATGATGGCGTCGCGTGGGCTTTCGAAGACGCGGTGGAGCGCCAGCGTCAGCTCGACAACTCCCAGGTTGGGGGAGAGGTGGCCGCCGCTGCGCGAGATCTTTTCGACCAGGAAGGTGCGGATCTCTCGCGCCAGCTGGTCGAGCTGGCTAGCGCTGAGACCGCGGAGGTCGGCGGGAGAGGAGATGGAATCGAGGATGGACGCGGGCAAGATGTCCTACCTAGCCTAACGACGGCCGGCGGACATGAGTTCCGTCAGATATATGAGCAGCCGGGTGCCGGAACCGAGCGGCCCGCGCGGAATCGTGGTCAGCTCGTCGTTGGCGTTCCAGGAGCTGGCGGCGATGTCGAGGTGGACCCAGGGCCGCTCCTCGACGAACTGCTGGATGAACATGCCGCCCAGGATCATCCCCGCCTCGCCGTACTCGCCGTTGCGGATGTCGGCGGTGCGGCTGTTGAGGAGCACGCGGTAGTCGGGGTAGGCCGGCAGCCGCCACACGCGGTCGCCGGAACGGCTGCCGGCGCGCTCGACCAGGTCCCAAAAGCCGTCGTCGTTGGCGAGCGCCGCAGTGGCGCCGTGGCCGACCGCGACCGTGGCGGCGCCGGTCAGGGTGGCCAGGTCGACCAGGTGGGTGGCGGCATGACGGAGGGCGAAGGTCATGGCGTCGGCCAGCACCAGCCGGCCCTCGGCGTCGGTGTTGACGATCTCGACCGTCTTGCCGTTGGCGCTGGTGACGATGTCGCCCGGCCGCTGGGCATGACCGCCGGGCATGTTCTCGGTGGCCGCGACGACCGCCATCACGTCGATGCCCGCCGGACGGCGGGAGGCGATCACGTCCATCGCCGCCAGCACGGCTGCGGCCCCCGCCATGTCTCCCTTCATGCGGTACATCTTTTCGGCCGGTTTGAGCGAGATGCCGCCGGTGTCGAAGGTGATCCCCTTGCCGACCATGGCCAGCCGCACCTCTGGTGCTCGCGACTCCCCGCCCGCATCCGCCGGCGAATGCGGCGCGCCCCGGTAGGTCAGCCGGATCAGCCGCGGCGGCTCTGACGACCCGGCGGCGACCCCGAGCAGGAGGTTGTAACCGCCGGCCCGCAGCTCGGCCGCCCCCAGAACCTCGAGCTCCAGGCCGTGGCGGTCGGCCATCTTGCGCGCCTCCTGAGCGAGCGCCTCCGGCGTCAGCTCGTTGGGCGGCATGTTCTGCCACTCGCGGGCCTGGTTGACCGCCTCCCCGACCTCCTGCGCGGCCAGCACCTCGCGTTCGCGGCCGGCGCCGAAGCCGGCCAGCACCAGCTCCTCGAGGCGGGCCGGGCGGGTCCCGGTCTGTCGCGAGCGGCGCTCCCAGGCACCCATCACGCAGCCTTCGACCACCGCGGTCAGGTCGCCCTCGGCGAGCGGCGGCACGCGCAGGACGGCGAGCCGCCGGTACCCGTAGCCACGCGCCGCGCGGACCATCTCGTGGTGGGCGAAGCGAAGCCGCTGGCCGTCGAGGTCGGCCCGCGGCCCGATCCCGTAGAGCAGCACCCGCCGCGCCGCCGCGCGTCCCGCGGTGCCGACGACGAGCACCTCGTTCAGGCGGCCCCGGTGCTCGCCGGACTCGATTGCCTCCCGGATCAGGCCGCCCAGGCTCTGGTCGAGCTCGACGGCCAGTCCACCTACCTGCTCGCCCGCCGAGACTGCAACGGCGAGCGCGTCGGCGTCGATCTGCCCCGGCGGCTGCTGCGTCAGGCTGGAGCGCACAAGCGAACTATCCTAGCGGCGTATGAAGGGCGATTCTTCTGAGCGGGCGGGGAGCACCCCGCACCCCCGCGGCGAGCACGAGTTCGCATTCGACACCCTGGCGGTGCACGCCGGCCAGCGTCCCGACCCGGTCACCGGCTCCCGCGCGGTGCCCATCTACCAGACCGGCGCCTACGTCTTCGAGGACGCCGACCACGCCGCCAACCTCTTCGCGCTCCAGCGCTTCGGGAACATCTACTCGCGGATCATGAACCCGACCGTGGCCGTCTTCGAGGAGCGCATCGCCGCTCTCGAAAACGGCATCGGCGCCGTCGCCACCGCCTCCGGGCAGGCCGCCCAGCACCTCACGATCTTCACTTTGTGTGAACAAGGCGACGAGTTCGTGGCTTCGCGCTCGCTCTACGGCGGTTCCTTTCAGCAGTTCGACGTCAGCTTCCGCAAGGTCGGCATCAACGCCCGCTTCGTCGACGTGCACGACCTCGACCAGTGGAAGGCGGCGGTCACCGACCGGACGAAGGCCTTCTACGCGGAGATGATCGGCAACCCGACGGCCGACATTCCCGACCTGGAGCCGCTCGCCGCGCTCGCCCACGAGGTGGGCGTCCCGCTCGTCATCGACAACACCTTCGCCTCGCCGTGGTGCTGCCGGCCGCTGGATTGGGGCGCCGACATCGTGGTCCACTCGGCGACCAAGTTCATCTGCGGGCACGGGACGACGATCGGCGGCGTGATCGTCGACGGCGGCCGCTTCCCCTGGAACAACGGCAAGTTCCCGGGGATGACCGAGCCCTCCAAGGGCTACCACGACATGCGCTTCTTCGAGTATTTCGGGGACTTCGGCTGGCTGATGAAGTGCCGCGCCGAGATGCTGCGCGACTACGGGCCGACCATGGCGCCGTTCAACGCCTGGCTGATGCTGCAGGGCCTGGAGACGCTGCACGTGCGCATGGAGCGCCACGTCGCCAACGCGAAGGCCGTCACCGAGTTCCTGGCGCAGCATCCGCAGGTCGAGTACGTCAACTACCCGGGGCTGGCCTCCAATCGCTACCACCTGCTGGCTCAGAAGTACATGCCCACGGGGCCGGGCGCGATCTTCACCTTCGGGATCAAGGGCGGCCGCGAGGCCGGCAAGCGCTTCATCGAGTCGCTCCAGCTCTTCAGCCACCTGGCCAACGTGGGCGACGCCAAGTCGCTGGTCATCCACCCGGCCTCGACGACCCACGCCCAGCTCAGCGACGACGAGCTGCGGGCGGCGGGGGTGGGGCCGGAGCTGATCCGGGTCTCGGTCGGGATCGAGGACGTGAACGACATCATCTGGGACCTCGAGCAGGCCTTTGCCAAGGTCGAGGCCAAAGCCACGGTTTCTCGAGAAACCGCGGATAGCCCGAACGGAAAGGGCGAGGGCCACTCGATCCTGAGCAAGGCCTTCGGAGCCCCCTACCAGTCGTGATCACCCCACAAAATCGGCGATTTCGCGGGGACCCCGAATGACGGCGGTTGGCGAGCGCAACGACCTCGGCCTCACCGCCTGGGACCGCTACCGGATCCTGACCACCTACCGGACGATCGCCATGGTCGGGCTCAGCTCGAACTACTACAACGCCAGCTCCTTCGCCGGCATCTACCTCGACGCCAACGGCTACGACATCGTGCCGGTCAACCCCGCCCAGGCCGGCAAGCAGATCCTCGGGCGCGCGGTCTACAAGGACCTGCTCGAGGCGGCCGCCAACCATCCCCGGCCGGTCGAGATCGTCGACGTCTTCCGGCCCTCGGCCGAGGTGCCCGAGATCGCCCGCCAGGCGATCGAGATCGGCGCCAAGGTCCTCTGGATGCAGCTCGGCGTGATCAACCCCGAGGCCGCCGAGCTGGCGCGCGGAGCCGGTCTCGAGGTGGTGATGGACCGCTGCTGCAAGATCGAACACGCCCGCTTCTTCGGCGGCCTGCGCACGATCGGCCTCAACACCGGCGTCGTCACCTCGCGGCTGGCGATGCGCCTCCCTGAGAACTAGCGGTCCATCCGGGAAACCGCTCGACAATCCATCGACCTGGGCGCCCGGGCTACGCTGATGCCGTTGTCGCCTCCGGTGCGCGCTCAGTCGCGCACCACTCGGTGCGCTCCCTCACGTGCTCGTCGGCTCCTCAGCCCCGGGCGCCGAGATCGCGCCTTGTCGAGCTAATTCCCGGACAGACCACTAGCGAAACGGGGGCTGGCGAGCGAGGGCGCCGCCACCGCTGAGCCGTAGTACCCGACCATGTCGTAGATCACGTCGGTCGCGCCCTGCGAGTTGTAGGTCTCAAAGGCCGCATAAGCCACCCCGCCGGCGAGCGAGGGTCCCGACGCCACGATCACGAGGTTGGGATTGGTCTCGCCCGGCGCCCAGTTGATGTCCGAGGCGGTGGGCTGGGGTGCCGCGAAAGGCCACACTTCGAGGTAGCTGTACCAACTGGTGTCGGTCACGGTCACGTTCAGGACGAAGGCTTTGATGTCGCTGTAGGCGGCACCGTAATCGACCAGCGTCAGGGTGCCGCCATCGCCAAGTGGTCCGCCTGTGTTCCGGGTGTCGTAGACCCGGTTCGGAGTACCGCCGACGAACGCGCTGCCGCCGGCCAGGCTGGTGCTGTCCGTAAACCAGCCATTGACGTCGACGATCACGTCGACCCAGCCTTGTGAGTTGTAGATGGTGATCATCCCGCTGTTCCCAAGCGCGACCATCACCCGGTTGGCGCGAGTGATGCCGGGCCCGTAGTTGAGGTTCGAGGCCAGCGGCGGCTGGACGCCGGCCGGATAGGCGGTTAGATAGCTGCCGGCGGTGGGGCTGGTCTCGGTCAGGTTGAGCACCACTGCCGATACCCCCGAGGCGGGAACGCCGCCGCGGCCGGCGACTACCAGGTTGAGCGACTGGCCCGGGCCAAGCTGACCGACGGAGCCGCCAGTTCCGTTTCCGGTCCGTGTATCGAGGATGCGGGAGGGACTGAGGGGATTGAACAGGCCGTCGCGGCCGGCCGAATTGAAGTTGTCACCGACCCAGCCCTGGACGTCGAAGATCACGTCCGCGCTTCCCTGCGAGTTGTAGATCGACACTTCGCCGCCGGTGCCGAGCGGAATTTCGACCAGGTTGGCAACCGTCTGACCGGGCGCCCAGTTGAGATTGGATGCGAGGGGTGGCGCGATGCCCGTGGGGTACACGGTAAGGTAGCTGAACCAGCTGGCGTCGGTGACCGTCACGTTGAGGACCACCGCGCTGACGTGGGCGGCGGGCACGCCACCCCGGCCCGCGACCAGCACCGTCAGCTCTCCGCCTGGGCCCACCGGATGGGTGTCGCCGCCGGTCCCATTCCCAGTTCGCGTGTCGAGGATGCGCTGCGGCGCCTGCGGGTGGTAGGTCCCACCCGCGAGGGGATACACGGTGTTGGACGGTGACGACGCCGGTCCGACGCCGGCGGCGTTGGTCGCGGTGACGGTGAACGTGTGAGCGCCCGTCGCGAGCGCGGTGAACTTGGCCGTGTTGACTCCGGCACCGACTGACACAACGGCGCCGCCGGAGGACGCGATCGTGTACAGCGTGATCGCGCTGGAGCCAATCGAGGCCGGCGGTGCCCAGCTCACGATTGCCGACCCGATTCCGGCGACCGCGGTCACAGCGGTCGGGGCGCCTGGAACCTGAGCCAGGCTGGTGCCGAATACGCACGGGCTCGGCAGGTCAGCGTTGCTGAACAGCGCCTGAACGGGGTAGCTGTGCCCGTTGCTGAGGGTCACGGTCCCGTCCGCGAGGTGGTTGCCGTCGCACAGGTCGCCGATCTCCCCCTGTCCGCCTAAAGCCGGATCACGGTTGACCCAGCCGACGTTGGGCCACGGATCGGTGATCGCCTCCGCGTACTCGTGGCCGCCCACGATCGAGTAGCCGGAGTCGGGATTGCTGCCAAAGTTCGCCCAGCAATACGGGTCGCCCGACGAGTACGGGAGCAGCGAATCCTGGTATATCAACCCGCCGCTGGAAAACGCCGTGTGGAATCCGCAATAGGTGCTGCGATAGCCGAATGGGACGGCGCCGCCGTGCGGCATCACGAAGATGACCGCGTTGGTTGGAACCAGGCCAGGGAAGTGGCTCAGCGAGCTCTGAACCTCAGTGGCCAGGGCGTTCGCAACATCGGTCTCCGTCGCATTCGCGCCCCAGCTCGGGCTCGAGGTATCGTCCCACTCGCCACCGAAGGAGAGTGCGGGGTTGGTTATCGGCAGCGTGCCCGTGCCGCACGAGGCGGCCGTGGCCACGGCGCCAGAGCAGTACTGCGTGACCGTGTGCAGCCAGCTGGTCCCGCCGACGTCGGTGAAGAAGTTCCGAGTGAAGTTGTGGGTCGTGACCTGCGATGCCGTGCTGGTCCAGTCGCCCCAGAAGACGAGGTACGCGATCGGCGCCAGGATCGCGCCGCGCGGGGACCCACCCCCGTAGGTCATCGGGGTCGTCGCAATCGGTGCGGTCGGAGCGCGACCGGCCTGGCGCGGCGCCGCAAAGTGCGGGCTGCCGATCGCCATCGCCCGTCCAGGCGCCGGACCCGCCGCCACCGCTGAAGTGGGTGCCAGGGCGGCGACCACCGCGAGGCAGCCGGCGGCCGCGATCGCGTGCCGCAACCACCCCGACCCCGCTCCCGGAACCCCTCCGCTCCCGATGGCCGCGCCATGCTAACAGCCCGTCAAGTCGCTGGCTAGACAGAGTTTTAGCCGCCGGCCTCTGCTACTCTTCCCGGCTCGCACCCGGGGGAAATTCCACAGAGGGAGATCTAGATGAAGAGGCTCTTCGTAGCGGTTCCGCTGGCGCTCGCCATGGCCTGTGGCGGCGCGCCCAACCCGATCGCGGCGATCGCACCCGCGAGCGCCCAGTCGGTGAGCATGCAGCAGAGCGACGTGCCTTCGGGCCTGAGCCAGTGCAGCTCGGACTCTGGCGACGTGACCAAGGTCGGCACCCAGGACAAGACGACGCAGCAGGAGTGGCAGAAGCAGCAGGCAGCCGGCGCCAAGGCCGGCTACGTGTCGATCTTCACCAACAGCGCGTCGTCGTGTAAGTCGCTGAGCGGCGGCAATGGCGCCAGCGGACCCAACGAGAAGCTCCTGGGCAGCGTCGTCATCCAGTACAAGGACGACGCCAGCGCCGCGACCGCCTACACGTCTGGCGTGTTCGGCTTCAAGCCGACCGACACCAAGCAGATGCAGGGCGCGACCACCGGCGACGCGACCGGCCTCGGCCCCAACTCGGCTTTTGCCTCGCAGGCGATCCAGAGCACGAGCTTCTCGGTCGCCATCTGGCAGAACAAGTCGTTCGTGTGCTTCCTGATCGGATGGGGAGTCACCTCGCAGGACGCCAAGACGGCGGCCAGCGACATGAACGGCCGGATCCACTAGCGGTGGAGATCTAGCTAAGCAGCGGCTGGAGCCAGCGCTCGACCTCGGGCGCTGGCTCTCCCTTCCTCCCGGCGTAGTCCTCGAGCTGATCGCGCCCGATCTTCGAGATCGTGAAGTAGCGCGATTCGGGATGCGCGAAGTACATGCCCGACACCGAAGCCGGCGGCGTCATGGCATAGGTCTCGGTCAAATCGATCCCGATCTCGCGGGCTCCCAACAGGTCGAACAGCCGGCCCTTCTCTGAATGGTCGGGGCAGGCCGGATAGCCGAAGGCCGGCCGGATGCCGCGGTAGCGCTCCTCGATCAGTTCGGCATTCGAGAGCCGCGTCCCCCGCTCGTACCACTCGCGGCGCGCCTGCTCGTGCAGGTACTCGGCGAACGCCTCCGCCAGCCGGTCGGCGAGAGCCTTGACCATGATCGCCCGGTAGTCGTCGTGCTCGGCCTCGAAGCGGGCGGCCAGCTCATCGGCGCCGATCCCGGCGGTCACCGCAAAGGCGCCCACCCAGTCGTCGGCTGGCGCCACGAAGTCAGCGAGCGACCAGTAGGGCCGATCGCTGCCGTGGTCGACCTGCTGGCGGAGCATCGGGAAGCGGACGCCGGTGTCGAGAACGATGTCGTCCCCCTTACGGTGCGCCGGCCAGAAGCCGTAAACGCCCCGCGGCGCCAGCAGCTTGCCCTCCACGATCTGGTCGAGCAGTGCCAGCGCGTTGTCGTACAGCTCGCGCGCGGCGGCGCCCTTCTCGGGGTCGTCGAGGATGCCGGGGAAGCGGCCCCGCAGCTCCCAGGCGTGGAAGAAGAAGGTCCAGTCGATGTACTCGGTGAGAGTCTCCAGCGACGGCTCGACGATGCGCGCCCCTTCGAAGGCGGGCCGCGGGCGGTCGTCGTAGCTGAGGCGGGGCGCGCGCTCCCGCGCCTCGGCCAGCGACAGCAGCGGGCGGCGCCCCTTGCCCTCGTGCTGCTCCCGCAGCTGCTCCTGGAGGGCGCGGTTCTCGCCGTCGAGCGCCGCCCGGCGCGTCGGGTCGAGCAGCTGCGAGACCACGCCGACCACCCTGGAGGCGTCCAGCACGTGCAGCGTGGGCTGGCTGTAGGCGGGGGCGATCCGGACCGCGGTGTGCTGCTTGGAGGTGGTCGCGCCCCCGATCAGCAGCGGCAGCTCCATGCCCCGCCGCTCCATCTCGCGTGCGACGTTGACCATCTCGTCGAGCGAGGGCGTGATCAACCCGGAGAGGCCGACCAGGTCGGCCTCCTCCGAGGCCGCGGTGTCGAGGATGCGGTCGGCGGGGACCATGACGCCGAGGTCGACGACCTCGTAGTTGTTGCAGCCGAGGACGACGCCGACGATGTTCTTGCCGATGTCGTGGACGTCGCCCTTGACGGTGGCGAGCACGACCTTCGCCCGGTGGCGTCCATTGCCATTCCCGCCGCCGGCGGCTGCCTTTTGGGCCTCCATATAGGGCTGCAGATAGGCGACGGCTCGCTTCATGGCGCGGGCGCTCTTGACGACCTGGGGCAGGAACATCTTGCCCGCGCCGAAGAGGTCGCCGACCACCTGCATGCCGGCCATCAGAGGTCCCTCGATCACCTCCAGCGGTTGGCCCAGCTCGACCCGCGCCGCCTCGGCGTCGGCCTCGATGTACTCGTCGATGCCGTGCACCAGCGCGTACTTGAGGCGCTCGGCGACCGGCTCCTCGCGCCAGGCCAGGTCGCGCTTCGACTCCCGAGCAGTGCCGGCGTAGCTCTGTGCGAACTCGACCAGCCGCTCGGTGGCGTCTGGCCGCCGGTTGAAGATCACGGCCTCGACCAGCTCGAGCAGGTCGGCGGGAATGTCCTCGTAGACCGCCAGCTGGCCGGCGTTGACGATGCCCATGTCCAGCCCGGCCTTGATCGCGTGGTAAAGGAAGGCGGAGTGGATCGCCTCGCGGACGGCCTCGTTGCCGCGGAAGGCGAAGGACAGGTTGGAGATGCCGCCCGAGATCGACACCCCCGGGCAGCGCCGCTTGATCTCCGGGGCAGCCTCGATAAAGGCTTTGGCGTACTCGGAGTGCTCCTCGATGCCGGTGGCGACGGCGAGCACGTTGGGGTCGAAGATGATGTCTTCGGGCGGGAATCCGGCCTGCTCGACCAGCAGCCGGTACGCCCGCTCGCAGATCTCGACCTTGCGCTTGGCGGTGTCGGCCTGGCCCTGCTCGTCGAAGGCCATCACGACCACGCCGGCGCCGAGCCGGCGGATCGTCCGTGCCTGCTCCAGGAAGGGCGCCTCGCCCTCTTTTAGTGAGATCGAGTTGGCGACGCCCTTGCCCTGGACGCACTTGAGGCCGGCCTCGAGGACGCTGAAGCGCGAGCTGTCGACCATGATCGGCAGCCGCGCCACCTCCGGCTCGGTGGCGATGTAGTTGAGGAAGCGCGTCATCGCCTCCTCGGAGTCGAGGAGGTCGGCGTCCATGTTGACGTCGAGCAGGTTGGCGCCGCCGCGGACCTGCTCCAGCGCCACGTCCAGCGCGCCGCGGTAGTCGCCGGCCTCGACCAGGCGCCGGAAGCGCTTGGACCCGGTGACGTTGGTCCGCTCGCCGATCATCACGAAGTTGGTGTCGGGCGTCAGCTCGAAGGGCTCGAGGCCGCTCCAGGCCGGCCGCCGCTGCGGTTTTTCGAGAAACCGCCGCGGGCGGATGCCCGCGACCGCGGCCTTGATCTCCCGCACGTGGTCGGCGGTGGTGCCGCAGCAGCCGCCGACCAGGTTGACCAGGCCGTCTTCCGCGAACTGGCGGAGCAGCCGGCTCGTGGTCTCGGGCATCTCGTCGTAGCCGCCGAAGGCGTTGGGCAGGCCGGCGTTAGGGTAGCAGGCGATCGGGGTCGGGACGGCGGCCGCCAGGTCGGCCAGGAAGGGGCGCATCTCATGGGCGCCCAGCGAGCAGTTGATCGAGGTGATGAAGGGCTCGGCGTGCTCCACACTGAGCCAGAAGGCCTCGACCGTCTGGCCGCTGAGGGTGCGGCCGCTGCGGTCGACGACGGTGACGCTGATGATCAGGGGCAGTTCGGGCGCCACCTCCTTGACCGCCGCGATCGCCGCCTTGGCGTTGAGGGTGTCGAAGATGGTCTCGATCAGGAGGAGGTCGGCGCCGCCGTCCTTGAGGCCGCGGGCGGCTTCGGCGTAGCCCTTTTTGAGTTGGTCGAAGGTGACGTCGCGGTGGGAGGGGTCGTCGACCTTGGGCGAGAGGGAGAGGGTGACGTTGGTCGGCCCCAGGGAGCCCATCACGAAGCGGTCCGCGTACTCGCTCGCCACCCGCTTTGCGATCTCCGCCCCGGCTCGGTTGATCTCGTAGGCGAGCGCCTCGAGCCCGTAGTCGGCCTGGCTGACCGGGGTGGCCGTGAAGGTGTTGGTGGTGATCAGGTCGGCGCCGGCTTCGAGGTAGGCGCGGTGGACCTCTTCGACGATGTCGGGGCGCGTCAGGCTGAGGAGGTCGTTGTCTCCCTGGAGCGGGCGCGGGTGGTCGCGGAAGCGCTCGCCGCGGAAGTCCGCCTCCTCCAGGCCGAAGCTCTGGAGCATGGTGCCGGTGGCGCCGTCGAGCACGAGGATCCGTTCGGCCAGGAGCTCGCGCAGGCGTGTTTCAGTTCTGGTCTTGGCGATGCCCAATGTTATCCTCCGCCGGCGGTGAGCGAAGTCCATCCCTGGGTGAGCTCCCATCTCGAAAAGCCCGGCTTCGGCCTGACGATCACTGGCGGCGGCGACTGGCCCGCGCTCCGCGAAACCGTGCAGGCCTATGAGGAGCTCGGTTTCGATTCGGTCTGGATGCCCGACCACCCGCTTTTGGGCTGGGACTCGTGGACCCTCTTGGCCGGCCTGGCCGAGGCGACATCGCGGATCCGCCTCGGAACCATGGTGACTTGCGTTTACTACCGGAACCCGGTCCAGCTGGCCCGGGTGGTCGCCGACGTGGACCGGATCTCCGGTGGGCGGGTTGTTCTCGGGATCGGCAGCGGAGACATGCCCTGGGAGTTCGAGCAGATGGGTCTGGCCTACCCGCCGCCCGCGGAGCGGGCGGTTGCGCTCGAGCGGGCGCTCCAGGTGGTGCCCGCGCTGCTGCGTGGGGAAGCGGTCGGCGGCGCACAGCTGCGGCCGCCGGCGGCGCAGCAGCCGCACGTGCCGATCCTGGTCGCCGGCGGGGGCGCCAAGACCACGCTGCCGCTGGCTGCCCGCTTCGCCGACGCCAACAACATGGCGGCCGCCTCCTGGGCGGGGGGCGCGTTCACGCCCGAGGATGCTCGGCGCAAGCTGGAGACTCTCGACCGGCTGCTCGCCGAGGCCGGCCGCCCGCGGGAGGCGGTGCTGCGAACCACCCAGGCCGGGTTCGTCCTCGCCGACAGCCCGGAGCAGGCCGCGGCGATGCAGGAGGCGGTCCGGAGCGACCCGGTCCGCGCCCGGATTATGGACTTCCTTGAGAAGATCCCGAGCTACTGCACGCCCGCCGAAGCGGTGGAGCGGGTGCGGTCGCTACAGGCGGCGGGTTACCAGTACTTCGTGCTGCCGGGAGCGGATATGCGCAACGTCCGCCGGCTCGTCGACGAGGTCATCGCGCCGCTGCGGGAGCTCGCCTCCTCTCCCGGCTAACCCGCCATTTCTAGATCCCGCGCCCTGCAATCGCCTCCGCGGGGCGCCCCATCTAGAAATCGCCTCCGTTTAGGCGGCGATCAGGACCGGCACCGCGTAACGGGAGAACACGGGATCGGCGGTGATGATCGTCAGGCCCTCGACCTGCGCTTGGGCGACCAGCATTCGATCGAATGGATCGCGATGGTGCGGCTCGAGGCCGGCCATCTGGAGGGCGTGGATGTGTTTGATCGGGAGGCCCTGCACGCCTGAAGCGCGCATCCGGGAGGGCACATAGGTGACCGGCGGCTCGGGCAGTTCGAGCCGCCCCTGTGAATGCTTGATGGCTATCTCCCAGGAGCTGGCCGCGGAGAACAGCAGGTCGACGCCCGCGTCCGCGATCAGCTTGCGGACGCGGTCGCTCAGCCGCTCCGGCGCCGCCTGCATCCAGAGCCAGACGTGGGTGTCCAGCAGGTAGGTCACTGCTCGAACCCGTCCAGGACCTCGTCGGGGAGTGGAGCGTCGAAGTCGTCGGGAACGGTGAGCTTGCCCCGATCGATTCCCAGCCGCCGCTGCCGGCCCGAAGCGACGGGCACGAGCTTCGCGATCGGATCAGCTCCGCGCATGATCACGATCTCCTCGCCGCTGGCGACCCGGCGCAGCAGCTCGGACAGCCGGGTCTTGGCCTGGTGGACGCCAACCCTCGTCAATTAATTCAAACTAAACTAAGTCCCCGACTAAGTCAACGCGCCCCGAACCAGCGCGACCACGGTCTCGGGCCGGCCCAGAACGTCGGCGGTGGTGAAGCGCAGGAGGCGGTATCCGGCCGCCAGCAGCTGGTTCTGGCGCCGGCTGTCCTCGGTGAGGCGGTCCCGGTGGACCGAGCCGTCGAACTCGAGCACCAGCCGCGCTTCGGGGTAGTAAAGGTCGGCCCTGGCGAGGAAGTGACCCTCGGCGTCGTGGAGTTCCACCTGGGCCTCGGGGCGTGGCAGTCCCGCCAGGACCAGCCGCATCCGGAGGCGCGTTTCCATCGGCGACTCGGTCTTGGGTTCTGCCAGCTCGATGACCCGCCGCAACTTTCGCGACCCCGGCCACCGTCCGCGGCGCCACGCAAACCGCGTCAGCGCGCCCAGCCGCACCTGCCCCGCATAGAGCGCCATGTCGGCGGCGACGACCGCCTCCACCAGGGGCAGGTCGCGGGCCAGGTCGAAGAGGGTCCGCTCGATGGATGTGATGGAGAAGTTGCCGCGCGGCACGATCTCGGCCCGGGACAGGCGTCGCCGGTGTACGCGGAGCCCCACTCGCTGGGAAACCACGCTCCCCGGTGGCAGCGTCACGTCGATCGGATCGGTGGGCGAAAGGTCGAGGCCGTGCAGCCAGGCTGCGGTGGTTCCCGAAAACACGGTCTCCGGTGGCAGCCGTTCCAAGCTGGCGGCGAGCAGTCCCTCCGGAGTCGTCGGTGCGTCCCGCAGGGCGTAGGTTTGGTGGGCCAATCGCCGCCACACTCTGGACTCGAGGTGGTGGCGCGACAGGCCGGCCCTCAGCGCGCGGCCGAGGCTGAACGGACCGGCCCCCAGTTCGGGCGGGATCAGTGGTTGGGGCATGGGGAAAGCATCGGCCCGCCGCCTCGCCACCCCCAACCATCCCTGTTAAGGCCGCCATTTCTAGATCCCGCGCCCTCCAACCCCCGCCCCAGGGCGCCGCATCTAGAAATCGCCGCCGCCGCACGCGGGGGGGTTAGGGCAGGCGGGCGGCGACCAGTTCCAGGACGTGCGCCACGCGGAGGTCCAACCGGCGCCGGCGGGCCGCGCCCCGGATGTGCATCAGGCAGCCCGGGTTGTCGGAGGCGACCACCGAGCAGCCGGTCGCCGCAATGGCGTCGAGCTTCCATTGCGCGAGCCGGTCGGCGACCTCGGGCCAGTCGAAGCTGAAGGTCCCGCCGAACCCGCAGCAGTTGGCGATGTCGGGCAGGTCGACGACTTCGTAGCCCGCCAGCTCGAGGACGCGCCGGGGCTCGGCCTTCAGGCCGAGCTGGCGCTGTGACTGGCAGGAATCGTGGTAGGCAATCCGCGGCCGCCCGCCCACGCCCCCCGGCACCGGCAGCGAGCCACCCTCCAGCAGCTCGAGCACGAACCGCGTCGAGTCGCGCATCCGCGACGCGATCTCCTCCAGCCGCGGATCGCCCTGGCCCCACTCGCGCGCGTCCATCGTGACCGCGCCGAAGCACGACGCCGACGGCGTCACGATCGGCCCTTCCGATCCTTCGAGCGCCGACAACAGCTGCGAGCTGAGGGCCACGCCGCGCTCGAAAGACCCCGCGTTGGCCGGCATCAACCCGCAGCACCACTGGGCGCGGGGAAAGGAAACGCGATAGCCCGCCGCCCGCGCGATCCGCTCCAGCGCGACCGCCGCCTCGGGCGTCACCCGGTCGACCAGGCAGGAGGCGAAGAGCGTCAGCGGCTTCCCGGAGTACGACTCGTCCGCCTCCACCAGCGACCGGAACGGCCGCGGCGCCAGCTGCACCGGCGCCAACCCGTCGACCGCCCGGCCAACCCCCAGCGCCATCGACGCGATCGCCGGCCGCGACCACACCTCGAGCAGAGCTCGCTTGGCCAGGGTCTTGCGCCCCGACGCGCGCCGGTGCTCGAGAATCTGGCGCGGCAGCGGGATGTCGACCGGGCAGATGTCCTGGCACGCACCGCACTGCGTGCACAGCGACTGCGGCAGCTCGTCGGCGGCCAGTCCGTGGTGGAACGGCGTCAGGACCAGCCCGATCGGCCCGTTGTAGATGTGCCCGAACTGGTGCCCGGTCACGGCCATGAAGGGAGGGCACGCGTTCGAGCAGGCGCCGCAGCGGATGCACGTCAAAGCTGACGCAAACACGGGCGAAGACCGCATCTCAGACCGCCCGTTGTCGATCACCACGCAGTGCATCTCGCGCGGTCCGTGCGCCCCGATCGTCAGAGTCGACCCGATGTCGGCCGAGCGCGAGGGGCCGGTCACCCAGTTGACGTAGGTGGTCATCCGCTGACCGGTGCCCGAGCGCGGCAGCATGCGCAGGATGGCGACGGCGTCGTCCAGCGTCGCGATCAGCTTGTCGACGCCGAACACGGCGATGTGCACCGGCGGCAGAGTCACCGTCAGGTCGGCGTTGCCCTCGTTGGTGACGATCCCGACCGTCCCCGTCTCGGCGATCGCGAAGTTGGCGCCTGAGATGCCGACCGCCGCGTTGATGAACTTCTCTCGCAGCTGCTCGCGGACCCGCGCCTGGATCTGGGCTGGGTCGGGCGGCGCGTCGAAAGTGCGAGCCCATTCCTCCAGGGTGACGTGGATCGCGGGCGCGATCAGGTGGCTCGGGTGCTCGTGCAGCAGCTGCACCGCGCGCTCGCCGAGGTCGGTCTCGACCACCTCCATTCCGAGCCCCTCGAGGTAGGGGTTCAAAAGGATCTCCTCGGTCGCCATCGACTTCGACTTGGTCACGATCCCCGCCCCGGCCGCAGCGCAGATCTCGCCGATGATCCGCCGCGCCTCTTCGGCGTCGGCCGCCATATGGAAGACCCCGCCGACCTCCTCCAATCGCGCGCGAAACTCGTCGAGCAGCTCGGGCAGGCGGTCCAGGTTGGCCAGCCGTCGGCCCTTGAGGTCCTGCCGCCCCGATTCGAAGTCCCAGGACTCGAAGCCGCGGTTCCGCCGCTCCCGGAGTCCCGGCATGACCGCGGTCATGTTGTCCTGGAGCGGCTGGTTCGCCAGCGCCTCCCGCACTCGCTTCCGGAAGTGGCGCCGCGACTCCTTCTTTGAGGGGACGTCGCGGGAAACGTCAGCGGAAGGTTGAGCCACCTCCCATCAGCCTAACTTCCGGTTTCTCGAGAAACCGCGCGGCTAGCCCCGGAGGGCCGTCGAGCGCAGCGTCCAGCTGCCACCACCATTCGAAGACGCGTACAGGTCGCCCCCAAACCCGTAAGCGAAGGCGCTCCCATCCGAGGCGAACGCGACCGCCTCGATCGACTCGTCCTTGGGCAGGCCCGCCGCCGCGGTCCAGGTCGCCCCGCCGTCCCCGCTGGCCCAGGCCACCCCCGGCGCCCCGAGCCGGCCCCCGCCGCCGGCGACCACCACCCGCCCCGACCCCGCAGCCAGGGCGACACCCACCGGCGCCACCGGCGCCACCGGCGCCACCGCCGCCCACGCGCCACCCGACAGGACGTAGACCGTCCCGTCCGCCCCCGCCGCGGCATAGCTCCCACCGCCGAGGCCGGCCAGGTCCACGACCGGCGCACCGCTGTCGGAAGCGGGCAGAGCACCCAGGTCGTCGACCGCCTGGCCGTTGTCCCGCAGCAGATAGACGTGGCGCCCGCTCGCCAGCGCGAACGCGTCCTTCGCCCCGGCCGGCCGCAGCACCGGGTGGTCCAGAGGAGCCGGCACGCCCCCGAGCCCGAGCTTCCAGGAGTGGCCGGCGTCGCGGGTCCGCAAGATCGTCGGCCCGGCCGCGAAGAACCATACCGTCGGATCGTCGGGGTTGATCGCCAGCGCGACATACGGCGCCTGCGAGGCTCCCGGCAGGTTGGTGACCTGCTGCCAGCCCGAGCCGCCGTTGGCCGTGGTCCACACTGAAGACCCGCCCGCGATCATCCGCTGGGGCTGGCCCGAATCCGGCACCACGCCTTCTCCCGAAGAGTCAGGTAGCGGAGACCACGTCACACCGCCGTCCGCAGACAGATAAGCGCGGACGCCCACCAGCAGCAGATGCCTGGCGTCGGCCGCATACAGCCGAGGCGCGGCGCCGGCCCGCCCGGCCACTGAAGCCGGCGGGACCGCCGTCGGCTCTGCTGCCGGCGACGCAGAAGGAAACAGGCGCGCCTCCGAAGCGGCCGCTCCGGAGCCGGCCCCCGCCGAACGGGTGACGTCGTTCAGCGACTGCACCCCCGAGGCGAGGGCGACCGCTAGCCCAACCAGGATTCCGGCGCCGGCGATCGCGGCCAGCCACCGCAGGCTGGGTCGGGGAGGGATGAGGGATGCCCGCAAACCGCGCGATTCTAGTGGTCCATCCGGGAAACCGCTCGACAATCCATCGACCTAGGCGCCCGGGCTGCGCTGATGCCATTGTCGCCTCCTGTGCGCGCTCAGTCGCGCACCACTCGGTGCGCTCCCTCACTTGCTCGTCGGCTCCTCGGCACCGGGCGCCGAGATCGCGTCTTGTCGAGCTAATTCCCGGACAGACCACTAGGCACTTTGACCCGCCCAGAACCCGCCGCTACAATTTCGGCCCGCTCGCCGCGCGGCTCCCACCCGGGCCAGTCCGGGCTGCCAGGCATACCATGAACCCATCTCTCAACCCGTAATGGACTCCAGCGCCAGCTCGGTCGACATCCGCCGCTATCTGCGAATCCTGCGCCGCTCGCTGTGGATCCTGATCCTGTGCCCGGTGATCTCGGCCGCGGTGGCCGCGGGCGTGAGCAAAGTCCTGCCACCGGTATACGAAGGACACGTCGCGCTGCTGGTGCGACCCGCGCAGGTGCTGCCGGTCGACACCAACGGCGCCGCACTCACCAGCGACCAGATCTCGCGCACCTACGCCACGCTGATGACGGAGCGGCCCCTGCTCCAGCAGGTGATCACCGAGCTCAATCTCAACACCACGCCCGAGAACCTCGCCAAGCAGATCAAGGTCACGCCGCAGCCCAACACGACCATCCTCGACGTTTCCGCCGACAGCACCAATCCCAATCTGGCGCGGGACATCGCGAATACGCTGGTCAGCGACTTCATCAACCAGATGAAGGCGATCCAGAGCCAGGAGCAATCCGCGCAGAACACGCGCCCGCAGGACAACCTGGTCGTGGTGGCGCCGGCGGTGACCCCGACCAAGCCGGTTTCGCCCAATCTATTGCTCAACACGCTGCTCGCCGCCGCTGCCGGTTTGCTGCTCGGTGCGGGAATCATCGTGCTGCGCGAATACCTCGATCAGACGGTCAAAAGTGACGACGATCTCGTGCGTCGCAGCGGCGTCGTCCCGATCGCTCACGTGGGCTTTGCGCCGGCGCCGCGCGCGCGACGCGCGGAGCTGGTCGTCCTCGATCCCAACTCGACGATCGCCGAGGCCTACCGCGTGCTTCGGACCAATCTCCTCTTCTCGGGCGTCGATCGCGATCTCCGGACGATCGTGATCACCTCGTCGGCCCCTGGCGAGGGCAAGTCGCGAACCACGGCCAACCTCGCGGTGGCGCTCGCCCAGGCCGGCTACCGCACCCTGCTCGTGGACGCCGACTTCCGGCGCCCATCGCAGCACCGGATCCTCGGCCGTGTGCGCAACGTCGGCCTTTCCAACCTGATGATCCAGGACATTCCCGAGCGCGAATTGGTGAGCGCGGTCGAGGGCGTTCCCAACCTGCATTTCGTTGCTTCCGGACCGACGCCGCCGAATCCCTCCGAATTGCTCGGGTCGGGCCGGATGCTCGAGGTTCTGGCGCACTTCCGGGAGAGCTATCACTACGTCGTGATCGATACCCCGCCGGTCAATGCGGTAACGGACGCGATGATCCTCGCCGCGCGCTGCGACGGCGTGATCTTTGTAGCCGAAAGTGCACGCACAACATATCCGGCGCTCGCCCATGCGCGCGAAGCGATTGAACGCGTCCGGGGCCAGATTCTGGGCGTCGTGGTGAACAAGGTGCGCACCGGCCGCGGGGGCTATGACTACGACGGCTACTACGCCGAATACGGCTACTACGCTCCCAATGGGACGGCGGCCGCCACGGCCTCGCAAGCGGCACCTGCCGCGACCGCGCCGGTCGAGGCGTCGAGGGCTGGAAACTAGATTAAAGAGCGGTGATTGACGTTGACGCCGATGTCTGTTAACGTCCCAACGATTCCCACCGGGGGCGTTTCCATTTCTCTGAGGAGGGCTCGCGCAACGATGATTCGGAAGCTCGTCCGTTCGCTTGGGTTGCTCGCCATCGTTGGCGGCGCGCTCATGATCAGCGTCCCGGCATTCGCATACGTAGACACCTCGCCCGGCTCCGGTGGCTCGGTGAGCGCCAGCACGGTCCAGCCCGGATCCGCGTTCTCCTTCACCGCGACCTTCACCGACCTCCCGGCCGGCACCAGCATCGCATTCAGCTCCTCGTGCTCGGGCACAACGATGAACCCGGCGAGCGCCGCGCTCGACGCCAACCACCAGGCCACGACCTCGGTCGTGATCCCGAGCTCCTGCGCGGGCCAGACCGTGACCCTGACCGCGACCGCTCCGGGTGGAGCGACCGTTTCGGCCAGCGTGACCGTGGCCGGTGGCTTCCCGAACACCACGGCGGCCCAGCAGTCGATTCCCTTCGGCTGGTTTGTGATCGCCCTCGGCGTGCTGCTTCTGATCGGTGGGACCTTTGGGCTCTCCCGCGGCCGGCGCCGCTCCGAGATGCCCTCGCGCGCCTAGCAGCCAACTGATACCCAACATCAAGGGCGGGCCACGGTGGCCCGCCCTTTTTTTGTCCGCACTGCTCGCCCTTGCGTTGATGGCGACGGTGGGCCCGGGGCGGCCGCAGCCCGCAGCGGCGGCCACCGGCCACTCCAGCACCAACGCTTCCCGCTACCACTCACTTTCGACTCCGCGAAGGCTGGTCGACACCCGGCTCGGGCTGCTGGGCATCGGGCGCATCGGGCCCGAGCAAACGGTGCTGGTCCCGATCGCCGGCGCCTTCGAGATCCCGAGCGTCGCGCAGGGCGTGACCGCCGTGGTCGCCAGCGTGACGGTCACGGATACCGACCGCCCGGGATACCTCACGGTCTATCCCGCCGGCGACGCGCGGCCGCTGGCCTCCAACCTCAACTGGGGTCCCGGCGAGACCCACGCCAACCTGGTCGAAGTCGCGATCCAGCAGAGCGGCCCGCAGGCCGGCTACCTCGACGTCTACGTCAACAACAGCGCGATCTCGCTGATCATCGACCTCGAGGGCTGGTATCAGTCCGATCCGGGGCCGTCGGGCCTCTTCCGGCCGCTCACGCCGCAGCGCCTGCTCGACACCCGTATCGGCACCGGGGGGACGACCGGACCCATTGCTCCTCAGGCCACGATCGCACTCGCCGTCGCCGGGGTCGGCGACGTCCCCGCCAATGCGTCGGCGGTCGCGATCAACCTCACCGAGACTGACGCCTCGGGTCCCGACTACCTCGCGGTGTTCCCGCTCGCGGATGGCAACAGCGGCGTCTCCAACCTCAATTTCGTCGGCGGCCAGACGCGCGCGGTGCGGGCGGTGGTCCGCCTTGATGGCCGCGGCTACATCGGGATCTACAACGCCAGCGCAAGCGTGCAGGTCCTGGTTGACGTCTCGGGTTGGTTCACCGACAGCTCGAATCCGGGCGCAGCCGGGGGCCACTTCATCGGCACCTCGCCAACCCGCATTCTCGACACCAGAGTTCCGGGCACCGCCCACTACGGCGCGCTCGGCCCCAACTCACGGATCAACCTTCCCGTCGCCACCTACTCGACGGTCCCCGCCGGGGCCAGTGCGGTGGTGATGAACCTCACCCTGGCGGAGACCAGCGGCCCGACCTACGAGCTCGCCTTCGCGGCCGGCGGGGGAAGGCCACTGGCCTCGGACATCAACTTCGCGGCTGGCGGCCCGGTGCCGAACCTCGATGTGACCCCACTCTCGGCGGATGGCTCGGTCACCGTTTACAACTCGGCCAACGTCACCCAGGTGATCGCCGACGTGGTCGGCTACTACGACTACGTTCCGGGCTACGTCTCGCCGCCCGCGGCGCCCTCCCTGAGCGCCGCGACCGGCGACCACCAGGTCCGTGTCTCCTGGACTCCGCCAGCCGACACCGGCGGGACGGCGATTGTCAGCTACGACATCCTGGTCCCTGGCCTCGGCGACATCCCCGTCCCCGGCTCGCAGACGACCTATCTGTTCGATGGCCTGTCCAACCAGACCACGTACACGATGGCGGTGGTGGCGCTGAACGGCACGGGCACCAGCCCCGCCGCCTCGCTTTCAGTGACCACGCCGGTGGGGACACCAGACGCTGTCACCGGCATCACCTATGTGCATACGGCGGGCGCGATCAGCCTCAGCTGGCAGACTCCGCTCAACAACGGCGGCGCTGCCGTGTTCGGCTACTACGTCTGGGTCAGTCCGGCTCCGGCGGGTTACGCGGAGCCGATTGGGACCGATCACAACGGAATCCAGGTCGCCGGCCTGGATCCCAACGTGGGCTACTCCTTCACGATTCGAGCCCTGAACTCATACGGGCAGGGTCTCCCGGCGTACTTCGGTCCGGTGCGGCCGGGTCCCGTGGCGGCGGCGCCGGCACGTTTGCGCATTCCGGCCCTCGGCATCAACGCGGCGGTCGAGTCGGTCGCCATGACGCCGGGCGGCGACCTGGGTTCGCCGAGCAACAGCTGGGATGTCGCCTGGGAGAACCAGTGGCCGAGCCCGGGCGAGTACGGGGACGCCCTGATGACCGGCCACGTCGACTGGTACGACACCTCGTGCGCGGTCTTCTGCCATCTGACCAGCGTGACCGGCGGGATGGACGTGTTTGTCGACCGGGTGGACGGCAGCACCGGCCACTTCGTCGTTGACGGCTACAACTACTACGGGGCCAGCTCGCCGCCAAGCTGGCTCTTCGATCGCAACGGCAACGGGGTGGCCAGCCTGTCGCTGGTTACCTGCGCCGGAGACTTCGTGAACGGCGGCTACACGCAGCGGTTCGTCGTCCACACGCACGCGGCCTAATTAGACCGGCTCCGCGACAGCCACGATTCGGGGATCGTTGGGGTTGTAGGTCGTGCAGGTGACCAGCAGCAGCTGCTCGTGGTCGCCGGGCTGGAACCAGCGCAGGTCGTCGACTGGCCAGTGCGCGTAGTACTCCCTGATCGCGTAGTGGAGCTCCCGCCCGCTGGCCAGCGTGACGTCGACGTGCTGGCCGACCTTGCCATTGAAGAGGGGGCCGAACATGCCCTTCTGGGCGTGGGCGTAGATCATCGAGCGCCCGCCCTGGCCGGGCAGTTTGAAGGGCGCCGGATACTCGGCGGCCTTGTAGTACGGCGCATTTACCCCATCCCCAGGCACGACTTGTAGGTCGATCCCGAGTTCTGGAATCTCGATCCGCGCCGCCGGGTCCGCTTGAGGAGCGGCAGTCGGAATCGTCTGGGGCAGATCGATGATCGGCACCGGCGTGGGGAGTGGGGGAGTCGGCCGGGCCGCCACCG
>DASUWN010000022.1:0-16972 GCA_036378395.1 Candidatus Dormiibacterota bacterium | reverse complement strand
CCGGCCATGGCCTTGTAGAGGCCCAGCTTGTCGCCGATCACCACCAACGCTGAGCTCATCACGCTTCCGAAGTCGCCGACCACCCGTCCCATGAATGCCTCGAGCTTTGCCTGATCAACCTGACGTGCCTGGATTGACACTGGGCTGTCCTCCTCCGTGTGATGGCCCAGATCGTGGTGCCCACGCCCGAGCCTGCACATCCCCCCAAATGGGGACATTTCGGGACCGCCCTGGGGATGTTCTTCTGACCTCAGCCGGGCGAGATCAGGCCCTTCTCGGCGGCCCAGGCCGCGACCCGGGCGCGGGACTCGAAGCCCAGTTTCGAAAAGATGTGCTTGATGTGGGTTACGACCGTCTCGTCGCTGAGGAAGAGGGTCGCGGCGATCGCGCGGTTGGTGTGGCCGTGCCCGATGAGGACCGCGACCTCGCGCTCTCGCGCGGTCAGGCCCCCGAACGTCTCCTTCGCCGCCCGGCGACCGGTCCGGCGCGGGGGAGGTGGGATCACCTTTCCCGCGGCTCGCTCGAAGCTCCCGCGCAGTGGCTCATCCGGGATGCCCCGGGCGAGCTCCTGGACGATCGCGCGCGCGGCCGCGAACTCCCGCTCGGCCTCTTCCCGCCGCCGCCGGCCTCGATGATGGAGACCGAGAGCCAGATGCGCCCGCCAAAGCTGAGGCTGCGCTCCATGAGCCTGCGCCACCTGACGCGTTTCCTGGAGCGCAGCAAGCGCCTCGGGCGCTCCCGCCATCGCCAGCGCCGCGCCGCGCAGCCGCAGCAATCGTAGCGGTACGGGCCCATGGCCAAGGTTGGCGGTCGCGGCCCGGACCTGATCGACCACCTCCAGAGCCCGGCCTGGATCGCCCCTGGCGAGGGCGTGCTCCGCGCGAGCGCACCAGGCTAGCCGCCGCCCGACTGAATTTGCCGCTTCGTGTGGCTCCAACGCGGCGCCGAGGATCGCGTCGGCTTGCGCGGGATCGCCCGCGGCCAGGTGCGCCAGGGCCAGGGACCCGGATGAGAAGTGGACCCAGTGGGTCGAGCCGATCGCCCGGGCGAGGGCAAGCGCCTGCTCCAGGTGCTCGCGGGCCGCGAGCGTGTCGAGCAGATCGAGGTGGAGCATCCCGAGCGCCCAGCGAGCGCCCACGCTCCACTGACGATGCTCGATCCCCTCGGCGACTGCCAGGCTCTCCCGAGCGCTGGCCAGCGCCCGCCCGTACTCCCCCTGGGCGGTGTAGCCGAAGGAAAGGTTGAAGAGGGCGAAGGCTTCCCCGGCCCGCCAACCGATCTCGCGGGCGATCCGGAGCCCTTCCTCGCCGCGCCGAGCGGCCTCGGCCAGGCCCAGGACCGGGACCAGGGTATCGGTCGCATCGGTGGGGCTGCCGAGGATCAGCGCCGCCAGGCTGTAAGCCAGGGCCTGGCGGTCGCCCAGGTCCCTGAAGAGGGCGACGGCCCGCTCGTAGCAGGCCGCGCTTAGACGCAGATCGCCGCCGATCGCGTTCGCCATCCCGAGGAATCCGAGGGTCTCAGCGATCCCCTCGCGCTGGTCGAGCGCCTCGAACCGGCGCAGCGCCTGGTCGTGGTAGCGCCGCGCGTCGTTCGGCTGGTCGAGGTTCAGGTGCCAGTTCGCCAGGCGGTTCAGGCTGCGTGGGAGCGCGAGCGGGTCGCCCAGCTCGGCCGCCAGGTCGAGCGCTTGCCGGAAGTACTCCCCACTCAGGCCATAGTCGCGCTCCGTCCAGAGCGCGCCCAAGTCCAGGAGCGACTGCCACTCTCCCGGTCGATCGGCCGCGGCCTGGGCCCCCCGCCGGGCCGCCTCGTGGTCGGCCCGCGCCCACTCAAACTCCCCCAGGGTCTGGTAGGCCAGCCCGCGTGAGCGGAGGAGGTGCGCGGAGGGGGACTGCCCCAGGTGACCGGCCGCCTCGACCGCGCGGGTGAATTGCTCGACGGCGGCATGCGGCGCGTC
The DNA here is from genome assembly GCA_036378395.1 of Candidatus Dormiibacterota bacterium. Classification (GTDB taxonomy): domain Bacteria; phylum Chloroflexota; class Dormibacteria; order Dormibacterales; family Dormibacteraceae; genus DASUWN01. Next base: position 15,018 of record DASUWN010000022.1, on the reverse strand, counting down.
CAGGGCCAGGGCCAGTTCCCCGGCGCGCTGCGCGTAGCGCAAGGCCTCGGCCCAGTCCTCCGCCTCGTACGCGTGGTAAGCCAGCGCCGCTACCCGCCCGTCGGGGTCGGGGGCGTCGAGGCGCGCCAGCGCAGCGGCGACCGCCCGGTGCAAAGCGCGACGCTCGCGGCCGAGCAGTTGAGCGTAGACCGCCTCCCGGCTCAGGGCGTGCCGGAAGGCAAAGCGATCGGCTGACTCTTCAACCAGGAGCTGGGCCTGGACGAGGACCGTGATCTGGGCCAGCAGCTCGTCCTCGGCCAGTGCGGTCAAGTCCTGCAGGAGGGCGAAGTCGAACCGCAGGCCGGCGACCGCGGCGAGGGTCAGGATCCGTTGCGCGGGAAGTGGGAGGGCGGCGGACCGCCGCTGCACGGCGTCCCTGATGGTGCGCGGGATCCGCCACTCGCGGACCGGCCGCCGGTGCCAGGCGCCGTTGGCGTAGGAGATGTCGCCGCTAAGCAGCAGGGACTTGAGTAACTCTTCGACGAACAGGGGGTTGCCCTCCGTCAGCGCGAAGAGGACGTGCAGCAAGTCGGCCGGGGCTGGACGCGGGAGGGCGAAGATCGCCCGGACCATAGCCTCGACGTCCGAGGCGCTCAGGTGGGTAACCGGCAGCTCGGTGGCGAGACGCTGGCGGTCCAGGCTCGCGAGGAACCGGGCGAGGTTGGCGTCGACCTCGTCGTCGCGGTAGGTCAGCAGGAGCAGCACTGGAACGCCATCGACCCGGCGCGCGAGGTGCGGCAGGAATTCGAGGCTGGTGGCGTCGCTCCAGTGCAGGTCCTCGACGACGACCAGCAGCGGCCTGGTGGCAGCCAGGTCGATGACGAACCCGCACAGGGCCTCGAAGACGCGGCGTTTCTCGAGCTCGGGATCGAGGGCTGGCGTGGACGTGGGACGTGGCACGAGATTGGCCAGCTCGGGCAGAAGCTGGGCCAGATGGGGCGCGCCGAGACCGAGCGCGCCGGCAACCTCGTCGCCCGCGCGGCCCCGCAGGTGAGCACGCAGCAGGTCGAGAAGAGGGCCGTAGGGGAGCGTGCGATCGGGTTCAAAACAGTGACCTTCCAGGAGCGCCACGCCGCGCACCTGGGCGCGCCGTTTCACCTCGTCCACGAGGCGGGACTTGCCAACGCCGGCCTCGCCAGCCAGCACGCCGATCCGTCCGGCGCCACCGATCGCCTGCCCCAGCAACTCGTCGAGAGCCGCCAGCAGCGGCGCTCGACCGACCACGATCGGAGAGACGACCGATTGGCCGACCGTCCAGGACATCGCTCGCGAGCCTCCCGAATTCGCCTGCCGAACATCATGAGTCCTGATCGCGCCGCCCGCCCGGTCCGCGCAGGAGCGCAAGGGACAGGCGCGGTGTTATCAGGCGTGGATGTGACGGACCGACAGGGTCACCGGGTAAGTACAGCGCTCAGCCGGGCCCACCGCTGAGGTAGAAGACAAGTGGCCCCTCGTGCTAGCAAGTAATGCTAGCATCCAGGTATGGCTTCAATCCGTGCCACCTTTAGCCTCGATGAAGCGCTCGCCGAGCGGGCCAGGCACCTGGGAATCAATGTTTCCGCCGCTGCTCGGCAGGGCGTGGCTGACGCCGTCCGTGCGGCGCTGGCGAGCTCGGATCGCGAAGCCTATCGAAAGCATCCCGAACGCCCGGACAGGTTCTGGCACGAAGCCGAAGCGTGGAGCCAAGAGTGACCCGAGGCGAGGTCTGGCTGGCCGAGGTTGGCCGAAAACGGCGTCCGGTCTTGGTGCTGACCCGTACCGAGGTCTTGGAGCTCCGAGCGCTCGTGACCGTTGCGGAGATCACCTCGTCGATGCGCGGCATCGCTGCCGAAGTGGAACTCGATTACGAACGGGTCGGACTGGATCGGCCGTCAGTCATCAACTGTGATGGTCTGCATACCGTCACCCAGTCCTCGCTCAATTCGCGGGTCGGGTTGGTGGACGGCACCGTTATGGGCCGGGTCTGTTCAGCGATCGGCTACGCGTTGGGCTGTTGATCTCCCGGCGGCGGGGAGGTCCCGGTGCCCGTGAGTCCAACCCGACGTGCCTGTCACCGCGGACGGCGAGGTTCGAGAAGTGTATGTCCGGGTCCACCACCTCGGCCTCTCCTGACACCATGCGAAAACTGACCTTCGGCATGAACGTGAGTCTGGACGGCTACATCGCCGCGCGGGGCGACGACCTCGGCTGGAGCGGGCCCAGCGAGGAGCTGTTTCAGTGGTGGTCGGACCGCGTCAGGACGACAGGCACGGCGCTGTACGGGCGCAAGCTGTGGGAGACGATGAGCTCCCATTGGCCGACCGCCGACCAGCGGCCGGGTGCCACGCCGGCGGAGATCGAGTTCGCGCGCCGCTGGCGGGAGATGCCGAAGGTGGTGTTCTCCTCGACGACCCGCACGGTCGACTGGAACACCCGCCTGGTGACCGGGGACGCGGTGAGCGAGATCACCCGCCTCAAGGCCGAGGACGGCGGCCCCATGGACATCGGCGGCGCCACACTCGCCGCAGCGGCCATGCGGGCTGGGCTGATCGACGAGTACGTCCTCGTCACCCATCCGGTCCTGCTCGGTGGCGGCACGCCGTTCTTCGCGGCCCTGGACAGCTGGGTGAACCTGACCCTATTGGAGACCCGTACGTTCCCTGACGGCGTGGTCATGACCCGATACGAGACCAGGCGCTGAGTAGCGGCGGCGCTCTCGGCTGCCGGGCCAGGGCCGTTGTTTTGTAGGTTGGGTCCATGCCGGTTCAACGAATGGACAATGTCGGGATCGTCGTCGACGACCTGCCGGCGACGATTGAGTTCTTCCGCGAGCTCGGCCTCGAGCTCGAAGGGCAAGCCACGGTCGAGGGAGACTGGGCAGAGCGCGTAACCGGGCTACACCCCATGCGCGTCGAGGTCGCCATGATGCGCACGCCGGACGGCCACAGCCGGCTCGAGATCTCGCGGTTTGTCACGCCCGGTGCGGTCGCCGATCACCGGAACGCCCCGGTTAACGCCCTGGGCTACCTGCGCGTCATGTTCGCGGTGGACGACATTGACGACACGCTCGCCCGGCTGCGTAAGCACGGTGCGCAACTGGTCAGCAGCGAAGTCGTCCAGTACGAAAACGCGTACCGGCTCTGCTACATCCGGGGTCCCGAAGGACTTCTCCTCGGTCTCGCTCAACAGCTCGGCTGAGCATCAGATCCTGATCGCGGACCGCAGCGGGTGCAGGAGCTGCCGGAAGAATCCGTCGCGCATGTGCTGTCCCGATCCGAGGCCGTACTCCGTTGTCGCCCGGCGCGGGAAGTGCAGTGACCCGAACAGCCAGTCGATCCACGGGAAGAGGGCGGCGTAGTTCTTGTCGATCCCCTCGGCCTCCGCCGTGTGGTGCCAGCGGTGGAACGCGGGCGACGCGATCACGAGGCGCAGCGGCCCGTAGTCCCAGCGAACGTTGGCGTGCAGGAAGATCGGGTAGACGCCGATGAAGAAGGCAAAGAGCGGAAGCACGTGCGTCGAGCTGAACCCGAGCAGGAACACCGGCAGGACCTCGAGCGGCCGCTGAACGATCGTGTCGATCGGGTGCACGCGTCCGGCCGACAGCCAATCGACCTCCTCGATCGAGTGGTGGACCGCGTGGAATCGCCATAGAAGCGAGACGCGGTGGAAGGCACGGTGTCCCCAATAACCGGCCAGGTCGCTGATCACGAGTACCTCGATGAACTGGAGCCACGCCGGCTGCAAAGCGATCCCGGGGACGACCGGGTGGGGAACGAACCGGGCTACCACCACGATGGCGACCACGACCGCCAGGGCGCCGGCGGCTCGCGCCGCGTAGTCCGCGAACCACCACATCGCGTCGCCGACGGTCCCGCGCCTGAACGGCGGGCGGGGCTGGTCACGGCGTTCCGGGAAGAGACTCTCCAGGACCGCGAACAGACCGAAGAGGACGACGAATCCGGCGACGGCGTCGACGACGGGATTGATCAGCGACATCGACCAGATCGTCGCCGGGGCACGTTAGGTCGCCGTAAGCGGAGCGTTAGCTTGCCGTAAGCCTGTGCCCCTGAGCAGAAGCGCCAACCAGACCAGCTCGAAGACCAGGAACGGAATCGGGGTGAGGAGCGTGGCCTCGGTGGCCGCGGCGCCGCCCAAGAAGAAGGCGAGCTGGACCGGGCCCGGGTTCGCCCGCAGCCAGATCAGGGCTGCCACCGCCAGCACGGGCGCGTCGTAATCGTGCAAGTAAGGGCTGGCGAGAAAAGACCCGAGGATGGCCGCCGGCAGCGCGATGTCGATCCCCTCGCCGCGACGCCGGTGGATCCCCCACAGGGCGGCGGCCGCGGCCGCGACCGCTGCCACGGTGCCGCCCCAGCCGGGGCCGAAGAAGTAACGCAGCGTCAGCGCCCAGCTGGTTGGCCGGTTGGTGCTCAGGGCGGAGGTCGCGAGGTACTGGTGGATCCCGGCCGGCCCCAGCTGCAGGGCTGAGACGGCAAACAGCAGGCCGCCGGCTACGAGCGAGGCGAGAAAGGCCTGGCGGCGGCCGGCCAGCAGGAGCGCGGGGACGACCAGGAAGAAGAGGAAGGGCTTGACCGCGACCAGGGCGGCGATGACCGCGCCCGCGCCGACGTCACGGCGGCGGCGAAGCAGCCACCAGGCGAGCCCAACTCCGCCGGCCAGGGCGACGTCGACCTGCTCGATCCTGGCCGCGAAATCCACCGGGAACAGCCCCAACACGAGCAGCCCCGCTGCGATCCGCGCCAGCCCGCGCCAGGGGCTGACCGCAATCAGAGCCGCGATCAGCGAGATGGTCATGAACCCGAGCCAGAGCCACTGCCCCCACAGCACGGGCAGCAGGCTCAAGGGCGCCATCAGCCAGGCCAGCGGGGGCGGGTTGACGAAGTTGACCCAGTAGTCGGTTGGTATGCCATGGCGGAGCATTTCGAGGAGCGGCCGCTGCAGACCCAGGTCGTAAAGCCGGCCGCACCCGTCGACGCGGCAGATCCAGCCGCCGATGTAGTAGAGGAGGAACTCGGTTTTCACCGGTTCGCCGGTGTAGTCGAGGTAGAAGAGGTAGAGATCGACCGCCAGCAGCCAGGCGCCCAGCGTGGCAACCGCCGCCGCCAGCTGAGACCCGCGTCGAGGACCGCGGGCTAGCCGCCTCACCACCGCCACCGGCCAAGCGCTCCCTCTACCGCCCTTCGATCAGCGAGTGCAGCAGCGTCAAACCTTCCTTGATCCGGCGCCGTTCCTCCGGCGTCGCCGATCGCAGCGCCGGGAGGAGGCGACCCAGCTGCGCCTCCAGCAACCCTTGGTCAACGTAGCCCTTCACATCGGGGGTGATGCTGATCCGCGTCAGCCGCCGGTCCCGCTCGTCCACCTCCCGATGCAGCAGCCCGCGCCGCTCGAGGCGGTCGACGATCCCGGAGACCGTGCTGTGGCTGAGCCCGAGCTCGCGACTGAGATCCTTGAGTGACAGCGGTCCGCGGTCGAAGAGCATGGTGATCGCGGAGACCTGGGGCATGGTCAGTCCGCTCCGCCGGATCTCGGCCTCGACGGGCAGGTCCTGGTAGCGCCGGGTCGCCTCCCGCAGGAGGCGCGCGATCTCGGCCGCCTCCGCCACTAGCTCGGCTTCCGGTTCGGGCACGCCCGAAATTATGTCGTGGGCGACACATTTCGACCGAAACCTGCTAGCGTGTCGAGCGCGACGCGTCGTATACGACGCACCTAGCTGGGAGGTGGACGGAAAGACGTGGCAGCGGTGAGCGCCGTGATCGAGCGGAAGGAGGAGCGGCTGGGGCTGCTCGCGCAATTCGGTCTGCTGGCCGGCCCTTTCCTGTCGATGGTTGATTCCAACGTGGTCAACGTCGCCATCCCGAGAATCGCCAAGGACTTCGGGGACCCGATCAGCGGCGTCCAGTGGACGGTGAGCGGGTACCTGCTGGCGATGGCGAGCGGACTCGCCGCCAGCGCCTACCTGGCCAAGCGCTGGGGGACCAGGCGCGTCTACGTGGCCAGCCTGGTGGCCTTCACGCTCGCCTCGCTGGCGTGCGCGACCTCCAACTCGACCGCCATGCTGACCAGCGCCCGCATCGCGCAGGGCCTGGCCGGCGCCCCGCTGGTCCCACTCGCGATGGGCATGCTCCTCGGCGGCGAGGGCGCGCGCAACCGCCTCTCGCCGGCGGCCGGCATCGTTCTCTTCCTGGCGCCGGCGATCGGACCCAGCCTGGGCGGCATCCTGATCGCTGCGTTTGGCTGGCAAAGCGTCTTCCTCGTCAATCTGCCGTTGGGGCTCCTCGGCCTCGCGGGCGTCCTCAAGGTCGACGCCGGAATGATCCCGGGCCGCGCCGAATCGGCCCGCTTCGATCCGATCGGACTTGTGCTGCTGAGCCTCGGCCTCGCCCTCTCGATCTATGGCGCCAGCCAGGGCCCGTCCGTGGGCTGGCTATCGAGGCAGGCGTTCCCTTTCTGGTCGGTCGGAGTGGTCCTGCTGCTGGCCTACGCCGGCTGGGCCTGGCGCCACCCGCACCCGGTGGTCGGTCTGCGCATCCTGCGCGAACGCGACCCGGGACTGGCGATCGGGATCTCGGTGCTGGCCGGGGTGGTGCTGTTCGCGGTCCTCTTTCTGATGCCGATCTTCCTGCAGAACCTGCAGGGCCGGTCACCGGTCGCGGCGGGGCTGGTCTTGCTGCCGCAGGGCCTGGTGATGGCGTTCGGAACCGTCCTTGGCGATCAGCTCACCCGGCGCGGCAAAGTCCGCGGCAGCGTGGTCGCCGGGATGCTGCTGCTGGCCGCGACCACCGCGTCATTGATCTTCATCGACGCTTCCACGTCGCCCTGGCTCATCGCGCTGCTGCTCTCGGGCCGCGGACTGGCGCTCGGCCTGATCATCCAGCCGCTGCTGGTCGCGACCCTCGGCGAGCTGCCGGCCTCGGAGCTGGCCGACGCCAACACGCTTTTCAACGTCGTCGAGCGGGTGGCGGGATCCTTCGGGGTGGCTTTGATAGCCACCTTCCTGCAGGCCCGGATCGCCCTCCACCCCGACCCGGTGGCCGGGTTCCACGACACGGTGTGGCTGCTGGTCGTTCTGGCGGGGCTTGGGGCGCCCTTCGCGCTGCTGCTGAGCAGGCGGATGGGCGCCCGACGCCCCGCCGTCTAGCGTCAGGGAGCGGCGGCGGCCAGCTCCCGCTCGGGCTCGACCGACCGCCCAGGCTTGGTCGCCGCGATGTGGCGCGCGATCCGCTTGGCGTCGCGGCTGATCCCGATCAGCGTCTCCGAGCTGAAGGCGTAGAGGAAGTGGAGGCCGACGAAGTACAGACCAGGCTCGGCCGGGACCACGCCGGCAGCGTGCTGCGGCAGACCGCCGTCGCTCAGCACGGGCAGATCGATCCAGGTGAAGCCGGGCCGGAACCCGGTGCACCAGATGACGTTCCGCACCTCGAGCGCGTCGCCGTCCTCGGTCAGCGGGAGGCCGCCGCGGACGCCCACGATCCGGGAGACCCGCCGGACGCCGGCCCGCGCAAGGTCGCCGGGCTTGACGCGCACCAGCGGAGCCCCGTGATTGAGGACCTTGGGGCGGACCCGGCGCCCGATCGGCGTCCGGATCGAGAGCACGTGGTGGCCGAGGAAGACGATCAGCCGGGCGAGGACGTGGCGCGAGAACCAGGGCTCGATCGGCCAGGGGACCACGCCCACCGGCTTGCCCGCGATCGAGGTGGTGTGGCTCGCTGCCAGCTCGAGCGCGATGTCCGCTCCCGAGTTGCCCATCCCCACCACCAAGGCCGGGCCCGGCTGGAGCTGCGCCGGGTTCCGGTAGTCGCGGCTGTGCAGCTGGCGGATGTCCTCGTCAAGCTCGCGCGCGAAGGTGGGGATGCGGGGCACCTGGGTCGTGGCCATCGCGACCACGACGTTCGCCGCCCGGATCGCGCCGTCCCTGGTCTCGACGACGAACCCGCCGGCGTCGCGGCCGAGGCGCGTGACGAGGCTGTCGTGCCGGATCGGCAGCTCGAACCGGGCTGCGTATGCCTCCAGGTAGTCGGCGACCTGGTCCTTGCTGGGGAAGCTGGCGCCAGGCCCGGGGAAACGCATTCCGTCCAGGCCGCTGGAGCGGGCGGGCGAGAAGAGCCGGAGCGAGTCCCAGCGGTTGCGCCAGGCATCCCCGGTGCGCGGGTTGGCGTCCAGGATCACGAACTGGCGTCCCAGCTGCTTGAGGTGGTAGCCGGTGACCAGGCCGGCCTGGCCGCCGCCGATCACCACCGTCTCGATCGTCTCGTTTGTCATGGCTGGAGGCTAGGTTTCGAGGCGGCGGCCGTCATCGCCTGAACCATCCATTTCTTCGCAGACGGCGGATGGGTAATTCGGTGTAGGTCTAGACCAGCTGGTGCTTGAAGGCGTAGGCCGTGGCGCCGGCCCGGGAGGAGACGCCGAGCTTGGCGAAGATGTTGCTCACGTGGCGGGCGACCGTCTTTTCGCTGATGAAGAGCTCGGCCGCGATCTGGCGGTTGGTGCGGCCCGAGGCGACCAGTGCCAGCAGCTCGACTTCGCGTCCGGTCAGCCCGGCCGGGCGGTCGCCAGCTCGGGCCGGCGCGGTCAGCTGCTCCAGCCGTTCCAGGTCGGGCCTCGCGTCGAGCGCGGCGAAGGCCCGCCGGGCACCATCGATCTCCAGCGAGGCGGTGTCCAGGTCGTCGAGCTCGCGGCAGGCGAGACCGAGCAGCAGCCGGACCTGGGCGGCGCTGTGCGCTACCCCCAGCTCCTGCCAGACCGCGGCCGCCTTGCGCAGCGCGACCAGGGCCGGGCGCGGTTCGCCATTGGCTAGGAAGAGCTCACCCCGGGCCTGGGCCGCCGCGCCGCCAAGGTACTCGGAGCGCATGGCCTCGGCGATCTGCTCGAGCTCCTCGCAGGCCGCGCGCGCCGCGTCGGCGTCTTCCGCCGCGAGCATGACCTCGATGAACGCGGGCAGCACCTGCGCCCGCGAGGATGGGTCGAGCGCCTCGCCGAGAACGCGGCGGATGGCGCGCTGGGCGTCTTCGATCCTTCCCTGCGCCAGCCGCAGCAGCGACCGGCCCGGCTGCGCCGGGTGGCCCATGGCCGAGGCCCTGGCGTATGCCTCCTCGGCCTGCGCGAAGCGACCCGTGAGCCGGAAGACCTCGCCCTCGAGGTAGAAGGCGGACCCGATCGCGGGATGGGGCGGAGGGCCGGCCAGGCGCGCCGCCGCCTGGATCGATTCGCGCAGCGCGAGCTCCCATTCGCCACCCATGCGCATCACCGCCGCGCGGTGCAGCAGGCACTCACCGCGATAGGGGGTGACCTCGGGCTGGGTTTCGCACCAGCGCTCCATCGCCGCGGTCCACTCCCGCGCGCGCCGCACGTCATGAACCTCGTGCAGTCCCTGGAGCAGGCTGCAGTAGACGACGCCGACCACGTTCGGCGACAGCTCGTCGGAGGTGACCGACACCATGACCTCGTCAGCGACGCTCGCGCCGGCCTCCGTCTGGCCGGTCGCCAGCAGGGCCCGCGCCTCTCCGTGCCTGGCCAGGGTGACCAGGTCGCGATCGCCGAACCGGCGCCCGACCTCCGCGGCCTGGCGGAACCACCGCAGGGCGCCCTCCACATCGCGCCTCATGACCGCCTCGAGGGCGGTCGCGATCATGAGGTAGCCGCGCGCCGGACAGTCGAGGCCCGCTTCATCGAGGATGCGCCGCGCCCGCGCGTGCCAGCCCGCGGTCTGGGCCTCGGCGCCGAGGTTGTGCCAGTGCATCCCGGCCCAATAGGCGGCGGTGGCCGCCCGGGCGACGTCGCCGCGGGCGAGGAACTGGCGGTGCGCCTCCTCCCAGACGGCGGGGGCACCCTGGACCGGGCTGAGCAGGGAACGGAGGTTGGCGAGGATCTCGAACTGCTCAGGCGGCAGCGGCGACTCGCGGTCGGCGGCCTCCAGGAACTCGGCGGCCTGCCGCCAGCGCCGGGCGCGGTACTCGGCGAAACCGCGGGCCAGGGCGTCGGTCGGGTCCATAGGATTTCCACAGTGAGCGTACCCCGCGCCCTGGCCGAAACGGTCGCCATGCTCGAGCGGACGCCGGCGGTGGCGAGGACCCTCCTCGAAGGCCTTCCCGAGGACTGGCTCGACACCCCGGACACGGCGGACGGGTGGCGGCCGCGAGACGTGATCGGCCACCTGATCTCGGCCGAACTCACGAACTGGCGGCCGCGGATCGAGACCATCCTGGCGCACGGCACGACCCAGGCCTTCCCCGACTTCGATCGCTTCGCCCACGTCGAGCGCGACGCCGGCGTCAGCCTGGCCGCGCTGCTGGCCCGCTTCGCCGAGCTGCGGGCTACCAACCTGGCCTGGCTGGCCGAGCGGATCCAATCGGCAGACGACCTCGACCGAGCCGGCCTGCACCCGGCCTTGGGTGAGGTGACCCTCGGCCAGCTGCTGGCGACCTGGACGGTGCACGACCTCGACCACCTGAACCAGCTCTTCTCCGCACTGGCAGGAAGTCGCGACGCGGCGGTCGGGACCTGGAAGCAGTTCCTCGGCATCCTGCTCCGCCGGGATGCCCCAACGGCCTGACTACCGGCCGGCGTTGATGGTGCAGAGGGCCGGCAACCCGAGGTAGGTCCCGCCGACGTGGAGGTGCAGGCCGGAAGCGTCGTTGATGACCCAGCAGGTCAGCTGCTGGCGTGGGGGGACCCCGCCTCGGCGCCGATCGCCTCATTTGAGTCCTGGTCCCAGTGCAGACCCGCCGCCGCCGGCCTTCCAGACCTGCCGGCGGTGGCGGCGATGGGGCGGGTTCCTCCGCCTCGAGCAGGGGCCGCTGATCCACCGCATATGAATTCTCCGCAAGGGCTGAAACTTAGGAGGTGACGCTTGCCGTCGAGCAGCTCAACCGCCGCCTCCTGCGCGCCCTCGACGCCATGGACCGCACCTACGCCGAGCCGCTCGACATCCCCTGCCTGGGCGCGATCGCCGGCCTGTCGGAAAAGCACTTCATCCGCAGCTTCCGGGCGACTTTCGGCGAGACGCCCCACCGCTACCTGCAGCGCCGGCGCGTCGAGCGCGCGATGTTCCTGCTCGCCGAGACCGACCGCGACGTCACCGACATCTGCTTCGACGTCGGGTTCGGCAGCCTCGGCACTTTCAGCCGGACCTTCCGGGACATCGTCGGTGAGTCGCCGACCAGCTACCGCCGGCGGCGGCCGGTCGTGGTGGCACCCACCTGCTTTTTGATGGCGGCCATGCGGCCCAGCACTTTCGGAGAAGCGGCCTCAGCCAACGGTCACTAGCATCGGCGCATGTTCAACGCCATCGCGGTCACGACCATCTTCGTCCCCGACCAGGACGAAGCCCTCGACTTCTACGTCAACAAGCTCGGCCTCGAGCTCGGCAGCGATTACAAGGCCGGGCCCAGCCGCTGGCTGACGGTGCGGGTACCGGGCGATCCGGGGCACGAGGTCTATCTGCAGCAGCCGGGTCCGCCGATGATGGACGAGGCCACCGCGGAGCAGATCCGCGAGCTGGTCAGCAAGGGCGCGCTCGGATGGCTGGCGCTCACGACGAGCGACTGCCGCGGAGTCGCGGAGACGCTGAAGGCACGCGGCGTGGAGTTCACGCAGGAGCCGACCGACCACGGCTACGGTGTTGACTGCGGCGTGCGCGACCCCTTCGGCAACGCAATCCGGATCCTGCAGCCGGCGCACACGCCGGCCGGGGCGGGCAGCTGACCTAGGTTAAGACGCCGGTTTCCCGGGAAACCGGGGCATCCGGGCCGGGCCGAGGACGACCTGGAGGGCGCCCCCGTCGACTTCAATCAACACGGGCGTGCGTCCGATCGAGCGCGAATCCGCGAAAAGCTGCACGCGCGGCCGGGTGCGCAGCTGGACGCGCTGGATTTGCAGCACCGCGTCTCCCAGCCTGGCCTCGATGCAGGCGTCCCGAGGAGTCCCGTCGGCGATGTCGATGTGGGCGCCGATGCGGGGCGTGTTGGCGAAGAAGAGGCTGCGGGCGGTGCCATGGCCGTTCAGGTCTCCGCTCAGCGTGAACTCGAACTCGGGTGAGCGGATCGTGGCGCCGACCGTCTCCAGCAGGTCGCCGAGGTCGCGGTCCTCAATCGCCTTGCCCACCTGCAGCATCTGTCCGAACCGGCCCACCATCGCCGCCTCGAGAAAGGCCTCGCCATTGGCCCGGCCCACGGAGACGGGCCGCGGCCGCCCGGTCTTGAGCAGCCTGATGGCCTGGCTGATGCCGGCTGGGATGCCGACCCCGTGGGCGAAGTTGTTGTAGGTCCCGGCCGGAACGATGCCCAGGGTGTTCCGCGTGTGGAGCAGCTGACGAGCGACTCGGCTGACCGCGCCGTCCCCGCCGGCGACCACCACGCGGGCGGGCTCGGCGACGTGATCTGACAAGCGGATCTTCTTGTCGTATTCGAGGAAGGCATAGGTCGGCAGGTCCTCGCGCAGCTTGGCCACCAGCTCGGGAGTGACGGACCCGGCATCGAGATTCACGACCAGCAAACGGCGGTGTTTGGCCGGCATAATGAGAATTTAACCCGGTACCGCTATAACTATTTGCTATGAACGCGCGTGCGCTTTCGCTTGCCCTCCTGGGTCTGGCCGCAATCGCTGCCGGTTTGTTCGCCACGGATGGCGGGCGCGGCGTCGCCCGGCCCGACCAGGCCGCCGCCGCCCTGGCGGCCGGCCTCCCCAACGGCGTCACCATCACACCGGCCGGGACCGAGGTCGATTCATCGCAGGTCCACTTCGGCCTCCTGCCCCAGGAGCTCGCACTGTCGCCAAGCGGGCGCTGGCTGGCCACGTCGGAGCCCGGCAACGACACCAAGACGGTCAGCCTGATCGACGTCGCGGCCAACCGGGTGGTGCAGAACCTCGATCTCAAGCGGCCGTCCTTCGCCGGCATCGTCTTCAAGGACGACGACACCCTCTTCGTGAGCGGAGGCACCTACAACGGCCTCTACGTGCTCAAGCGCGGCGCCAGCGGATTCGCGATCTCCGATCCGCCGATCCCGACCGGCTACTTCCCCGCCCAGCTGGCGCTCGACCCGAGCCGGAAGTACCTCTATGTCGCCAACGACATGAGCAACAACCTGACGGTGATCGACGCCGACCGGCGCGCGGTGATCGGGACCGAGCCCGCCGGCGACCACCCCTATGGAGTGCTGGCGACCGCCGACCACCTCTACGTCAGCAACTGGGGCGGCGCCACCGTCAACGAGTACATGGTGGCGGGCGGGGGTGCCGTTGTGGCGCCGAGCGGCCGCACGGCCAAGGTCGGAGAGCATCCCTCGGCGCTGGCGCTCGATGCCGCGGCCGGCCGCCTCTATGTCGCCGACGGCAACAGCGACGCGGTGTCGGTCGTCGATACCGGCACGATGCAGGAGATCTCGAGGATTCGGGTCGCCCCGGTCCTTGGCCCCAAGCCGACGAGCCCGCTGAGCGCGGCGCCCGGTGCGCTGGTCCTCTCCGGCAGCTACCTCTTCGCCGCCGACGGCGGCAACAACAGCCTGGCCGTGGTCGACACCCGCCGCGTCCAGCGCCCGGACAGTGCGCTACTCGGCTACATCCCGGCCGGTTGGTATCCGAGCGCGCTGCGGGTGGTGGGGAACCGGTTGTACTACGCCAACGCCAAGGGCAACGGCCCGACGGCGTCCAGCGCGGGCGGTACCGGCGTCCTCTTCCAGGGCCGCGGCACGCCTCCGCTGGGGACGGTGTGGTCGCTGCCGGTCAGCCAGGCAATCGCGCAGATCCGCGGCTACTCGGCGGCGGTGGCGGCGAACAACCGCTGGCACACGCTGCCCGGCACCCTGAGCGCGGCGGGCACGCCGCTGCAGCACATCAAACACGTGGTCTACGTGCTGCGCGAGAACAAGACCTTCGACGAGGAGTTCAGCGACATCCCAGGCGGCAATGGGCAGCAGTGCCAGACCAAGGGCCAGACCGCCACCTGGCACCCTGACACGCGAACGTACACCTGCCCCGACGGCAAGCCGCCGCTGCTGGTCTACGGCCGCCAGGTCACGCCCAACAACCATGCGCTGGCGCAGAAGTACGCGCTCTTGAACGACTTCGATGTCGACGTGGAGACCAGCATCATCGGGCACCAGTGGGCGCACGCGTCGCAGCTCAGCGACTTCGCGCAGCGGACCTACGGCAACACCGAGGGCTGGACCAGCCAGGAGCCCGGCTTCGCGCCCCAGAACGGCGTCTTCGACATCGCCTATCCGGCCGGCGGCTATCTGTTCGATGCGGTGATGAAGTCCGGGCACACCGCGCGCGACTACAGCGGCGGCTTTGATGCCGCCGACGTGTCGGCGCGGCCTTCGAACTTGCAGAAGTTGGTGGACAACACCGACTTCCTGGTTCCGATCGGCGTCGACAGCGGGCTCTATCCCGACACGCTGCGGGTGCGCGAGTTCGAGCGCGACGTCGCTGCCAATGGCCTGGCCGACTTCAGCTACATCTGGCTGCCCGACGACCACACGGTCGGCGGCCTGCCCGGCAACCTGACGCCGCAGTCGCAGGTCGCCACCAACGACATCGCGACCGGGCAGCTGGTCGACTTCCTTTCGCACCGGCCGGAGTGGAAGGACACCGCGGTCTTCGTGATCGAGGACGACCCGCAGTCGGGGTCGGACCACGTCAGCGGCTACCGCAGCATCTTCATGGTCGCGAGCCCGTGGGCCAAGCGCGGCTACGTGTCGGGGCAGCACTACGACATGTCGGGGCTGCTGCGGACGATGGAGCTGGTCTTCGACGTGCCGCCGATGTCGGAGAACGACCTCACCATCGCGCCGATGACGGAGTTGTTCACGGAGACCCCGGACTACTCGGGCTTTACGTGGCTGACGCCCGAGGTGCCGCCGACGCTGAATCCGCCCGACGGGCCTTTCGCCGCGGCCAGCCGGGCGATGGACTTCCGGCGGATCGACTCGGCGCAGGGCCTGGACGCGCTGCTGGCTCGAATGGCGCTGGGCGACCATGGGGTGGGGA
>DASUWN010000021.1:0-19753 GCA_036378395.1 Candidatus Dormiibacterota bacterium | reverse complement strand
TGGTCGCGCCCGGGATCCGGAAGCTGATCCCCCAGGTGGGGCGCGCCTACACGGCAGCCGAGCTCATGGGCAGGTAGTCCTCGGCGGTCGCATTGGTGGAAACTTCCGCGCCATGGCGGCACCTCCGGCCGAGATCCGCGCCTTCCTGATCTGCGACGTCCGGGGCTACACGCGCTTCACGCTCGAACAAGGCGACGAGGCCGCGGCCGCCCTGGCCGCTCAGTTTGCGGCCGCGGTGCGCGCCTCCGTCGAGGGCTTCGGCGGCGAGGTGATCGAGCTGCGGGGGGACGAGGCGCTGGTGGTCTTCACCTCGGCCCGCCAGGCGCTGCGGGCGGCGGTCGAGCTTCAGCGCCAGGTGACCCAGCTGCCGCTCGGCGTCGGCGCCGGACTCGACGCCGGCGAAGCGGTGCCGGTGCTGGGCGGCTTCCGTGGCCAGGCCCTCAACCTGGCGGCGCGGCTGTGCAGCCTGGCCGGGCCGGGCGAGGTGCTGGCCAGTGAATCGCTGACCCACCTCGCGGGACGGGTCGACGACGTTCGCTACGAGAAGCGCGGAAGCGTTCAGCTCAAGGGATTCACGGAGCCGATCGAGGTCGTCGCCCTGGCGCCGCCCGGCGCGGAGCCTGGAGCGGCTCCGCAAGCGGCGGCCGAAGAGCAGCCGGTGCCCATTGGCGCCTACCTGGGCTCGCTGCCGGCCGGCCCGCTGATCGGCCGCGCGGGCGATTGGGAGCATCTGCTGGCCGCGCTCAACCATGTCGGCGGCGACTCCGGCCGCACGGTCCTCCTCGCCGGCGAGCCGGGCGCCGGTAAGACCCGGCTGGCCCAGGAGTCGATGCTCGAGCTGCGCGATCGTGGCTACGTGATCGCCGCCGGCTCCTGCCTGGAGACGCGCCAGGCGGTCCCCTACTTTCCATTCCTGGACGTTCTGCCGCGCCTGATCTCGGCACACCGGCGGGCCGGCGGCAACATCACCGCCTGGCCCTATCTCGAGCGCCTGGTCGCCGGCGGCGCCGGCGCCGAGGCGGCCCTGGGCGAGGAGGAGCGGGTGCGGCGCGACGTCGCCGGCTTCGTCGCCGAGCTGGCTCGCCGCCGGCCGGTCGCCATCCTGCTCGACGACCTCCACTGGGCCGACGGCGCCACCCTGGAGCTGCTTCACCAGCTTGCTCGCCAGCTCCGGACGGCGCCGGTCTTCCTGCTCGGGACCTACCGCGACGTGGAGGTCCGCCACGACCAGCCACTGGAACGCATCCTGCGCGGCCTCCGCCGCGACGAGCTGGTGCAGGTGATTCACGTCCGCCGGCTGGACGCCGAAGCCACCGCCAACCTCGTGGCTGCCAGCTTTGGCACCGAATCGGTCACCGGCGAGTTCTCAGCCTTCATCCACGCCCAGACCGACGGCAATCCCTTCTTCGTCCAGCAGGTCCTGCGGATGCTGGTCGAGCGCGGCGACATCTATCGCGAGGGCGGCGCCTGGGAGCGCCGCGAGATCGCCGAGATCGAGGTCCCGGAGAGCATCCGCGCCACCATCGGGGAGCGCATTGGGCGCCTTCCCCAGGCCAGCCAGGAAGCGCTGGCGGCGGCCGCCGTGCTGGGCCAGCGCTTCCAGTTCGAAGACCTGCGGGCCCTGCTCGACGCTCAGGAGCAGGCCCTGGAGGAGGCGCTGGAGGCAGCGGTGGCCAGCGGCCTCCTGCGCACCGAGTCGGGGGACGAGTATGCCTTCGACCACGCGCTGGCGCAGCAGACGCTGCTGGCCGAGCTCCCAGCCCGGCGGCGGCGCCGGCTGCACGGCCAGGCGGGGAGCGTGATCGCCCGGCGGGCCGATCGGGATACGGCGCTGGCAGCCGAGGTCGCCTATCACCTGCTGGAGGCGGACGAGCCGCAGGAGGCGGCGCGGTGGAGCCTTGTCGCTGGGCGTCACGCGGAGCAGGTGGTGGCGCTGTCGGAGGCGGAGGCGCATTTCCGCCGAGCCGCCGAGCTGGCCCAGGAGTCAGGCGACGACGCCCTCCGGCTGGAGGCGCGCGGCGCCCAGGGGGCGGTCCTCGAGCGGATCGGCCGGCACGAGGAGGCGATCGCCATCCTGACCCGCGTGCTGGACGAGCAGCGCGCAAACGCCAGCGCGGACGAGCAGGCGCGGACGGCCGCGCGGACCGGCGACAGCCTGATGTCCGCCGCCCGGGCTGCCGACGTCAGGGCGGTGCTGGAGCCGATCTTGGATCTCCCCGGCCTGGGACCCCGTGCCCGCGCCGCGTTGCTGGTGGTTCTGGCCAGGTCCGCCTTTGGTTTGGGTGACTTCCCCCGGCTGGCCGAGGTTGCCAGGGCGGCTCTGGAGGCGGCGCGGGCCGCGGGCCACCGAGGTTTCGAGGCGGAGGCGCTGGGCCGCCTGGCGCTCGCGACCGGAAGGCTGGAGTCCAACCTGCGGGCCGCCGAGATGTACCGGGAGGCGATCGACCTGACCGACGAGAGCGTGCCGCTGCCGGTTCGGGCCACGCTCCACAACAACTACGCCTGGAATCTTTTCACGCTGGGCGACTTCGCCGGCAACTACGAGCATCGAAAGATCGCCGCCGAACTGTCCGCTCGCTATGCGTCGCCCACCTTCATGGCGTTCAACAGCGTCATGGTCGGCCAGGCCGAGCTGTATCGAGGCAATGTGGAAGAGGCCATGCGCTGGGTTGCGGCCGCAGAGGACCTGCTGGCCGGCCAGGAGACGAGCTGGCGCCACGGTTACGTTCGTGGCCAGCACGGCGTCGTACTGGCCACGAAGGGCGATTGGGCGGCCGCCGAACCACTTCTGCGCTGGGCGCTGGCGATGGCCCGCGAGGGAGGCGATCGCCAGCTCACGAGCTGGATGACCGACGAGCTGACCGACCTGCTGGTGGACTCCGGCCGGGCTGAGGAGGCGGTTGGGGTCGCCGAAGCCGAGCTCGCCGATCACACCGCGTATCACTACCGGGCGCTGAGGGCGATCGCCAATGCGGAGCTGGCGGCCGGACGGTTCGAGGCGGCCGCTGGCCACGCCCGGTCCGCCATAGCGGAGTCAGCGGCGCACCGCACCGGCCCCGAGACGGTCGATGCCATGGTGGTGCTGGGCGGAGCGCTGGTGCGGCTGGGTCAGCTCGAAGAGGCGCGGACCACGCTCGAGGACGCGGTCCGGCTGGGGGAGCCGATGCCCTATCCGGCCCAGGTCGTCCGGGCCCGGCTGGCGCTGGCCCGGGTTGGGTATGCCGAGGGCGACCTGGCCCAAACCGGGCGGCAGCTGCAGGCTGCGCGCGAGATCAGCCAGCGCCACGGCCTGCTTGGACTGCTGCGGCAGGGTGAGGACCTGGCGCGCGAGCTCACGGGAGCCCCAACCCAGCGGTGATCCGCCGGCGCCCGCGGCGGCGAGCTCGGGTTGGCGGTCTCGGCCTTCGACGTCATGTAAGGCCGTCCTTGCACTAATGCGCAATCCGCAGTACTCTGCTGCGCGATGCAGCAGAGAGCCGACAGCAGCCAGCTTCTGAAGGGCGTGCTCGACCTGGCCGTGCTGGCGGTGCTGGCCGACCACGACAGCTACGGCTACGACGTGTTGCGCCGGCTCCGCGAGAGCGGGCTGAACGAGGTCGGCGACGCTTCTGTCTATGGGACGCTGCGGCGCCTCTACCAGGCGGGGGCCTTGACGACTTATGTCGTCCCCTCCGACGAGGGCCCGCACCGCAAGTACTACGGCCTCAACGACCGCGGGCGGAAGGCGCTGTCGGAGTCGACCCAGACCTGGACGGCGCTGACGGCGGCACTCTCGCAACTGCTCAACGGAAGGAGCTCGAAGAATGGCGGATGAGACCCAGCTCAACGATGTAGCCACCTACGCAGCCGCCGTGAGGGCGCAGCTCTCCGACCTGCCGCCGGGGCAGGCCGACGTCCTGCTCGAAGACCTCGAGGATCACCTGGCCGAGGTGGCGGCGGAATCGGGGGCGCCGCTGGCGGCGCGGCTCGGATCGCCGGCGGCCTATGCGGCGGAGCTGCGGGCGGCCTACGGTTTGGCCCAGGAAGGCGGCCGGCGTTGGCGGTTCGCGCGGCTGGCCCGTTTGGGCCGCTGGATCGCCGGCTTCGAGAGCTATCGCGCGGTTCGCGGCTACCTGCCCGAGCTCCGGCCGGCGTGGTGGGTTCTGCGGGCGTACCTGCTGGTGCTGGCCCTGGCGGTGCTGCTGCGCGGCGGCCGAGCCATCCATCCCGTCCCCAACCCGCTCTCGAGCCTGGGTTTGCTGGAGATCGTCGCCATGGGGGTGGCTGTGGTGGTCTCGGTGCGGATCGGGCGGTGGTCGCGCCGGGGGGACCGCGGCGGGCCCTGGCCGATCGCGGTTGGGAACGTGGTGGTGGCGTTCGCCGGCCTGGTCGCACTTGGCGGCATGAGCACGCCGGACTGGAACTACGGATCGCCGGTGTCCGAGCCGTGCTGCGTTCGGAGTGACGTCTACGCCGCCAATCGACCGCTGACCAACATCTATCCGTACACGGCGGACGGGAAGCCGCTCGACGGCGTGCTGCTGTACGCCCAGTACGGCCAGCCGCTGATGGTGGGCGGGAAGGGGTCCGGGGTGACGACCCAGTACCCGATGGGCGCGGATGGGCTGCCGATCACCAATGAGTATCCGCAGCGGCAGACGCGGCTGGACGGCAGCGTGGTGCCTCGGCCGCGGGTCGCGCTGCCGGTGGTGGCGGCCAGTCCGACTCCCAGCCCGACTCCGACGCCGTAAGTGAAAAGATGGGAGATCGACTCGACCTAGAACTGGAGGGTCGCCCGCCGCGCGCCGTGGACCGCGCGCAGCCCCGCCGGCCGGCCGCGGATCCACAGCCGCTCGACCTCGATCGCGTCCCAGCCCTCGGGCAGAACCACCGGACCCCGGCACCATCCGGCGGGTGGCTCCGGGCCCGGCCGGATGTTGGGGAAGAGCAGCAGGCACGAGGTCAAGAAGCCACCCAGATTGGCCATGAACGGCCCCACCGGCGGGTGGGAGGCAAACCGGACCCGGCTGTACTCGTCGGTCTCGCGATACGGGCCGCGCAGGTAGTCGAGGTAGCCCTGCCGCAGCAGCTCGGCCGCCCGGTGGCGGTCGCCGAGCCAGGCGGCGGCGGCGCCGAGGATCGAGTTCAGCATCGGGTAGCCCAGGTAAGGGCCCACCCGGTCGAGGTGGAAGCGGAGGGTTCGCTCCATGACCTCACGCGTGACCGGATAGTCGAACAGCAGCAGCGCGGCCAGCGGTTCCGGGGTCGAGGCGGCCACGTCGTGCTGTGAGGCCGTGAAGCGGTCGTGCTGCACGATGACGCCGGCCCGGTTGGTGGGAACAAAGAAGTCCGACGCCATCTGCGCCCACCGCTCGGCGTCCTGGCGCCGTCGCAGCTGGCGCGCCAGCTCGGCCGCGAAGCGGAGAGTCTGCGAGCAGGCCATGTTCATGAAGGCGTTGTTGTCGACCGGCGTCGCCTGCTCGGCGATGCCCAGCGCCTCCGGCACCTCGTAGCCGCGGTCGCCGCGCCGGACGCGGCTGGTCACCCAGCGGGCGACGTTCTCGACCACGTGCCAGGCCTGCTCGCGCCGGAAGTCGTCGTCGCCGGTCACCATCGCAAACTCATAGAAGGCCTTGGCGATCCAGAGGCTCACGTGCTGCTCGAAGAGCAGCGGCGGCTTGTTGGTCCGGATCAGCTCATCGCCGGCGCCCCGGCCGCTCGCCCACGGGAACTGCATCCCGTTGTAGCCGTTGAGCGCGGCGTTGCGCTGGGCGGCCTTGGTCCGGTCGAGGCGGTACTGGAGCAGCGCACGGGCGGTGTCGGGCGCGGTCATCAGCAAGGGAGGAAAGGCGAAGGCCTCGATGTCCCACATCACATGGCCGTCGTAGTAGTGGTAGTTGGGCCAGTAGGCGAGCCCGAACATCGAGGTGCTGAAGAGCGAGCTCGCGTGGGCTGAGGCGTGCAGGTAGTAAAAGGCGGCATCGGCGGCCTCCTGCCACTCGCGGCCGGCACCGCGGAGCACAACCCGGCCCTTCCAAATGTCGGCCCAGAGCTCCGTGTTTTCGCGGCGGATCGTGTCGAAGCCGCGCTCGGTGGCGCCCGCCGCCAGCCGCGTCGCCTCGCGCTCGGGGTGCGAGTGCATGGCGCTCGGCACCAGCGCCGTGATCTGGCGCAGCTGGTAGCGCCGGCCGGCCTCCGCGCGCAGGCGGTAGGTGGTGATCAGCGGCGCGAGATCGTCGGCGCTCTCCACTGCCTTCTGGGCGCGGCCACCGCTCAGCTGTGTCGTGTAAGCGCCGCCGCAGATGCTGAGGGCGCCGTGGGTCTCCCAGGCCAGGATCCCGTCCACGACCGGCGTGGGACTGTTCGGGGTCGAGGTCTCGCGCCGCTTCCAGGTGCCGTCGATTCCGCTTGGGTCGATCCCCGCCGTCAGCTCCATGCTCGCCGGGCGGTCGACTTCGACCGCGATCTCCTGGAGGATCGTGAACGGCAGCGAACGGCTGCAGAAGCTGATCGTCTCGACCTTCGCCCGTGCTCCCGACGGCGCGGTGAAGTCGAAGCTGGTGCGGAGCTCGCCACCGCCGAAGTCGTAGGTACGGCGCCGGAGCCGCACGCGGTCCGGAAGCCCGGCCAGGGGGGCGCCGTCGAGGCGGATGCCGCCCGCCAGCGGGTAAGGCGCCCGCGCGAACCCCTCAATCTGGTCGACGGGCCGGATCGACGAGAGCCCGCTCACCACGCAAACGCCGGCGCCGAGCACCGGCGGCCCCATTCGCACCCCGATCACGCCGTTGGATAGGTAAGGCGGGAGGTCCTCCTGCCCCAGCGACCGGACCGGGGCCGGGCTGAGCGGTGAGCTCACAGCGTGAGGCGCCAACCTCGGAGCTCATCCACAAAGTGGTAGGCCGTGAGGTCGTACGTGATGGGCGTGATCGACACGTAGTCGTGGGCAAGCGCCCAGGCGTCAGTGTCCTCGTCCTCATCCGTCATCTGGTAGGTACCCGCCAGCCAGAAGTAGGGCTGGTGGCGGGGGTCCTCGCGGCGCGCGAAGTCTTCGACGAAGCCGCTGTCGCCCTGGCGCGTGTAGCGGACGCCCTTGATCTTCGAGAGCGGGAGGTTGGGGACGTTGACGTTGAGCAGTACCCGCGGGGGCAGGCCGTGAGTCAGGACCAGCTTGGCCACCCGGCGCGCGACCGCCGCTGCCGGCCGAAAGTCGGGTTCGACGAACTCGCCCAGCGAAACCGCGATTGAGGGAATGCCGAGGATGCGGGCCTCGGTGGCGGCGGAGACGGTGCCCGAGTAGATGATGTTGGTGGCCGTGTTGGGGCCGAGGTTGACGCCGGACACGACCAGGTCGGGCGGCTGCTCGAGCAGCGCGCTGACGCCGAGCTTGATGCAGTCGGCGGGGGTGCCGTTGACGGCGTAGCCGATCAGGTCGCGGCCGAGGCGGAACTCCTTGGCCCGCAGCGGCGTCAGGGTCGTGATCGCGTGCCCGACCGCCGAGCGCTCGGCGTCCGGCGCCACCACCATGGTGTCGCCCAGCTTGCGGATCTCCGCGTACAGCGCGTGTAGGCCGGGCGAGGTGATGCCGTCGTCGTTGGCGAGCAGGATGCGCGGGCGCGCTTGCTTGGAGGTCGGCTTGGGCTTGCGAACGCGAGTGGCGGCGACGCTCAGCGTTTGACCTCGACCAGGACCTTTCCGAACTGCTCGCCGCGGTCGAGGTGTTCGAGCGCTTCGCTGACGCGCTCGAGCGGAAAAGCCGAGTCGACGATCGGCTTCAGGCCGGCGTTGATCACTCCCAGCACGCCCTCGAACTCGCTGGCGTTGCCCATTGTCGAGCCGATGAGCTCGACCTGGTTGAGGAACAGCCGGGGCATGTGAACCTCGGCGCGAACGCCGGTGGTCGAACCGCAAAAGACGACCCGGCCGGCCTTGCGCACCGAGCGGATCGACTCTTCGAGGGTGGCCGGCCCGACGTGCTCGAACACCACGTCAACACCGCGACCGCCGGTCGCCTCGCGAACCGCCTTGTTGAAACCCTCGGAGGGAAAGGTCAGCTCAGCGCCCAGCGCCTCGGCTCGCTTGCGCTTCTCCTCGCTGCGCGACGTGGCCAGGACCCGGGCGCCAAGGTGGCGGCCGAGGATGATCGCCGCCGAGGCGACGCCCGCGCCGGCCCCGACCACGAGCAGCGTCTCACCCGGCTGGAGGCGCGCGCGGGTGCTGAGCATCCGCCAGGCGGTGAGGAACGTGAGCGGAAACGCGGCCGATTCCGCCCAGGAGAGCCCGGCCGGCCGGCGGTAGAGGTTGTTGCCCGAGATCACCAGGCGCTCGCAGGCGGTCCCGTCGGTCTGCTCGCCCAGGATCGCCATCCGCGGGCAGAGGACCTGCTGGCCGGCCTGGCAGGCGTCGCAGGTCCAGTCGCAGCCGACCGGATAGATGACGACCTCGTCGCCGGGCTTCCAGCGCGGGTCGCGCGACTCCTCGACCACCCCCGCGCCGTCCGCGCAGAGCACGCGCGGCGGCTCGAAGCGCTGGGCGCCGCTGACCAGCCAGAGGTCGAGGTGGTTGAGGCCGGCAAAGCGGATGCCGACCGCGACCTGGCCCTCGGCGAGCTCGCCGCGCGGCCAGTCCTCGACCTTGACGCTGGAAGGTCCCTGGGCCTCGCGCAGCACGGCAGCGCGGCCTTCGCTGCGGACTCCACTCGGGACTTGCACCTTGCTCATGGTAGGTACAGTGGGAGGAGCCTTGGCTGCGCGACGTGCGGCGGCGGCGCTGCTCGCCGCGACCTTCATCGCCGGGTGCGGGGGTGGCGCGACGGCTCCCCGTCCCACCCCACCGGCGAAGCCGGCGCTGGTGCTGGCGTTGATTCCCGACCCGCGACGGCCTCCCGACGCGACGGCCACCGCGGCGATCACCACCTTTTTAGGTGCGCACACCGGGACTCCGGTCACGCTGCAGCTGCCGGGCTCCTACGCGGACGTCGTCGACGGCCTCCAGCGCGGCACGATCGACGCCGCCTGGCTGGAGTCGCTCGGCTACCTGGCGATCAAGCCGCGCGTCAACGTGAACCTGGTGACGCGCACCGCCGAGTGCCTGCCCACCTACACCGCGGCGCCGAAGCCGGCCGGCTGCAAGCCGGTCGCGGGCAGGCAGTCGATCATCCTCTGCTCGACGGGCGTGACCATCTCCGAGCTCACCGACGGCCGCGACTGGAGCGGCCTCAAAGCCAAGAGCTTCGTCTTTGGCGACCCGGCGTCGCCCGGCGCCAACCTGTGGCCGCGCTACTACATGCGTCGCAACCACGTCGATCCCGACCACGACCTCGCCCATCCGACCGTGCAGCCGGTCGCCGCGGCGGCGGCGCTCCAGATCTACAACAGCCAGTCCGACTGCGGCGCCTTCACCGGCGACCCCCGCCCGTCGGTGCTCAACCTGGCGCCCGACATCTTCGAGCGGACGCGCGTGGTGTTCGTGGCCCCAGTCGCGCTGCCCGGGGATCCGCAGGTGATCTCGGCCGGGCTCAACCAGAAGCAGGCCCAGGCGCTGTCCCGCGCGCTCCTGCAGATGGGCACCGACGGCTCGATCGCCGGCGCGCTCAACAGCCTCTACGGTGCCCAGGGCCTGCGCCCGGCGACCGACTCCGACTACGACTTTCTGCGCCGGGTGGTGGCCGATGTCAACCCGGCCGCGCCGGCGATGCTGCTGCCGAGTCCGAGCGCCAGCCCGCACGCCTAAGTCAGTTCTTAACGCTTGCTAACGACGGGGTGGTAACTCCGTGCCGGATGGGGGCGTTGACTGGTCGTCGCTCATGCGGCCAGTCCTTTTCGCCGGCTCGGTGCTCGCGCTCCTCGGCCTCGCCCTGACGATCTCACCGGTCCACGCCCAGGAGCCGTCGGTGCCGGGCGCCAAGAGCGCGCCCTACCAGCGCTGGTGGTATCCCTCACAGATCCCCACCGGTCCCCTCGAGGAGGGCAACTCGCCGGCTCGGCCGGCGCCCACCGGCTTCCTCACCCTGCCCTTCACCGGTCCCCACTACGTGACCTCGATCTTCGACCACTGCTCGCCCAACTACGTCCCCGACGGCCTGGTCTGCCGCTGGGACGGCCTGGTCAAGCGGGCGGGCGGCTTCGACGAGGACGGACCGCCGAGCCAGAACTGGCTCTTCTATGACGGGCACGACGGCCTCGATTACGGCCTCTACTACGAGAACGTGCTCGCCGCGGCCGACGGCACCGTCAGCTACGCCACCTGGAACCAGCCCGGGTGCGTCAAGTGCGGCTTCGGGCTCGAGGCGCGGATCGACCACGGCAATGGCATCACGACGCGCTATGGGCACCTGAGCCGGCTGCTCGTCTCGCGCGGGCAGCACGTCAGCCGCGGCCAGGTGATCGGGATCTCCGGCAACACCGGCTCGAGCACCGGCGAGCATCTGCACTGGGGCGTCTACCTCACCGACGGCTTCATTCCGGTCGATCCCTACGGATGGAGCGGTTCGTTCAGCGATCCCTGGCCGCACGATGCCGGCAACCTGTGGCTGGGCGGCGCGCCGCGCTACCCGGCGGTCGACATGCCGGCGGTCGCGGTCAGCGTCGATGCTGCCGACACCGGCGTCGAGGTCGACTGGAAAGCTGGGCCCGGGGGCAGCTACGACGTCCAGGTGGTCGAGGACAACCAGCTCGCCCGGAGCTGGCTGAGCGGGGTGGGGGCGGGAAGCGCGGTGTTCGCGGGGGCGCCCGGGCACGCCTACTGGTTCCTGGTCACGTACCGGAACGATCTCGGCTGGACCGAGAGCGGCAGCTCGCCCGTGATCGGGTTGAGCTCGGACCAGCTGCCTTAGGAAGTTACGATCAGGCTCTGATCCGCGAAGCCTTCGCCGGTAAGACGCTCCTGATCACGGGGACCACCGGCTACCTCGGCAAGTCGCTGGTCGAGAAGCTGCTGCGGTCGGTACCCGACGTCGGCCGCATCAACCTCGCCATCCGGCCCTCGCAGCGGCGTCCGGCCGCGGAGCGGCTGCAGCGCGAGGTGCTCGCCAGCCCCGCCTTCAAGCGGCTCAAGGAGGAGATCGGCGAGGCGGCGTTCGAGCAGCTCTGCGCCGAGAAGCTGCGCGTGCTCGAGCTCGACCTCGGCCGTGACGGCCTCGGGCTGGACGAGGAGGGGCGCCGGCGGCTGGCCGCCTGCGACATCGTGATCGCCTCGGCGGCGGCGGTCGAGTTCGACAACCCGGCCGACCTCTCGGCCCAAACCAACCTGCTGGGCGCGGCGCGGCTGGTCGAGGAGCTGCGCCGGACCGGCTCCAAGCCGCACCTGGTCCACATCTCGACCGCTTACGTGGGCGGGATGCTGCGCGGGCTGGTGCGCGAGGAGCTGCCGCTGGATCCCGGGCTCAACTGGCGCCACGAGGCGGAGGTCTTGACGCGGCTGCGCCCGGTGGTCGAAGAGGAGTCGCGGAGCCCCGAGGTGCTGCGCCGCCTGCGCCGGGAGGCGGAGGCGCGGATGGGCACCGCGGGCGCGCCCGCCACCGCCCGCCAGACCGAGCGCCTGCGCGACAAGTGGGTCAAGGACCGCCTGATCGAGCGCGGACGGGCGCATGCGCGGGCGATGGGCTTCAGCGACATCTACGGCTTCACCAAGGCGATGGCCGAGCACGCGGTGGTCGAGCTCCACGGCGAGATCCCGCTCTCCATCGCGCGGCCCGCGATCGTGGAGAGCGCGGTCGCCGAGCCCTTCCCGGGCTGGCTGGAAGGATTCCGGATGGCGGAGCCGATCATCCTCGCCTACGGCCGCGGCATCCTCGACGACTTCAGCGGCCTGCCCGACGGGCTGCTCGACATCATCCCGGTGGACTACGTCGTCAACGGCGTGCTCGCGATCGCCGCCTCGCCGCCGCCGGAGGCGGCCTACCGGATCTACCACCTGGCTTCGGGCTCGCGAAACCCACTGCGGGTGCGGCGCATCTACGACGAGGCGCGAGCCTTCTTCCAGGCCCATCCCCTGCGCGACCGCTACGGGCAGGCGATCGGGACCCCAACCTGGACCTTCCCGACCACCGAGGAGCTAGCGGGCCGGGCACGGCTGGCGCTGCGAGCGGTCGACGGCCTCCAGTGGCTGGTCGAGCGGCTGCCCCTCGGCGCCTCCGTGTCGCAGGTCTCCGACGATCTGCACGAGGAGCGCAGCCGGCTCGAGCGCGGCCTCAACCTGCTCGAGCTGTACGGCATCTACACCTCGGTCGACTGCATCTTCGACACCCGGCACACGCACCGGCTCTGGGAGGAGCTGCCCGCCGCCGAGCAGAAGATCTTCCCCTTCGATCCCGCGCTCTACGACTGGACCCACTACTTCCAGGACGTGCACATGCCGACCGTGATCCGGATGGCCCGCGCCGACACCGGGCCCCGCAAGGGGGCCGGGCCGACCGGCAGCACGGCGCCCAAGGGCGAGGGCAACAGCGTGGTCAACGCGCTGCGCCGGCGCGAGGGCCGCTCCGACGTGCTGGCGGTGTTCGACGTCGACGGCACCCTGATCGAGACCAATGTCGTCGAGTACTTCTTCTGGATGCGGCTCAAAGCGCAGCCGCTCGAGGAGTGGCCGGCGTTCCTGGCCCGGATGGCACGCCAGACGCCCCGCTGGCTTTACCTCGAGCGGAGGTCGCGGGCCGAGTTCCAGCGCGCGTTCTATCGCGAGTACGACGGGCTCGACCTCGAGCAGATGAAGCAGCTGGGGCGCGAGGCGCTGAACGAGGTGACCCTCCGCCGGATGTACCCGGAGGGGGTGCGCCGGCTGCGCGAGCACAAGCGCGCCGGTCACCGGGTGCTGCTCTTGACCGGTGCGCTGGACGTCGTGGTGGAGCCGCTGGCCGAGCTGCTCGAGGTCGAGGTCGACTGCGCTCACCTGCTGGTGCAGGACGGCCGCCTGACCGGCGACCTGGCTTCGCCGCCCCCGGCGGGCGAGGCGCGGGGGACGCTGCTCGAGGAGTACGCGCAGCGCAATGGCATCGAGCTCGCGGAGAGCTTCGCCTACGCCGACTCGCTCTCCGACCTGCCGATGCTGGAGCTGGTGGGGACGCCGGTGGCGGTCAATCCCGACCCGCGCCTGTCGCAGGTGGCGGGCCAGCGGGGGTGGCGGATCGAGCGCTGGTCGATGGCGGGCGGCAACTGGCACCTGCCGATGCCCGACCCGCGCTCGGCCGAGTACCGCGAGTACTCGCGGCGCCAAAGTTAATGCTGGCGCTCGAGTTCGTCCGCTCGGTGCCGCGCTACGCGCTGGTCAGGGCGGCCGGCGGCCGGCCCGAGGTCGCCACGGGCCCGCTGTCGAGCCTGCGCCTGGCCGACGTGCCTTCGCCCCCGCTGCCGGGACCGGACTGGGTGCGCGTGTTTCCCCGCGTGGCCGGCATCTGCGGCTCCGATCTCTCCGCCATCCAGGGCCACGCCTCGCTCTACCTGGATGCGCTGACCAGCTATCCCTTCGTGCCCGGCCACGAGTTCGTGGCCGAGACCGAGGACGGCGCGCGGGTGGTGGTCCAGCCCGCGCTCGGCTGCGAGGTGCGCGGCATCTCGCCAGCCTGCGCGCAGTGCGCGGCGGGCCGGCCCGGCCTCTGCGAGAACGTCCCCGAGGGCGACATCGAGATCGGCCTCCAGACCGGCTACTGCGCCAGCACCGGCGGGGGCTGGGGCGAGGTGGCGGTCGCCCACCGCTCCCAGCTGTTTGCCGTTCCCGACGGGCTGCCGGACGAAGCCGCGGTCCTGATCGAGCCCTTCGCCTGCTGCGTGCACGCGGCGCTCCGGGGGGCGGCGACGCCGGAGGATGTCGTGGTGGTCTACGGCGCGGGGACCATCGGGCTGCTGACGGTGGCGGCGGTACGGGCGTTCACGCCGCCGCGGCGGCTGATCGCGGTCGCCAAGCACCCGCACCAGCGGGAGCTGGCGCGCGCCCTCGGCGCTGACCAGGTGGTGGCGCCGAACGAGGTCTTTCAGCGCGTTCGCTTCGCCACCGGCGCCCGGCGCCTGCGCGGCATGGAGGGGTCGCTGCTTTTGGGCGGCGCGGAGGTCGTTTTCGAGTGCGTGGGTCGAGCCGACAGCCTAAATGACGCGGTTCGTTTGACGCGCGGCCGCGGCCGCGTCATCGCGGTCGGGATGCCCGGCGAGGAGCGGGTGGACTGGGCTCCGATCTGGCAGCGGGAGCTGACCGTGATGGGCGCTTACGCCTACGGGACGGAGGCCGGCGGCCGGCGGACGTTCGAGCTGGCGCTCGAGGCTGCGCCCAAACTGCGGCTGGAGCGGCTCACCGGACCGCTGTTCGGTTTGGGCGAGTACCGCGAGGCGATCGAGTACGCGGCGGCGGCGGGTAGGCTCTCGGCCGTGAAGGTGGCCTTCGATTTGCGACCATTACGGACGTGAACCTCCGGTTTTTCTGGAAACTCGGGCTTATCCGGCGCCCGATTAGCCCGTCTTTCTGGAAAAAGCCGAAGTGAGTGGACGACCGGGCTCGATCATCGAGGTCGACCGCAACACCCCGCCCATCCTCTTCCACTACGGCGAAGGCTTCCGCCTCGAGCGGCTGCCGCTGGGCGCGCGCGTGCTCTACCCGCCCGACCCGCTCGATCCCATCCCGCACCCCGAGCGCGCCATCCGGCGGGCCCTCTCGCACCCGGTCGAGGACGACCCGCTGAAGGGGCTCCTCCGCCCGAACATGAAGCTGACCATCGCCTTCGACGACCTCTCGCTGCCGCTGCCGCCGATGGCCCAGCCCGACGTCCGCCAGCTGGTCATCGAGGAGGTGCTGGAGATGGCGGCCGACGCCGGCGTAGAGGACG
Source organism: Candidatus Dormiibacterota bacterium (assembly GCA_036378395.1). Classification (GTDB taxonomy): domain Bacteria; phylum Chloroflexota; class Dormibacteria; order Dormibacterales; family Dormibacteraceae; genus DASUWN01. Next base: position 4,968 of record DASUWN010000021.1, on the reverse strand, counting down.
TCGAGCTGATCGTCGCCACCGGTCTCCACCGCCGGATGACCGCCGACGAGATCCGCCACGTGGTCGGCGACCGCGTGTTCACCACCTTCTGGCCGGACCGGCTCTACAACCACGACGCCGAAGAGCCCGAGGGCAACGTCGTGATCGGCAAGACCGCTCAGGGCGAGCCGGTGACCCTCAACCGGCGCGCCGCCGAGTCGGACCTGGTGGTCTACGTCAACCTGACGCTGGTGCCGATGGACGGCGGCCACAAGTCGATGGCGACCGGTCTCGCCAGCTACGAGAGCATCGCCGCCCACCACAACGCGCGCACCCTGCTCGCCTCGCGCTCCTACATGCACCCGCCGGATTCGGCGCTCCACCACTCCTGCATCCGGCAGGGCCAGCTGATCGAGGACGCGGTCCGCGTCTTCCACATCGAGACCAGCGTCAACAACCATGCCTTTCCGGCGGTGGCCAACTTCCTGCAGAAGCGGGAGACCGACTGGACCACCGCCGACCAGGCCTCGTTCCTGGCCATGAAGCAGCTGACCGACTACGCGCCGCCCAGCTTCAAGCAGACGGTCTTCCATTCCATGCGCGCCCCCTACGGGCTAACCGGCGTCAACGCGGGGCAGGTCGACCACGTGCACGAGAAGACGCTGGCCAACGTGCGCCGTCAGCTGACGGTCGATGTCGAGGGCCAGACCGACATCGTGACCATGGGCGTGCCCTACCTCGGCCCCTACAACGTGGGCGCGCCGCTCAATCCGATCCTGGTCGTCTGCATGGCGCTCGGCTACCTGTTCAACCTCTACCGGGGTAAGCCGGTGCTGCGCGAGGGCGGCGTACTGATCCTCGAGCACCCCTGCCGGAACGAGTTCGACGCCGTCCAGCACCCGAGCTACATCGACTTCTACGAGGAGGTGCTGGCGGACACGCTGGACCCGATCGAGATCGAGAAGCGCTACGAGCGCCGCTTCGCGGAGGACGCCTGGTATCGCCAGCTCTTCCGGCGGAGCCACGCCTACCACGGCGTGCACCCCTTCTACGCCTACATCTGGGGCGCGCACGGCCGGGCGCACGCCGGTGACGTGATCGTCGTCGGCGGCGACCGCGAGGTCGCCCACCGGCTCGGCTTCAAGGCCGCCACCACGCTCGAAGACGCGCTCGAGATGGCCGAGCAGACGGTCGGCCGCTGGCCGAGCATCACCCACCTGCGTACTCCGCCGCTGCTGCTCGCGGACGTTTCCTAGAGATGCCTTGGTACTCGGGCGGCTGGCGGGTCAACCCGGTCGAATCGCTGGCCGGCGACCTGCGGCTGCTCCGCCGCGGCTGGCGCTGGGGAGCGCCCCGGCCCCGCGACTGGCCGGAGGCGGCCCCGGCGGTTCCCGATCGGCCCTCCAACCTGGGCTGGGCGCGGGCGGAGCCGGTCCGGAGCCTGCGCTTTCTGCTTCAGCGGGGGCTGCTGATGCCGTTCACCAAGGTGATGACCGACCCGCGTGTGGAGGGGGCCGAGTGGGTACGCGACCTCGACCGGCCGGCCATCCTGGCCGCCAACCACAGCAGCCACGCCGACACCTCGCTCCTGCTCTTTGCGCTGCCGCAGCGGACGCGCGAGCGGACGGTGGTGGCGGCGGCCGCCGACTACTGGTTCAAGCGGCCCTGGCTCGGCCGCTTCGTGGCGCTCTGGCTGAACACCTTTCCGTTCTCCCGGACCGGTGGCCCCCAGGCCGTGCTGAGCAGCTCGAGCGAGCTGCTCAAGTCGGGCTGGAACCTCCTCGTCTACCCCGAGGGCACGCGCTCGCTCGACGGCCGACTGCAGGAGTTCAAGCCCGGCGTGGGCTTTCTGGCCGCCGAGACCGGTGCTCCCGTGATCCCCCTCCACGTGCGCGGCTCGCACCAGGTGATGCCCAAGGGGCAGAAGCTGCCGCTCCCGGCGCCAGTTCGAATCCGGATCGGGAAGCCGATCCAGCCCCAGCGTGGGGAGTCGGCGCGGGCGCTGACCCAGCGCGTGGAGGCGGCGGTCAGGAAGCTCGCCGACGGCAGCGGCGACGCCGCGATCCGGGGCAGCTGGATCGAGCGCTGGCGGGCCGGCCAGTAGCGTTTCCCGTGGGGCTGGCGTTGCGGCCGGCGGCGGTGCTGGTGGTCCTGGTGGTGGCGGCCGGGTGTAACTCGGCGGCGCCCGCCTCGGCCTCGCTTTACCGCGGGCGGCCGGAGAAGCCGTCGCTTCAGATCGGCGTCGCCGGTCAGGGCCAGCTGCTCTACCTGCCGCTGACGCTGGCCGCCGAGCTCGGCTACTTCAGAGCCGAGGGCCTGGAGGTCAAGATCACCGACCTCAAAGACGGTCCGCAAACGGTCGAGGCGCTCAACGACGGGACGGTGGACGCCGTCGCCGACCTCTACGAGCACGCCCTTCTGAGCCAGGTCCAGCACCGCCAGGACGAGATGATCGCGGTCTTCGACCTGGCGCCGGGGCTGGTGCTGCTGGTCAACCAGAAGCACGGTGACGCGCACACGATCCAGGACATCGCGCGGCTCCGGATTGGCGTGACCGCCGCCGGCTCGCCGAGCGAGGAGATGGTCAAGTACCTGTTCAAGTCGGCCGGGCTCGATCCCGGGGGGGCGCTGCTGGTTCCGATCGGCGCCGGGGCACCGTCGATGCTGGCCCTCAAGAACGACCAGATCCAGGCGCTGGCCACCGTGGAGCCGGTGGCTTCCATGCTCGAACAGAGCGGCGACGGACGCGTGCTGTTCGATACGCGGACGCTGGAGGGGACCCGGGGTGTGTTCGGCGGGACGTGGCCCGCCGGAGGGTTGTACCTGCCGGGCGACTTCGTGCAGGCCAACCCGCGCACGGTGGGGGCCCTGACGCGGGCGCTGCTGCGCGCGCTGCGCTACCTCCACCAGCGCACCGTCTCGGAAGTGGTGGCCGGCCTGCCCCAGCCGGTGTTCTATCCGGATGGCAACCAGGAGCTGTTCACGCGCGTGCTTTCGGGGAGCCTTGGAGGTTATTCGCTGGACGGGGTCATGCCGGAGGACGGGCCCGGCCATGTGCTGGGCAGTTTGAAGGCGGCCTACCCCGGGACAGACTGGTCGAGCGTGGACCTTCGGAGGAGCTTCGAGAACGCGCCGATCAAGGCCGCGGCTAAGCTGTAGTCGATTTGCCGAGAGGAGGACCGCCCCGCCGGGGCCCGAGACAGCCGCGTCAGCGCACCACGGCGCCGGAGCAGGAGAAGGAGCAGGCGGTTGTCATGGACGCCGTGGTCTCCCAGGCGCTGCCCAACGCGATGTTCGAGGTCGAGCTCGAGAATGGGCACAAGCTGATCGCCTACGCGGCCGGCCGGATGCGCCGGTACTTCATCCGGATCACGCCGGGGGACCGGATTCGGGTCGAGCTGTCGCCCTACGACCTGACGCGGGGGCGGATCGTCTACCGGTACCGGGACTAGGGGTCGGGGCTAGTCTTCGCGGGAAACCGGGGGCTTGGGTGGCGCATCCGCCGGCGAATGCGTCCGGGTTTTCGGGCGATCGGTGGTGCATCCGCCGGCGAATGCGCGGGTTTTCGGGCGATCGGTGGTGCATCCGCCGGCGGATGCGGGTTTTCCGGGCAGAAAGTGGTGCATGTGACGCGATTTCTAGATGGCGCGCCCCTGTAGGGGCCGGGAAAAGCGCCCCATCTAGAAATCAGCGTTGCGGGCGGCGCCAGAGAGCGGGTTCTACCATGACTGGCTCACCCACGATGTTCGGCTAGGACGTGATTCAGGATCTGGATGACACATGACTGCCTTGGGTCTCGTGTTCGCCATGATTGGGGCGGTCTTGACTTTTAATGTCCTACGCTCGGCTGATCGATTGGCTGCGTTCTCAAGACCGTTTCCCAGTTGGATGAAACCAATCGGAGCCGACTACGCGTCAACCTCCCGAATTGTCGGCGCCGTGTTCCTCGTTGTGGGTCTAGGGCTCGCAATCGCTGGACTGATCAACCGGACATAAGCCGATGCCCCGGGCGGTTTGACCTTGCCCGCAGTCGATGGGCACGCGCGACCTGGCGACGCAACTGTCACTCCTGGTTTCCCGCGAACCGGGGCTTGGGTGGCGCATCGCCGGCGAATGCGGGGGTTTTCGGGCGATCGGTGGCGCATCCGCCGGCGAATGCGCTGGTTTTCGGGCGATCGGTGGCGCATCCGCCGGCGAATGTGGGAGTTTGGCGCGGCGAGGGGGGCCGGGGCCGCTAGACGCCGATCGGGTGCCAGACCGTCTTCAGCTCCATCAGCGCGGTGACCGCGTGCGGGCTGAGGGCGTCCCGGGCAGGAAGCCGGACCACGCGCTTGACGCTGGCGGCGGCGGCTTCCTGGACGGCGGCGAGCTCATCGTCGGTGCAGCCGGCGGCGTCGATGGCGTTGACGTCCATGTGCGACGCCAGCCAGGGCAGCAGCTCGGAACGATAGCCCGACAACACGTTGACGGCGCCGGCGGGGAAGTCGCTGGTCTCGATCACCTCGGCCAGGGTCAGCGCGACCAGCGGCGCCGTCTCCGAGGCGATCGCGACCACGGTGTTGCCCCCGCAGAGCGCGGGCGCCAGCCGGTCGACCAGCCCCAGCAGCGCCGGGGCCTCGGGTGCGACCGCGCCGACCACGCCGGTCGGCTCGGGGATCGTGAAGTTGAAGTAGGGGCCGGCGACCGGGTTGACGGTGCCCGCGACCTGGGCCAGCTTGTCGGTCCAGCCCGCGTACCAGACCCAGACCTCGATCGCGCGCTCGACCTCGCGGCGAGCGCCGCGCCCGCCGCCGAGCAGGGCCACGAACTGCGCCCGGCGGGCGTCGAGCATCTCGGCGGCGCGGTAGAGGACCTGGCCCCGGTTCATGGCCGTCCTCCCCGACCAGCCGGCGAAGGCGCCGCGCGCGATCCGGACCGCATCGCGCAGGTCCTTGCGCGAGGCGCGGGGGACGTTGACGCCGTCGACGCCGTAGGAGCGCCCCGACTCGG
>DASUWN010000020.1:0-10655 GCA_036378395.1 Candidatus Dormiibacterota bacterium | reverse complement strand
CCCCGATCCCCCCTCGGGACCGTGCTCGAAGCGTTCGAAGATCGCGTCCATCCGGTCCGGTTCGATACCGGGCCCGCTGTCGATGACCTCCAGGCAGGGCCGGTGCTCCTGGCTGCGCACTCGGATTGTGACGCGGCTCCCGTCGGGCGAGAACTTGATCGCGTTCTCGACCAGGTTGGCGGCCGCCTGACGCAGCAGCTCATGGTCGCCAAAGGCCGGCACCGGTCCCTCGACGACCCGGTCGAGGTGGATCTGGCGCGCCGCCGCCGGACCGGTGTAGGCCCGGACCAGATCGCTGGCGATCTGGCTGAAGTCGATTGATTGCAGGTCGAGGGGAACGCCGTCGTCGGTCTCAGCGAGCACGCGCAGCCGCTTGAAGAGCTCGCTCAGCCGCTCCGCCTCGGCGGCCGCGTCCTCCGCGGCCCGGTCCAAGCCCGGCGGCAGGTGGGCTCGGTGGAGCAGACCGAGATTGGTCCTGATGGTCGCGACCGGATTGCCCAGATTGTGCGAGACGTCGGTCAGAAATCGGCGCTGGGCGATCATCTGTCGCTCCAGCTGCTCCCGGCTCGCGCGCTCAGAAGCAATCAGCTGGTGCGTCCGCTGCACCGCGGGGAGCAGCGCGAGAGGCAGCCACGCCGCCCAGGGAACTTCGATCCAGAGGGTGGCCGAGGCGACCGCAATTCCGGCCATGGCGAGGCCCGCCGGCCAGGAATCATGCCAGGCGGCGGCGAGCACCGTGGGCCAGCGCTTGCCGCGGCTGATCGCGCTGGCGAAAGCCGGGACGGAGGTGGTGATTGCGACGAAGAGAAGGCCCCCGGCGGCGGCCCGGATCACGCTGGCGAGGCCGGGATCCGACCCGATCGCTCCGATTCCCGCCGCGCTGGCGGTCGCCAGCGTCACCGAGCCTGTGTTCAGTACCAGCACGCGCGGGCGCCGCCGCAAGAGGAGGTTTGCCAGCGCGGCGGCAGCCGCCACCATGGGTACGCAGAACGTCGCCGGGACCAGGAATGCGGCGAGCAGCGCGGGGCCGGCTGCGAGGCTCGTCTTCTGCTGGGGGCCGGCGCTGATCGGCCGGAGGTCGGCGACCAGGACCGCGGCCGCCAGCACCGCCGAGCCGAGGAGCCAGATCGGCGTCGGGGGGCGCGGCTGGTTCGCAACGGCGGCGGCCGTGGCCACCAGGGCCAGGGCCCAGACGGCCCCGATCAGCGCTGGAATCGAAGCGAGGCCTAGCTGACCGGGATCGTGACTTTGAGGATGATCTCGGATCCCCAACCGCCCTCCTCGTAGTCCCGCTGGTCGAAGCGCTGGGTGGAAGACGTGATTCGGACCGTGTTCGATCCGCCGCGCGGGGTGATCACGTGGACCGTGACCAGGGTTGTGTCCGGATCGGCGCCCGGGACAGCCTCACCGTAGACGTGCACCTTGCGGAGCAGATGGCGGTCCTGGACGGGAACCGAGATCCAGTTGTTGATGGTCACGTGTTGACCACCCGGCGTGACCACGGTCACCGGCGGCTCGTCCTCGCACCAGGAGTTGTACGCCGCCGTCGGAGTGACGCCCGCCACGGCAGCCGAAGCGGCCAGCGCGGCAGCGACCAGGATTCTTCGCACCTCTCTCAGTCCTCCTCGCTCTTGAGCACATACCCCCATCCCTCGCACGGTGTGCAGCAGCCGTGGCTCACCTCCGGATTCGAGCTTCCGCCGGAGGCGAGCGATGTGCACTTCGACGGCGTTCGACTCGGGACCCGAGCCGAGGCTCCAGACCTGGTTCAACAGCTGGTCCTGGCTCAGGACCTTGCCCGCGTTGCGACCCAGCACCACCAGCAGACGGAACTCGGTGGCCGTCAGCTCGAGGCGTCGCGCGCCGCGAGTGGCGCTGCCGCCCGAGACGTCGATCACCAGGTCGGCCAGCGTGATCCGGTCCACGCCATGGGACTGCGTTCGCCGCAGGATCGCGTCAATTCTGGCGATCAGCTCCTCCATCGCGAACGGCTTCACGATGTAGTCGTCGGCGCCCGCGCCGAGCCCGGCCACCACGTCGCCGAGCCGTGAGCGCGCGCTCATTCCAACCAGCGCCGCGTTGGAGACGTCGCGCAGGCTGCCGAAGAGCTCGGGCCCGTCGTTGTCGGGGAGCATCAGGTCGACCAGGACCAGGTCCGGGTTCCAGTCGGAGATCAGCTGGACCCCGTCGGCCGCGCTGCCCGCTCCCCGCACGCGGTAGCCATGGGTGCGGAGAGCTTCCGAGATCGCTCGCGATAGCCGGGTGTCGTCTTCGACCAGAGCGATCTTCCATTGGACGGCCATCGGGTCTCGAACTTTATCCCCGGTCCGCTGAAGTCAAGCTGAAGAAGCGCTCCGCATCCGCGAAAAGCCCCGGCGATCGCCAGGGGGCTTCCGGCCGGCGCGTTGCTATCGTTGCCGGATCGTGAGGAGGGACGGCTCCGGAGTCGACCTGCTGCTGTGGCAGGACGTGCGGGCGCGCGCCATCGACGCGCAGCTCGGCGCCGACCGGCGCGTGGTCGGCGAGCGGGTCATGGGCTGGCTGCGGTGGCTCTTTTTGCTCGTTTTCACAGTCGAGCTGGGGACCCGGCCGATCGAATTGCGCTCGGTTGTGGCCGGGACATTGGTCCTGGTCTGGGCGGTCGCCAACCTGCTTGTGACGCTGGCTCTGAACCGGCGCTGGCGGCCTCGCGCCGCGGCCAGCATCGCGACCCTGGTCATGGACCTCCTGCTGGGGACGGCGTTCCTGCTGCTGATCCTGGGCGCCCAGAACCTGGTCGCGCTGGCCTTCTTCCTGGTCACCGTCGTGGCCGCCTCCCGGCTGGGCACCGTGGCCACGCTTGCCAGCGCGTTGATGGCGGCGTTCGTTTTCGGTGTCGCTGAAGGCGTCAGCTCGCCGCTCGTCACCATCGGCCAGGTCTTCCTCTTCATCTCGGTGGCGCTGGTGGTGAGCCTGACGTCGCGCGAGCTGGAACGCGAGCGCAGGGTCGCGATCTCGCGCGCAGCCCAGGCCGACGCCATGCGCGAGATGAGCGCGAGCATGGGGTCCAACCTCGACATCAAGGACGTCTTCGGCGTGATCCTGCAGCACGCGATGCGGATGTCGGGCGCGGCGCGCGGCGGCCTGCACCTGGTCTTCCAGGAGGCGGTCGACCTCGCCGCCGGCGAGGCCCTGGATGAGGAAAAGGTGCGGGAAGCGGCCGGCCGCGGGGAATCGAGGCTGGCCGGCGAGGAGCTGTTCGTCCCGCTCGCCTCGGGCGAAGGCGTCACCGCCGTCCTCGGCCTGACCCGCCACGGGCGCCCCTTTGGCAACGAGGACCTCTTCACGATCAACGCCCTGGCCGGCAGCCTGGCGGTGCCGCTGGCCAACGCGCTGCGCTATCGGAACAGCGCGCACGAAGCCGCCCGCGACGCGGTCACCGGACTGCTCAATCACCGCGAGATGCGCCGCCACCTGGAGGCCGAGCTGAACCGAATTCGGGGCACCGAGCGCGGGATCGCCTTCCTACTCGTCGACCTCGACCACTTCAAGCAGGTCAACGACTCGATGGGCCACCAGCACGGCGATGAGGTGCTGCGGGCGACGGCGCGCGCCATCCGGACGACGGTTCGCAGCCAGGACGTGGTGGCGCGCTACGGCGGCGACGAGATGGCGGTGATCTTGCTCGACGCCACCCCCGAGGGCGCGGCGCTGCTCGCTGAGCGGATCGTCGAGTACGTCCGCGGCGCCCGGATCATGACCTCGCCCGGTCATAACCTCACCCTCAGCGTCGGGGCGGCGAGCTTCCCCGAGGACGCTCTGACCGCGGACGAGCTGGTCTCCGCCGCCGACCAGGCGCTCTACGTCTCCAAGCGCGAAGGTCGCGACCGCGCCACCGCGTTCGGGCCGCTCGTGGAATGGATCGGTGCCAAGCAGCCGACGCTGCCGGCAATGCTGAAGGAGGCCGGACCCCAGCTCGCGGTGGCGGCGGGCCACGTGATCGATGTCCGGCTCGGCAGGCCGGCGCGATCGAGCCTGGTGGCGGCGCTTTGCGACGCGCTGGCCCGGCGCGCCAACGCGCACGTCGATCCGGACACGCTGCGCGCCGCTTGCTTCGTGCAGGACATCGGCCTGCTGACTGCGGAGGAGGCCGGCCACGCGGTGGAGGGAGAGCGGGTGCTGGTGGCGGCCGGCTTCCCGGCCGAGGTGGCGCGCGTGGTTCGCTGCCATCACGAACGGTGGGACGGTTCCGGCGAGCCGGATCACCTGACGGGCGACCAGATTCCGATCGAGTCGCGCTTGATCGCTGTCGCCGCCGATTACGACGCGGCGGTCCGCGCCCAGACCTCACCCAACCTCGCCGTCGCCCAGCTCGAGGCGGAGGCTGCTGCCTACGACCCCGCGCTGCTGCTCGCCCTCAAGGCCCTGCTCTACGACCAGACGCTGCCGCTGGTTCCGCACCGGCGACCGCCGGCGTCGGTCTCGGTCCCGGCTCCGGTTCCAGGCTAGCCGCTCGAGACGGCCGCGCAGACGTTCCTGGCGGCGCTCGAGGTCGGCCCGCAGCGGTCCCGCGGGGGCGCAGGTTAGGCCGGCCTCGACCAAGGCCAGCGCCGTCGCCGGGCGGCGCAGGCGCGTCAGCCGGCGAACGATCAGCAGCGCCGCGGCAGCAGAGGCATGGCCCTGGGTCATTGCCACCGCGTTTCGGAGGGCCCGCCAGCCGTCGGCGCGCCGGCCGCGACGCAGCAGATAACGCCCCAGCGCCAGCCAGTCGCCCGCCTCCATCCAGGGATCGTCGCCGTGCAGCCTGAGCAGCAGCCGGGCGTGCAGGTAGTGGAGCGAGACGACGTCCTGCCGGTTGTGCTCGAGCGCGGCTTCGAGCAGCGGGCTCCAACCACGACGGAGGTAGGTGAAGTAGGCGTCCGGGAGGAGCGCGCCGGAGATCTCCTCCTTGCGTTCGAATCCGAGCAGGGCGAGCTCGACGCTGCGCAACGAGCAGCTGTCGAGGCGGTGACGAAGCAGCGCCCGCGCCACGTGGAGGAGGTCGACGTGCGGTGGATACTCGAACTCGCCCGGCATCCGCGACATCACCCAGCGCGTCCGCAGCAGGGGAAGGTCGAAGCTGCTTCCGTTGTAGGTGCCGATGCGTTCGGCGCCGGCCGCCGCTTCGACCAGCGCATGTAGGAAAGCCGCCTCCCCGGCAGGTTCGGCGAGGAAGAGCTGGATCACCTCGACGCCTTGGCTTGACGGCCGGGCGACCGCGGCCGCGAACGCGTAGGTGCCGGTGCCGCCCGCCAGCCCCGTGGTCTCGGTGTCCAGGTAAGCGTGCGCCTGTGGGGGTGTGCGGCCGGGCACGCGCCCGAGCGCGAGCATTTCGACCCGCTGCCAGGCGACGCCATAGGGCGTCTCCCGCGCCTCGAACCCCGCCGGCAGCCGCCGCTCCGGGCGCGGGGGCGAGGCCGGACGTGTCGCGCCTAGGCCGGCAAGGCGGTCGCGGAGGGCAGCGACAGTGAGAGGAGGCGCAGGCATGCTTGCTTGGCGTTGTCCACGGCGTGTAGGGGACCGATGCAGGAAGGGCAGCCCGCGGCGCACGGGCACTCGGCGATCACGGCGTAGGCATCGCGCAGCAGGTCCGGCTGGAGCTCGTAGAGCCGCGGCGCGTAGCCGACGCCTCCGGGGTAGACCTCATAGACCGTGACCGTGGGGAGGCCGGTGGTGGGTGAACGGACCTCGGCTGTGGCGCCGAGGTCGTTGGGGTCGCACATCAGGCGCAGGCAGGCGACGTGCCGGAGGGCGTGCGCGATTCCCTGCAGCGCCGACTCCAGCTCCTCACGGCCGAGCCGTTTCCAATCCGCCTCGGCGACCGTGATCCACCAGCCGGTGGTGTGCAGGGTCTGCTCGGGCAGGTGGATCGGACCCGCGCCCAGGTTCTCGTGGGTGTGGAAGCGGATCTTCTTGAACGTGGTCGCGACGGAGGTCAGTTTGACCTCGCCGTGGCTGCGTCCGAACGGCTCGCCGTCCGGGCCGGCGAAGGTCTGCAGGACCTGAACCCGCGTCGAGGCGAGGGCGTCGGTGTAGTAGTCGACCTCGACCGGGCGGACGTAGGCCTTCTTTTCGTCCCAGTCGAGCCGGTCGACGTGGTACTGGGCGCCCTCGTGGAGGTAGATCGCCTCCTCGTGGACCAGGACCTGCGCCGAGAACTGGTCCATCTCCCCGATCACCTCGGGCCGGGGCCGCGAGGTGTCGATGATGACCACGTTGTCCGCCGCCATGCGGCGGAGCGAAACGTTCTCGGCCGGGAACGCCTGCTGGCTCCAGTGCCAGCGGCCGCCCGAGCTGGTCACCGTCGCGTCCTCGGCGAAGACATGCAGCAGCGGGCCGACCTCAGCCGAGCCCAGACGCTCGCCTTCCACGAACGGGAGCTCGAAGAGGCCGGCGCCGAGGTGGCCGGCCAGCACCAGCAGGTTGTCGGGATCGATCAGGCCCTCCTCCGGACTGCTCCCCAGGAAATACTCAGGGTGGCGGACGATGAACTGGTCGAGCGGCGAGCTGGAGGCGACGAACACCGCCACCGATCCCGACCGGCGCCCCGCGCGCCCGAGCTGCTGCCAGGTCGAGGCGATCGTCCCCGGGTAGCCGACCAGGACCGCCGCCTGCAGCGTGCCGATGTCGATTCCGAGCTCCAGCGCGTTGGTGCTCACCACCGCGGTGACCTCACCGCTGCGCAGTCCTGCCTCGATCGCGCGCCGCTGCAGCGGCAGGTACCCGGAGCGGTAGCCGCGCACCCGGCGGGAGGCGTCGAGCCGGGGCGCGAGGTCGCGCTGGAGGTAGCTCAGCATCACCTCCACCTGGAGCCGGCTCCGGCAGAAGACGATCGTCTGCACCCCGTCTCGTATCCAGGGCGCCGCGATCCGGCGCCCCTCCAGCAGCGACGACCGGCGGATGCCGAGGTCGCGGTTGAGCAGAGGCGGGTTGTAGAAGACCAGCCGCCGCTCGCCCCGCGGTGCGCCGCTGCGGTCGATCAGCTCGATCGCCTCCTCTTCGAGCAGGCGCTCCGCCAGCTGCCGGGGATTGCGGATGGTGGCCGAGGCGCAAAGGAAGAGTGGGGAAGACCCGTAGAACTCACAGATGCGCTTCAGCCGCCGGATCACGTTGGCGACGTGGCTGCCGAATACACCGCGATAGGTGTGCAGCTCGTCGATGACCACGTACTCCAGCCGTGAGAAGAGGCGCCGCCACTTGGTGTGGTGGGGGAGGATCCCGGTGTGCAGCATGTCCGGGTTGGTGAGGACGATGTGCCCCGCTTCGCGGATCGCGGTCCGCTGCCCCGGCGGCGTGTCGCCGTCATAGGTGTCGGCCCGCAGCTGAAGCGAAAGTGAACGCGCGAGGGCGCCCAGCTCGGCCAGCTGGTCCTGTGCCAGGGCCTTGGTCGGAAAAAGGTATAGTGCGCGGCTCGAAGGTTCCTCGAGGATTCGCTGGAGGACCGGCAGGTTGTAGCAGAGCGTCTTGCCGCTGGCGGTTGGAGTCACCACGACCAGGTGGCGGTCGCGGCGAACGGCGTCGAAGGCGAGCGCCTGGTGGCTGTAGAGCCGGTCGACCCCCCTTCCAGCCAGGGCCGACCGAAGATCGGGATGGAGGCCGGCGGGCAGCGGGGCGTACTCCGGCGACGTGGGCGGGAATGTGTGGTCGAGTGTGACCTCACCCGGCAGCGATTCGGTGTCGAGGAACGGCGAAGTCAAGACCATGCTGAAGTTATTCGAACGAATGTTCGAAGTCAAGGCGCTGCCATGACCGAAGTTGTCAGCGCGCCCTACCGGCCGGGCGATCCCGACGATTTCGACCGGCTCTACCGCTCCAGCCACGGGCGGCTGCTGGGGACGCTGGTCGGCGTCCTCGGCGAACGCGCGGCGGCCGAGGACTGCGTCCAGGACGCCTTCGTACGCGCCTTTCGGGCCTGGCCGGCCTGGCGACCCGATGCTCCCGCCGAAGCCTGGCTGCACCGGATCGCGCTCAACGTGGCGGTTTCCTACCAGCGCCGGCAGCGGCTGCGGGAGGTCGGCGAGCTGGTCCGCCGGCTCGGCCGCCCGCCGGCTCCGCCCGATCCGGCCGACGCCATTCAGAGCCGTGATTTGAACGCCGCTCTCCGGCGGCTGCCGCCGAAGCAGGCGGCCGCGATCGTGTTGCGCCACTACCACGGCTACAGCAACCGCGAGATCGCGTACGCGCTGGGCATCCCGGAGCGAACCGTCGCTTCCCGACTGGCGGCTGCCAAGGCGCGGCTGCGGCTTCAGCTCGGCGTCAGAGAAGCGATGAGTATCCCGACTCCGAACGGCGTTCCCAGTAGTGAGTAGCTGATGCAGGACCGCGATCGCTTCGACGACTGGCTGGCGGGAGAGCTCCACAGGGAGCTGGACCCGGTCACGCGGTCAGCCGCACCCGCCCCGCGCTACGCGACCTTGCGTCAGGGCCGCCGCTGGTGGCTGCTGGGCGGCGCCGGCGGCGCGCTGAGCGCGAAGCTGGCCGGCGGGTTGGTGGTCGCGGCCTTCGCAGTGGGCGCCACCGGCACCGCGCTCAGCGGATCGCCCAACCCCGCCAATTGGGGTTCGCACATCCGCGAGGTCGTCGAGGGCTGCCAGGAGGGGCGCACCGCGACCGATCCCGGCATCGGGGACTGCGTGAGCACCGTCGCCAAGACGCACGGTCCCGAGGTCGCGAGCGAGGCCCGGAGCCATCACGGACCGAATTCGGCGCCCGGCCACGGGCCAAAGCCGCCGGCGCCGCCGGGCCGGCCCGCCTCGACTCCGACCCCGACTCCGACTCCGCACGGCCACGAGGCCACGCCGACGCCAAAGCCGTCACCGCACGAGCACGACAACGGTGGGGCCAAGCCGACTCCGCGCGCGCCGAGCCACTCTCGGGCTGGGGCAGGGCCACCCGTCCCCCCGCACTCGGAAGGGTCCGGCGACTGACGCGCTGAACCAGAACTCTCTCTCTCCCCGAGGAGGCCGGACCCCATGGGCCGGTCTCCTCCTTTTTTCAGTCTGGGCCGGGAGCGGTGACCCGCCAGCGCTGGCCCTCGGGCGTGTCGGTGACGACCACCCCGGCTGCCGCCAGCTCGTCCCGCAGTCGATCCGACGCGGCGAAGTCGCGTTCGGCCCGCGCCCGCTCGCGCCGCTGGAGGAGCTCGGCCGCGCCCGGGGGCAGCGTCTGGCCGGCCTCGCGCCCGAGATCGAGACCGAGCACGCGGTCGAAGTCGAGAAGCAGGCGGGCTCGCTCGGCCGCAGGAAGGTCGGAGCGGAGCAGCTCGCTGACCAGCGCCATCGCCGAGGGCAGGTCGAGGTCGTCCGCGATCGCCGTCGTGAAGCGCTCGGCGAAGCGCGCGGCGGCCTCCGGCGCGCCGGCTGCGGGGGCCTCCGACGCTGACCATTCAGCAACCCGCTCGCGAAGCTGGCGCAGGGCTCGATCGGCACCGGTCAGCGCCTCTGGGCTGAAGTTCAGCTTGGTGCGATAGCGCGCCTGCAAGGCCAGATAGCGGAAGGCCAGCGGGTCGTGGCCCTGATCAGCGAGCTCTGTGATCCGAAAGAAGTTGCCGGCCGATTTGGCCATCCGGGTCCCGGCCAGCAGCAGGTGGTCGCCATGCATCCAGTAGCCGACCACGCGGTGGCCGAAGGCTCCCTCAGACTGGGCGATCTCGGCCTCGTGGTGGGGGAACACGTTGTCGGCGCCGCCGGTGTGGATGTCGAAGCGCTCGCCGAGGAGCGCGGTCGACATCGCGGAGCACTCGATGTGCCAGCCCGGAAAACCGCGGCCCCACCGACTGTCCCAGGCCTGCAGGCGGCGGTCGCCGGCGTGCTTCCAGAGCGTGAAGTCGCCCGGGTTCTCCTTGCGCGGATCGGGCTCCCCGCGCGACCCGGTGAGCAGCCGATCGAGTGAGTTCCGCGAGAGCTTGCCATAGGCGGGGAAGCTCGAGATGCGGTAGTAAACGTTGCCGTTCTCGACCGCGTAGGCATGGCCGCGCTCGACCAGCCGCTCGATTATCTCGAGCATCCGCGGGATGTACTCGGTCGCGTGCGGAAAGGCGGCGGCGGGTCGGATGTTGACGCGCGCGATGTCATCGCGAAACGCCGCCGTGTAGTGAGCGGCGATCTCTTCCGGCCGCTTCTGCTCGAGGCGGGCCGAGACCAGCATCTTGTCCTCGCCTCGGTCGACGTCGTCCTCGGTGAGGTGGCCGACGTCGGTGATGTTCATCACCTGGCGGGTCCGGTAGCCGAGGTATTCGAGGGTCCGGCACAGCAGGTCGGCGAACAGGTACGTCCTCAGGTTGCCGACGTGCGCGTAGCGGTAGACGGTCGGCCCGCAGGAGTAGATCGTGACCTCGGGCGGAGCCAGCGGCTTCAGCTCCTCCTTGCGGCGGGCCAGCGTGTTGTAGAGGTGGAACGGCCGAGCCGGAGCTGGCACGTCCCTATCCTGGCACCACACCCATGCGAGCCCTCCGCCTGCAACCCGGCGAGCTGACCGCCAAAGCAATCGAGGGGCGCGTCCTGACGCACGACCTTGGACGGGACCTGCGCAAAGGGACGGTGCTGACCGCCGCCCACCTCGACCGGCTCCGGGAGCTGCCAGAGATCCACGTCGCCGAGCTCGAGGCGCGCGACGTGCATGAGGACGAGGCCGGCGTG
>DASUWN010000019.1:0-8181 GCA_036378395.1 Candidatus Dormiibacterota bacterium | reverse complement strand
ACTTGAGGACATGAGCGCCCAGGTCGGCCAGGATCTTGCCCAGCAGCCAGCCCAGGCGCCCAGTGAGGTCGAGCGCCTGCAGCCCCGCGAGCGGGGCGGAGCTCAGCGGCCGGTCCGCGCCAGTGACGTCACCCACCCTTGCATCAGGGCCCGGGCCCGGCTGATCTCGTCGCCGCTGAAGAACTTGGTCGGGTCGACCCGGTCGATCGGGTAGACCGGGCGCATGAAGTCGTTCTCGTAGCCGAAGGGCACGGTGGCGTCGATGCCCATCCCGCCCTCGAAGCGGGTGTTGGACGCGGTCCACTCCTTGTCGCCGGCGGTCATCCGCTCGGCGGGCATGAAGGTCTGGCCGATGCCGCCCGGGATCGGGTTGAGGATGTCGGTGTGGGGGTTGACCCGCGTGGTCAGCGCCCACACGATGTCGTCCATCGAGTAGATGTCGATGTCGGTGTCGACCGCGATCGCCAGCCGCATGCCCTGGCTCATGGTCAGCGCCGCCGAGAGGAAGTTGCGCTGCCAGCCTTCCTCGATCTTGTTCCGCTTCTTGACCTGGATGATGCAGCCGCCCCAGTCGGTCATGCAGAAGGGGATGTTGACGTCCTGGATGATGCCCGGCTGCAGGCGCTCGCAGAGCTCGTAGATCGCCGACTCGCGGACGGTGGAGTCGATGTTGTGGCAGTCCAGCATGTGGACGCCGAGCGGGTAGACGACCGGCTTGGGCTCGCGCCGCATGGTGATCGCGGTGACGTGGAAGGTGGGGGCCTTGTAGGCCTTGCCCATGTAGCCGGCCCACTCCGGGTGGAAGTGGTAGCGGCCCTGGGTGTCGTGCTCCTCGGCCTCGCGGGTCTCGTAGCGCTTGTCGCGCGGCTTCAGGTAGCCCTCGAGCACCAGGTCGCTGTCCGCCACCGCCCAAGCGTCGACCGTCTGGGCCTTGACCAGCCGGATCGGGTGGCCCTGGACGGCGCCCGCAGCGCCCAGCTCATCCCCACCGCGGGGCAGCACCACGTAGTCGAAGCCGCCGCCGGCGATCAGCGTGCAGGCCAGCGGCAGCCCGAAGCACATGGTCAGCGGGATCCCCTGCTCCGAGCGGTAGTGCTCGGTGATCACCTGCCACATGTGCGAGCCGGGCGCCGACTGGAAGGTGCCGATGTTGCCCCAGCGGAAGTTCATCCGGTTGTAGCCGATGTGGCTGCCGCCGTGGAAGTAGTCGCCGACCACGACGCTGTTGCCGCTGCCGATCGTGACCTCGGACTCCAGGTGGGTGTGCCGGATCGCGGGGACGTACTTGTTGACGTCGAGGTCGTCGGTGATGACGACCTGCTGGCAGGGCGCTTGGTCGGCGCTGATCTCCTCGGGCTTGATCGGGTGCGTCAGCGCGTGGGCCAGCTTGCGCGTGCGGGCCTGGGGCGTTTCGTAGCCGAACATGCGGTCGAGGATCTCGATGTTGGTGAAGAGGTTGGTGACCGCCTCGAGGTGCGGGTGGCCCTTGACCTTGTGGAAGAGGATCGGGATGGTCCCGTCGAGGTGCTTCTGGACGCCGGTGATCTCCAGGTCGGGATCGACCTCGACGTCGGTCTCCAGCAGCAGGCCCTCCTGGCGAAGCCAGTCGAGGCTGGCGCCCAGCGACCGGAGAGCTTCCGGATCGGGCTGCGGACCCTGGATCCGCTCGGCCAGGGGTCGGGTCACATCGAGAGCCATCACTTCCTCCAAGGTACGAACATCAGACCAACGCGGAGTGTACAGGCTCGTCCGCGGGACGGGGAACCGTCGCGTCGTAGCCGAGGAACGCGAACAGCCGGTTCTTGGCGCACAGTAGCAGCGCGTCGCCGTCGGCCACGTGCTCGTGGATCGTGTTCTGCGCGACGTAGACGAGGTCGCCCTGCTTCCAGTCGAGGCGCCGCGGCCGCTTGGCCACCCGCGCCCGGTAGCGATCGGTGATCTCGGCCTCAACCTGCCACTCGTCGGTATGGCCGGAGCCCTCGAGCACGTAGAAGACCTCGTCGGCCATGTGCCAGTGGCGCTCGGTGCGGCCGCTGACCCGCTGGAGCCAGATGTCGAGGCTGAAGAGACGGGCGTCGGAGCCGCCGCGCGCCAGCCACTTGACCGCGCCGCCGGGGCCGCCCTCCCAGGGCTGCCGGCTGGAGTGGATGATCTTGTCCAGCTCCTCCACCCCTTTGGTCCAGAGCGGTGACCAGTCCTCGGCCTCGCCGAAGTCGCCTTCGGCGCCCTCCGGGATCGAGCCTCGCTTGCCCTGCTGGGTCAGGCCGAGGAACATCCAAAGTGCCTTGGCCTTGAACACCAGGGCCAGCGCCGGGCGCTCGGGATCGGCGTTGAAGTGCTGGTGGCGGGAATCGTTGTGGACGATGACCAGGTCGCCGGCCGACCAGTCGTAGCGGCGGCCGTCGTGGATCTCGTAGCCGTGGCCGTCGAGGATGTAAAAGGCGGCTTCGTTCTGGTGGCCGTGCCCGCCATTCGACCCGCCGGGATCGATCTGGACGAAGTGGACCTGGATGGTCTGGGTCAGGAAGGGGTCGTCGCCGGGTCCGAGGATCCACTTGGCGCGCGATTGCGGCGAGGAGTCCTCGTGGCCGGTCGCCTTCTCGTCGCGCCAGCTCCGCTCCTCGGGCGCCACGACCCGCGACGCCGCCAGGCGCTCCTGGCGCTGGTTCTTAAGGTCGTACTTCTCGCCCTCGATTCCGCGCAAGAAGACACGTCCGGCCATCAGTGGGTGCTCCTTGGTGTGGATTGGGCCGCCGCGGGCTCGGGCACGCCCTCCCAGCGGCGGATGAGGTCGAGGTGGATTCCAAACTGGTCGAGGACCTTGGTCACGGTGTGGTCGACCAGCTCGCCGATGCTCGCCGGCCGGTGATAGAAGGCCGGCACCGGCGGCAGGATCGTGGCGCCCGCCTCGGTCGCCTGCAGCATCAGACGCAGGTGGCCGGCGTGGAGCGGCGTTTCGCGGACCACCAGCACCAGCCGCCGGCGCTCCTTGAGGCAGACGTCGGCCGCGCGCGAGAGCAGGTTGTCGTTGTAGCTGTTCGCGATCGCGGAAAGCGTCTTGATCGAGCAGGGGGCGACGATCATCCCCTCGGTGACGAAGGTGCCGCTGGCGATCGAGTCGCCCAGGGCGCGCTCGTCGTGGACGTGGTCGGCGAGCGCGGTGACGGTTTCCGGGTCGCGAGCGAGCTCAAACTCGATCGTGCGGCGCGCGCCCGAGCTGAGGACGAGGTGGGTTTCCAATCCGGTGTGCTCGCGCAGCACCTCCAGCAGGCGGACGCCGTAGACCGGCGCGCTCGCGCCCGAGATGCCGACGATGATGCGGCGGCGCTCCAAGGTGCGAGTACCTTACCATCCGGCGCCCCGGCGGTCCGATGTTCAGACCAACGAAGCGTAGTACTCCCAGGCCCGTTCGAGCGGCGGGCCTTCGAGCTCAGCCGCCACCCGCGTTGCCTCCTCGGCGTGGAAGAACCGGATCCGGCCCGGATCACCGCCGGCCGCCGCGAGGGCGTCCAGCTGGAGGCGAGCCGACTCCTCGAGCAGGCAGGCGATCACGATCGCCTCGCGGACGCTGGCGCCGACCGCGTTGGCGCCGTGGCCGCGGAGCAGCATCGAGCGCCGCTCGCCGAGGGTGCCGGCGACGTCGTCGCCGAGCTCGCGGGTGCGGATGAGCCCCACCCGGTCGAAGAGCGGCGCGTCGCCGGGTACGGCGCCGCTGTTGTGCAGCGGACGCGCCGGTAGGCCGAGCTGGCCGAGCACGACGCAGGCGGGGGAGTGGACGTGGGCGACCCCGGCCACGTCGGCGCGGGCCGCGTAGATCCGGGCGTGGATCCAGAACTCACTGTTGGGCCGGCCCTCGCCCTCGAGGACGTGGCCCTCGCAGTCCATCACGAGCAGCGACTCGGGACGCGCCAGCAGCGGACTCGTCCGGGGCGGGATCAGGAAGCGGTCGCTGCCCGGGACGCGGGCGCTGACGTGGCCGAAGGCGGTGACCAAACCGGTCGCGTGAGCGATCCGGTTGGCTGTGGCAACGTCCTGGCGAAGCTCCTCTATGCCACCTGACACCGGGCGCTGAATGTAGGACAATCGGACCAAACTTGGCCACAGTCTCCCGGCGCCTGCCCCCCGGCGTCCCTGAAGGCGTGCAGATCCGGTCGCTGGACGGGCGCGACGGCTCCAGCTCCGAGCTGCTCGACCGGCTCGGGCCCGGCGCGCCCCACGAGGATATGCGTGACTGGCTCGAGATGGTCGACGCCATCGGCGAGCTGAAGGTGATCGACGGCGTCGATGCCGAGGAGAACATCGGCCGGATCACCGAGATGCTCCACCACACCGACGGGGCGCCCGCCGTCCTCTTCGACCGCATCCCCGGCTTCGAGCCCGGCTACCGGATCCTGGTCAACGCCCAGGGCGAGCGGCGGCGGCTGGCGGTCAGCCTCGGCCTGCCGGTCGACATCGGGACCTGGGAGCTGATGGAGGAGTGGGAGCGGCGGATGGACGAGGTCAAGCCGGTGCCGCCGGCGATGGTCGAGACCGGCCCCATCCTCGAAAACGTCTTCGAGGGGGAAGCGGTCGACCTGCTCAAGTTCCCCACCCCGCTCTGGCACCCGCAGGACGGCGGGCGCTACATCGGGACCGGCGACGCGGTCATCACGCGGGACCCGGACGACGGCTGGGTCAACACCGGCACCTACCGGGTCATGATCCACGACCGCAACCACACCGGGCTCTACATCTCACCCGGCAAGCACGGCCGCATCCACCGCGACAAACACTTCGCCAAGGGCGAGCCGCTGCCGGCGGTGGTCCTGCTCGGCATGGACCCCCTGCTCTTCGTGGCCAGCGCGCTCGAGATGGCGCCTGGCGTGAGCGAGCTGGAGTGGGTCGGCGGCATGCGCGGCCGGCCCATCGAGTGCGTCGCCGGCCGGGTGACCGGGCTGCCGATTCCGGCGCGCGCCGAGATCGCGATCGAGGGCTACCTGCACCCCGACCAGCAGCGGCTGGAGGGCCCGTTCGGCGAGTGGACCGGTTATTACGCCTCCGCCAGCCGCGAAGAGCCGGTGTTCGAGGTCCGCGCGCTCTACCACCGCAACGACCCGATCATCCTCGGCGTCCCGCCCGAGAAGCCGCCCTACGAGGCGCACCGCTTCCGGCAGTACCTGCGCTCCGCCAACCTCCGGCGCGAGGTGCGGCTGGCCGGGATTCCCGATGTGACCGCCGCCTGGTGCCACGGCGTGGGCGGCTGCCGCCTCTTCAACGTGGTCGCCATCAAGCAGCGCTACCCGGGGCACGCCCGGCAGGCGGGCCACGTCGCAGCGCAGTGCCGGACCGGGGCCTACCTGGGCCGGATCACGGTCGTGGTCGACGACGACATCGACGTCTCCGACCTCGACGAGGTGATCTGGGCGATCTGCACGCGCTCCGACCCCGAGCGGTCGCTGGACCTGATCAAGCGGGCCTGGAGCGGACCCCTGGACCCGGCCATCCGGCCCTCGGAGAAGGGCTTCAACTCCCGGCTGATCATTGACGCCACCCGGCCCTGGGAGTGGAAGGACGAGTTCCCGCCGGCGATCGGTCCCGAGCCGGAGGAGAAGCGGATCACCCGCGACCGCTGGTCGTGGATCCTCCAGTGACCCCCGGCCCCGAGGTCAAGCTCCGCGCCGAGAGCGTTCGCATCCACTACTGGCAGAGCCGGACCGGCCGGCCCTTCCTCGCAGTGGACAGCGTCGACCTCGAGATCCGGGACGGCGAGTTCGTTGCCATCGTCGGGCCCTCGGGCTGCGGCAAGACCACCTTCCTGAACGCAGTCGACGGACTCGTCCCGATCAGCGCCGGCGCGCTCACGCTCAACGGCAAGGCGATCAAGGGCCCGGGCGCTGACCGGGCGATGGTCTTCCAGCAGCCGAGCCTGCTGCCCTGGCGGAGCGTCCTCGGCAACGTCGTCTACGGACTCGAGCTGCAGGGACGGGTGCGGCGGCGGGAGGCCCTGGAGCGGTGCCGCGACTTCATCGCGCTGGTCGGCCTCAAAGGCTTCGAGGACTCCTACCCGCTCGAGCTCTCGGGCGGCATGCAGCAGCGCGTCAACCTGGCGCGCGCGCTGGCAACCGATCCCGAGATCCTGCTCCTCGACGAGCCCTTCGCGGCGCTCGACGCGCAGACCCGCGAGTACATGCAGCTCGAGCTGCTCAAGATCTGGCGCCAGGCCCAGAAGACGACGCTGTTCATCACCCACGACATCGCCGAGGCCGTCTACCTGGCCGACCGCGTCATCGTCTTCACCGCCCGGCCGGGGCGGGTCAAGATCTCGGTCGAGGTCGGGCTGGAACGGCCGCGCGAGCTGCGCCTCAAGCGCTCGCCCGAGTTTCTCGAGTACGAAGACCGGGTCTGGTCGGCGATCGAGGAGGAGGTCGCGCGGGCGCGCGAGCGGGAGCTGCAGCCGGCGTGAGGTCTTACGCGCCTTCTGCCGCCCGCGACGCCGAGCAGCGCGGAGTCGACCCCGACCGGCCGCCGCTGCCGCTGGATGAGAGGCCTCCGGCGCCATCCCGGCTGCGCCGGGTCGAGCCCTGGCTTTGGAGCTTCGGCGCGATCGCGGCCTTCCTGGTGGCCTGGCAGCTGGTCGTCAACGCGCACCTGGTGCCCGAGCTGTTCCTGCCCGGGCCGATCGCGATCTCGGCGGCCATGGTCGACGTCTTCCACGATCCCGGGATCTGGAACGACCTGCGCGTCAGCGGCGAGGAGTTCGCGCTCGGCTACCTCCTCGCGATCGTGGTCGGACTGCCGCTGGGGCTGCTGACCGGCCGTTACCAGCGGCTGTCCTGGTCGCTGGACCCCTTCATCGCCTTCTTCTATGCAATGCCGCGCATCGCGCTGGTTCCGCTGCTGATCATCTGGTTCGGGATCGGGATCTACTCCAAGGTGGCGGTCGTTTTCCTGGGCGCGTTCTTCCCGATCGCGATCAACACCATCGCGGGCATTCGCAGCCTCGATGGCTCGCTGCTGCGGGCGGCGCACTCCTTCGGCGCTTCGGAGCTGCAGATCTTCCGGACCATCGCGCTCCCCGGCTCGGTGCCCTTCATCCTCACCGGGCTCCGGCTGGGCCTGGGGCACGCGCTGGTCGGCATCGTGGTCGGCGAGCTGATCGCCGCCCAGGCCGGTGTCGCCTACGAGATGTCGGTCGCGGGCACCACCTTCCAGATGCCGAAGATGTTTGCCTACCTGGTGCTGATATCGCTCACCGGGGTGGCGCTCACGCTGCTGCTGCAGCGGCTGGAGCGGAAGTTCGACGCTTGGAGGCCGCATCCGTCGTGAGTGATGTGGCCTTCACGCCCATCCGCCCCTCGCGCGCTTCGACCGACGTGATCTCGCAGATCCGCTCGGCGATCCTGAGCGGGCGCTACGTCCAGGGCGACCGGTTGCCCACCGAGCGGGAGATGGCACGCCAGTTCGGCGTGTCGCGGGTCACGGTGCGGGACGCGCTGCGGGCTCTGGAGGCGGGCGGGCTGATCGAGATCCGGGTCGGCGGGCAGGGCGGTCCCTACGTGCGGGGTCCCGACACCGCGTTGCTGGCCGAGAACCTGCGGACGCACCTCCACCTCCAGGGCTCGACGTTTTCCGAGCTGGCGGAGGCGCGGCTGGCGTTGGAGACCACGGCGGCTCGGCTGGCGTCGGAGCGGGCTTCTCCGGAGGATTTGGGGGCGATGCGGGTCGCCCTCGATCCGTCGGGACCGCGACCGGACGGGACGGCCGCGCTGTCGGTCGACTTCCACGAGGCGCTGGTGCGGGCCTCGCACAACCGGGCGCTGATCACGATGTGGCTGGCGGCGCGCTCGCTGCTCGCTGAGGCGATGGATCAGCTGCACGCGCGGCAGCCGGACATGGCGCGGGTGGCGCACGAGGTGCACTCGCAGCTCTATGAGGCGATCGCGGGCGGGGACGGGGATCGCGCGGTGCGGTTGATGCGGGACCACCTGTACGACTTCGCGGAGCGGGCGGAGCGGCAGCTGGGGGGGTGAGGTTTGGGCGGCGGCCTGTGCGAGCCGCCGCGGTTTCTCGAGAAACCACGGGTTGGAGAGGCGTCGTGTGGGCGGTTTTTCGAAAAACCGGGGGTTTGGGGGGCGGTGCGGGGGCGGTTTATCGAAAAACCGGGGGTTTGGGGGGGGCTACGGGGGCGGTGTTTCGAAAAAA
>DASUWN010000018.1:0-14384 GCA_036378395.1 Candidatus Dormiibacterota bacterium | reverse complement strand
GCCAGAACCGACGCTTCAACGAGCGCATGCTCGGCCTGCTCATGCAACACCTCCGAAAAAGTCAGGTGTTGCGACGACCCCTTGACTCCAAGAGGCGCACCGGGGCCGGTTTCTCGAAAAACCGCGGACTCAGGCGGCGGTCGGGGGATAGTTTCTCGAGAAACCGGGGACTGCGAGGGCGGCACGGATCTGGGCAACCACCCCAGCTGGATTGCCCAGGACGTCCGCGGCCGTGAAGCGCAGAATTCTCAAGCCGGCGCTGATCAGGCGGTTCTGCCGGCGGTTGTCTTCCACGAAGCGATCCCGATGATTGGCGCCGTCGTACTCGATGACGAGGCGGGCACCGGGGTAGTAAAGATCGCCACGTCCGAGAACCTCTCCATGGTCACCCGTCAGCACGGCTTGGACTTGAGGCATGGGTAGGCCAGCGTGCACGATAAGGAGACGGAGGCGGGTCTCCATTGGTGACTCGGCCTTTGGGTCGGCCAGCTCGACCACCCGCCGGAACCGGGCGACACCCCATTTCCCAGTCCTTGCTGCGAGCCGGCTGACGAGATCTGCGCGCTCGACAAGCCGCTTGTTGAGTGCCATGTCTGCGATGACGACCGCCTCATCGAGCGCTTCCCACTGAGCGACGTCGTTCAGTGAGCGGGCGACGCGAATCGCCCGCATACCCCGCCGCTCCGTAACTTCGGTCTCCAACAGCTGGCGGCGGTGGAATCGGACACCGGCGCGAGCGGATGTGGGCGCGTCGTGGGGAACCGTGATGTCGACTGGATTGTCCGGACGAACATCGAGGCCGGCGAGCCACAGAGCCGCGCGCCCGGAGAATGCCGCGGCGGCCGGAACCCGCGTTGCGATCGCTACCAGAAGCCGTTGTGGGTCCTCTGGCGCATCGATCCACGTGTACGTCCTCGGGCCAATCCGGCGGAAGGTCGGGCTTCGCAGTTGGGCGTCCGCGAGACCGGCTCGGCGGGCGTCCGCAAGGGTGAATGGACCGTTCCGCAGTTCTGCCGGAACGAACATGGTCTCCCGCATGCCAACGAGCATCCCAACGCGGCGGGCGCGGCGCAAGAGACCCTGTTAAGGCGCCGGTTTCTCGAAAAACCGGCGGCTAGAGGGCTGCTGAGGAAGCGGTTTTTCGAGAAACCGAGGATCGGAGGTCCGCTGAGCCCGCGGTTTTTCGAAAAACCGCGGATCGTGGTGGCCGCGGGCCGCGAGCCGGAGGCTAGAGGACCTCGCCCGCGAGGGGGTCGTTGAACTGATCGAGCACCAGCCCCCCCGAGAGCCGGGCCCCACCCGGCGAAAGCCGCCCCAGCGCGTTCCGGGTGTCGAGCACGATCGGAGAGAACTGCAGCACCAGGCCCCAATCGATCGCGTCGTGGTCGGTGGTGACGATCGCGCAGTCCTGGGCGGCGAGGAACTCGGCGCTCAGCGGGTTCGACTGCAGCGCCGGGGATTCGAGCATCGGCACGTAGGGGTCGTGGTAGGAAACCACGGCACCGCGGTCCTGGAGCAGCTCGATGATCCGGATCGCCGGCGACTCCCGCACGTCGGAGCTGTTCTTCTTGTAGGCCACCCCGAGGAGGGCGACCCGCGCGCCGTTCAACGACCTCTGGCGCGAGTTGAGG
The DNA here is from genome assembly GCA_036378395.1 of Candidatus Dormiibacterota bacterium. Lineage (GTDB taxonomy): Bacteria > Chloroflexota > Dormibacteria > Dormibacterales > Dormibacteraceae > DASUWN01. The sequence goes on along the minus strand of DASUWN010000018.1, from coordinate 12,753 downwards.
AGCGCGTTGACCTTGCCGATCACGTAGAGCGGCATGCTTGCGTTGACGCGCCCCGCGAGCTCGATGAACTCGGTCGAAACCCGCTTTTCGCGCGCCTTCCACGCCAGGTAGAAGGGGTCGACCGGCACGCAGTGGCCGCCCAGGCCCGGACCCGGATAGAAGGGCATGAAGCCGTAGGGCTTGGTCGAGCAGGCCTGGATGACCTCCCAGACGTCGATTCCGAAGCCGTCGCAGATCTGCTGGAACTCATTTACGAGCGCGATGTTGACGCAGCGGAAGATGTTCTCGAAGAGCTTGGTGATCTCGGCGGTGCGCAGGTTGGAAACCGGCACCAGGTTCTGCACGAACTGGCTATAGAACGCGATCACGAGCTCGACGCAGTCGTTGCTGTAGCCCGAAACGACCTTGGGCGTGTTGGACAGCTGCCACTTCTCGTTGCCGGGATCGATCCGCTCCGGGGAGTAGCCGACGAAGACGTCGCGGCCCGGGACCAAGCCGCGAGAGCGCAGCTCGGGGAGGATCACCTCTTCGGTGGTTCCGGGGTACGTGGTGCTCTCCAGGATCACCAGCGACCCCGGCTTGAGGCGGGGCGCCAGCTCCCCGATCGCGGCCCGCACGTAGCTCAGGTCGGGCAGCCGGTATTCATCGATCGGGGTCGGAACCGCGATCACCGCGACCTGGGCGGCGGTGATGTCGTCGAAGTGAGTCGAAGCGACCAGCTTGCCGGTGGCGACGACCCGCTCCAGCTCGACCTCATCGATGCCCTCGATGTGGGAGCGGCCGCTGTTGACGGCGTCCACGATCCGCTGCGAGAGGTCGAGGCCGAGCACCTGGTTGCCCGCCGCCGCGATCGCGATCGCGAGCGGGAGGCCGACATAGCCAAGGCCCACCACGCAAACCGTCGCCTCGTGGTTCTGGATCAGGGGCAGCAGCGCAGCCTTATGCGTTTCGGGCACTCACGACCTCCGGGGTGAATTTGGCGGATCGATATGGGTTGACCTGCAGCAGCGAGAGCCATGCCGCTCCGTACGCAACTGCCAGGGGGATCGCCAGCCAGGCCGAGTGGCCCGGGTAACGGATCGCCAAATAAGTGATGGCACTGCTGGTCACGGAGATTGCGGCGACCGCGCAAAGAATTGTGTAGGGCGACCATCCAAGGAGCTGGAGGCGGTGCGAGAAGTGGTCGCGCCCGCCGAGCTGGACGGGCTTCCCGTTCATCAGCCGGGACACGATCACCAGCGAGGTGTCGAAGAGGGCGAGCGCCACCGGGCCCACCAGCAGGACCACCGAGTGGAGGCCGCGGTCGGTGTTGGCGCCCATGATCGCGACCACCGCCACCCCGAAGCCGAGGGCGAGGCTGCCGGCGTCGCCGAGATACATCTTGGCCGGGGGCCGGTTGATGACCAGGAACCCGAGCGTGGCGGCGGCCAGGCCGAGCGAAAGCGGCAGCGTCACCGGGGCCATCACCGCGTAGGCGATCAGAGGCACGGCGGCCGTCGTCGAGCTGAGGCCGTCCATGTTGTCGAGGAGATTGAAGGAGTTGCTGAGCCCGACGATCCAGAGCAGGCTGAAGCCGGCGTTGATCCAGGGCGAGTCGGTGAAGTGCCACGTGAACCCGGAGACCACCGCCGCCAGTGCGACCGCCGCCTCGCCGATCAGCTTCCCGCCCACCGAGGCATGCCGCAGGTCGTCGAAGAGACCGAGCGCGCAGATCAGGCCGACCAGGGCCAGCACGCGGAGGAAGTGGGGTTGGGCGACGATCAGCGCGGCCACCAGACCCGTCACCACGGCCACGCCGCCGAGGTAGGGGACCGGCGCCCGCTGCGCCTTGCGCGGCCCGGGATGGTCGAGGATGCCGTACTTGACCGCGATCGCGCGCAGAGGCCAGGCGGCCGCCACCGTGGTCGAGAAGCCGGCGATCGCAACCGCCGCCAGCATGTTCACAGCGTCGACAGCGCCTCCTGGGCGTACTCGATCATGCGGTCCAGAGTGGCGTCGAGGTCGGTGCTGGGCCGGTAGCCGATAACCGAAGCCAGCTTGGTGGTGTCCGCCGAGCGCCGGGGCAGGTCCTCGAAGCCGTCGCCGTACACCTTCTCGTACGGCACGTGGACGATCGAGGAGCCGGAGCCGGTCTTGGCGATGATCTTCTCGGCCAGGCCCTGCACCGTGATCTCGTTGCTGGAAGCGATGTTGAAGACGTCGCCCTCGGCCTTCGGTTCGTCAGCCAGGCGCACCATCGCCTCCACCACGTCGGCGACGTCGGTGAAGGAGCGGGACTGGTTGCCGTCGCCATAGACGGTGAGCGGCTCGGCGCGCAGCGCCTGGCCGATGAAGCGGGGGACGACCATGCCGTAGTGGCCGGTCTGACGCGGCCCGACCGTGTTGAAGAGCCGGATCACGACGGTCGGCAGCCCGCGCTCCTTGTAGTAGCAGTAGGCCAGGATCTCGTCCACCGCCTTTGAGGTGGAGTAGCTCCAGCGCAGCTTGCGCGGCGAGCCGAGGAGCCGGTCGTCCTCCTCTTTGAAGGGTCCGTTCTGGCTCTTGCCGTAGATCTCGCTGGTCGAAGCCACGATCGTCTTCGCGCGGTACCGCTCCGCGGCCTCGAGGACGACCTCGGTGCCGCGAATGTTGGTCAGCATCGACTGGAGGGGGCGGTCGACGATCAGCTGCACGCCGACCGCGGCGGCGAGGTGGAAGACCACGTCCGACCCAGCCGAAAGGCGGTCCACCAGCTCGGCGTCGAGGACCGAGCCCTCGACGAAGCGGAAACGCCGGTTGTCGAGCAGGTGCCGGATGTTGCGCACGTTGCCGGTCGAGAGGTCGTCGATCGCGATCACGTCCCAGTCCCGGGCGATCAGGGCGTCGACGAGGTGGGATCCGATGAATCCCGCACCGCCGGTGACGAGCGCGGTCGTAGATGCGGATGTCATACGCGGGCAACCTCGGGCAACGTCATTGGATGGGTCATCTCGAGCAGAGTCCCGCCCGGACCCCGCAGCCTGCTTGACGCTTCGCCCGCTGTCACGGCGCCGCTGTCAAGCGGCGGCATGGTACAGGAGTTTCCGGCTTCCGGGCAACCCGGGCCGCCCGCGCACCCCGTACATCCGTGGGCATCGGCACCGGTCCCGGCCCGCGCGAGGCGTGCAAAAGCCCACGGATGCGCGGGACCGCCACCGCCGCCGCCGGCCCCACGAAGACGAACAGAACCATCAGCAGCTGGTCCCGCTCGCGGAAGGCGGTGCCGAGGTTGGAGATCACGTAGGCGTAGCCGGTCGACGCCACGGCGACGTAGACGAGGAGGGGCACGGTCCGCAGCGGATGGTCCCGCAGGGCGCGGACGATTCCGATCAGGACGATCGGGATCAGGCAGTACCAGAGCAGCATCTCGGGCCGGGTCAGCTGGCTGGTGGCGGCGCCGTGCTCCCACGGAAACGGCCGCAGCCAGAAGTTGACCAGCGCCTTGGGGAAGAAGGCCAGAGCGCCATGGAAGGTCTGAAGCCCGGGATCCGGATCAACCGCCGACCGCGCCCCCTCCGCGAAGTTGTGGCGCGTGACCGCCAGATGGGGAAGGCCCAGCCGCGCATAGACGCGCTCGGTGGCGGAGCGGAAAACGAGCGGAGCCACCAGGACCCCGAGCACCAACAGGCTGCCGGCCGCGGCGACCGCCCGGGGGGCTCGGCGAGAGGCCTCGCGGACGCCGACGGCCATCAGCGCCGCCAGTCCCGCGACCAGCATCACGGTGTCGGCGAACTGACGCAGCATGTGGATCCCCAGGACCAGGCCCAGGAACACCAGCGCGAGATCTGGCCAGGGCGTGTCCTCGATTTGAAACAGGACCAGAAAAGCCAGAAAAACGACCAGGTAAACGGGCGCGTCCTTGACGTCGATGATCGACCAGAGAATCGTGCTGGGATAGAAAACCACGATCAGCGCCGTCCATGCCGCATAGCGTCCAGCGCCCAAGCGGCGGGCCAGCAGGTAGGCGGGAACCGTGGCAAAGGTCCCCGCCAGGCAGGCGAGCAGGTTGGGCAGCAGCGGGTGGTCGAAAACACCGATCAGCGCGATGACGATGTAGCCCCAGAGATGGCTCGACATCAGCGCCATGATGTTGTGGTCGCCGCGAAAGACCCAGTCGTTGGCTTCCTTGATGTAGGCGTTGGCGTCGGGCGCGAAGTACCCGTACGGCAGCTTGTAGTAGACGACCAGGGCGCCGAGCACCCGCACCGCCAAGGCCACGGCCAGGAGCCGCGTCAGGAATCGCCGCTCCCAGGAGTCGAGTGGCACCCAGCGCCGAACTACCCAAAATGCGGCTGCCGCGAGGCACGCCAGGACCAGGCTGCCCAGCACCAGCCCCAGAGTTGGCGGGAGCGGAAAGGCGCGAAGCGCGGCAGTCAACAGCCTCAGCGGGCGCCGCGCGCGACGGCCGAGTAGGCGGCCGAGCGCAGCCACCGCTGCACCGATCCGTTGCGCACGAGTCGCGCCAGTCCCGTCCGGTCGGCGATCGTCATCGCCCAGCGCAGCCACCGATCCTGTCCCCGCCGGTCGAGCGCCGACCGCGACTCGGCGGCATCCTGCGAATCCTCGGCGAAGAGCCACATCCAGACGGCGGCCGAGCGCCGCGCGTGCGCCACCCCCTTGCGGAGGCCGCCGATCTCCGCCGCTCGGTTCGGCCATCGCCGCTCCAGTTCGGCGCAGTACTCGTTGAAGAGTCGTGTGCGGAGCTGGAGCGACTCGACCGGCGCCATCTGGCGCGAGGCCTGGTCGGGATGCATACGCATCCGCAGCAGCCGGTCGCTGATCAGGCCCACGTCGTGCTCCTCGGCCAGGCGCATGAGGAGGAAGTAGTCGGTGAAGTGCGGTCCGTCGGCCGCGGAAAAGAAGCGCTCGGGCACCGCTTCCCGGCGCAAAACGACGCTCTGCATCGGAAAGATGTTGTTGCCGAGCGCGAACACCGTCTCGATGTAGCGCCAGCCCGACCACACCTCGCTGCCGGCGATCAGGGCGCGGTCACTGGTGATGCGCCCGTGCTCGTCGATCAGCAAGCAGTTCGACCCCGACACCGCCGCCTTTCGGTGCGCGTCGAGCACGGCTACGTGCTCGGCGATGAAGTCGGGCTCGTAGACGTCGTCGTCGTGGAAAAAGGCGACGTAGCGGCCGCGAGCCTGGTCCAGACCGCGCTGAAAGTTCTCGAACATGCTCAGGCGCTCTTCCGAGCGCAGCATCCGTGCCCGCGGCTCGGATTTGACGTACCCCTCGAGGACCGCCGCGCCCTCGGCCGGCGACGCGTTGTCGAGGACGAGCACCTCGTAATCGGGATAGGTCTGGGCCCGCAGGCTGGTGAGCGTCGAGTTGAGCGTCGTCGTCCTGCCGATGCTGGGCAGGCAGATGGTGACCGCCGGCACCCCGTTGCGCCTCATGCCCGGAGACCCGAAACCGTGGGCCGCTCGCGCGACGCCCACTCCGCGAACTCCGCGATGCCGGAGACGCCGCCGAGGGCCGCCGCCCGCGGCCAGGACTGGCGGATCGGCTCGCGCCGCGCCAGCGCCAGCAGCCGGGGAACGCGGCGCCAGGTGTCCGGGCTGGTTGGGCTCGCCGCCAGGCGCAGCTTGTCTCGGGCGTCGAGCCGGAGCAGCCGCCGAGCGGCCTCGCCGGCCGGGATGTGGCCGGCGCGCGCGTCGAACAGCCAGGATGCAACCTGCCGCCGCAGGTAGGCCCCGCGGTCGATCTCGATGCCGGCGAGTTCTGAGGGATAGGCCGTCTTGAGCAGGCTGAGCCAGCGGTGCATCGAGTTGATGAGCTCGCTGCCCTCGAGCCGGCCGGGGAAGTCCGACTCCGAGCCGAGGTAGGTCATGCCCGACGCCGAGTCGCCGCCGTAGGCGTAGTGGCCGAAGGACTTGGGCGAGAGCCCGATCACCGCCAGGCGCTCGGGGTGATAGACGATCGAGCCCGCCAGCAGCAGCAGGGAGTTGATCGCGAAGTGGTCCGGAAAGGGCTGCCGGAAAAAGGGCGGCGGGACCCTTTGCATCGCCCTCCGGGAGAAAAGGGTGAGCTGGATGTTGAGCGGGTAGCGGACCACGAACCGGAACATGCCTTTGACCAATTGGCGGCGGTATTCGGGGCTCAGCGGCCCGGGCTGGAGGCCGCGGTCGAAGCGGAAGTGCGGATCGCTGAAGTAGCTCCCGTGGTCGCCGATCGAGCCCGGAAAGACGTAGGAGAAGCCGTTGTAGACGACCGCCTCCGGCTCCTGGTAGCGAGCGAGCGTGTCGCGCAGGGTGGCGAAGTAGCCGGGCAGCAGGCAGTCGTCGTCGCCGATCATCACCAGGTAGTCGCCGCGGCTGGCGTGCAGCGTGGAGCTCCAGTTCTCGGTCACGCTGAGCACCGTCGGGTGGCGAATTACGCGCAGCCGCGGGTCTCCGGCGAACTCGGCCAGCACCGCCGGCGTGTCGTCGGTGTTGGCGTTGTCCGCGACCACCAGCTCGAAGTCGGGGTCGTCTTGACCGAGAACGGAGGCGATGCAGTCGCGGAGGAAGCGGCCGCCGTTGCGGGTCGGCAGCAGGACTGAGAAGCGCGGCGGTTTTTCGAGAAACCGCGGGTTAGGGGTCGGCTCTGCGCCCGGTTTTTCGAGAAACCGCGGGATAGGGGTCGGCTCTGCGCCTGGTTTCTCGAAAAACCGAGGGTTTGAGGTGGGGTTGGGCGGCGGTTTTTCGAAAAACCGAGGAGTGGGGGCGGAGCTCATCGGTCGGCAGCTCCCGCGCTCCGCCAGCGAGCGCTGGCGGGGTCGTACTCCCGGACCACGCGCGCTGGATTGCCGGCCACGACCGAGTGGTCGGGGACGTCCTCGGTCACGACCGAGTTGGCGCCGATCACACTGCCCCTCCCGATCCGGACCGGCTGGCTGCCGACGATCACGGCGCCGGTTCCCACCCAGCAGTTCTCCTCGATCTCGACCGCCCCCCCCCGCGTCCAGCCCTGGTGCTGGATCGGGCGCTCGGGGTCAGTGTAGACATGGTTGTGATCGGTCACCCAGACCCGCGGACCGAACAGCACGTTGGCGCCGATCCGGATGTGGTTGACGCCGCTGATCGTGCAGCTCTCCCCGATCGAGGTGCCGGAATCGATCTGGATCACGGGCTCCGTCTGTGGCGGCCGCGACTCGGCCCCGGGCACGATCAGCCACCCCAGCCCGGCAATGGTGACGCCGTCGCCGATGGCGATGAAGTTGCCGCCGTGGACCCGCGTGCTGCGCACGATGCGCGAGCCGCGGCCCACCGACCGGATCCGGTAGCGGGGTGGCACCAGCGTCCGCGTCACCCGGCCCGAGAGTCGGCGGAGCATGGCTAGCGCCGCTGCGCCGCCAGCGGCAGCGCGCCCAGCGAGTGCACGATCTCCGTCCGGACCGGCGCCCGCAGCAGCCAGAACCCGGCCGCGACGTAGACCGCCGCCCCCGCCGCCGCGGCGATCAGCGGTACCGGCTCCGCCGTCCACCCGCTCGCCAGCTGGAAAAGGCGCGCTCCGCCCAGCGTCACCACGGCGAGCAGGACGAAGGGCAGCAGCGTCGTGGCGAGCCAGCGCAGCGTGGAGATCCCGAGGATCTGGCGATGGACGATCCGAAGCAGGGTGGGGATGTAGAGGGCATTCAAAACCAGCCAGGCGATCGCGGCTCCAGTGCCGCCCCACAGCAGAACCGCCGCCGTGAGCGCGGGGACGTAGAGGATAACAGCCGCGACGTTGACCACCACGGGCAGGCGCGTGTTCCCGGTCCCGATCGAAACGGTGTACGCGAGGCTGCTGGCGGCGTTGAACAGGAACCCGATTCCGAGCAGTGCCAGCAGCGGCGCCGCCCGCTGAGCGGTGGCGGGCGACGTCACCAGGGCGAGCAGGTCACCGCCGAAGAAGGCAAGCAGCCAGATCGGCAGGTTGTAGGCGTAGAGCAGGACCTGGGTCGAAGTCAGGTAGCGGCTGCGCAGCGCCTCCAGGCCCTGGCTGCTGTGGCTCTCGACGAAGGCGGGGAAGAGCGCGGTGGTGGCGAAGCTCGGGATCAGCGTCAGCCCGTAGACGACGTTGTAGGCCAGGGCGTAGTAGCCGAGAACCGCGACCGGCAGCAGCTTGCTGATCAGCAGCCGGTCGGATTGGGTGAGGACCATCGACAGGATGGTGATCGCGTTCATGCCGGTCGCGAAGCGCCAGATCGGCGCGCCCTGCTCGGCGCCCGCACCCGGTCGCAGCCAGGGAACCACCCGCGCCGAGAGCACGGTGTACGCGGCGACCTCCAGCAGCGCGGCGACGGGCAGCCAGGTCATGTAGGCGAGGAGGCTCCGGGTGACCAGGATCACGGCCACGCCGCCGAGCAGAGTCACCGCCGCCGCCCCCGCCTTGACCGCGTTCAGCGGCGCGAACCGCTGCCGGCCGGCGATCACGCCGGCGTAGAAGCTGACCGGCCACCGGATCGCCAGGGCGAGGGCGCCCAGCTGGATCGCCCGGGTGCCGGTTGGCACAGGGATCGACCCCAGGTTGAGCCAGTGGGCTGCGATCCCGGGCGCGGCGAGGAAGAGGGCCGCCCCGAGCACCAGTCCGACCGGCCAGTAGAGCTTCGAGACCGCCCGCACCACCGCGGCGCTGCGGCCGTGGTCGCTGCTGGTGTCCATCGCCACCTGGCGCGTGATCGCCGGGGAGAGGCCGAGGTCGAAGACGCTGGCCAGGATCTGAAGCGAGGCCAGGAATGCGATCAGCCCGTACGCCTCGACCCCCAGGAAGTGGACCTGGACCGGGATGATGAGCAGGGAGAGGCCCGCGGTCCAGAGCCCGCCGAGGACGTTGGCGAGGACGTTCTGCTTCAGCACCGCGCGCGCCACCAGTCGACGGTCTGCCGGATGCCGCTCGCGAGGTCGAAGCGCGGTCGCCAGCCGGTCGTCGCGCGCAGCTTGTAACTGTTTCCGACCAGCATCGGAGGATCCCAGGTCGCCCGCGGCGGCACCTCTCCGAACCCGATCAGGTCGCCCCGGCCGGTCGCCCGCCCGATCTCCTCGAGCACCGCGCGCACGCTGACCGCTGCGCCGGCGCAGACGTTGAAGGCGCCATCCGCACCGCATTCCAGCAGCGCCGCCAAACCCGCGGCGAGGTCCTCCACGTGCAGGTAGTCGCGCAGCTGGTCGCCGGCCGAGGCGGGAAAGCGGCGGCCCTCGAGCAGCGCCCGGGTTGCGGCAGGAACCAGCCGGCCCTCGTTCTCGCCCGGCCCATATAGATGGAAGAGGCGCGCCCAGGCGACCGTGGCCCCCGCCGGCGCGGCCAGCAGCCGGGCTACGAGGTGGAGCGACATCTTGGCCGCCGCGTAAAGCGTGCGCGGGTCGAGCGGCGCGTCTTCGCCTAACGGTGCATCCGTGGGCGCGTACTCGGCGCAGGTGCCGGCGATCACGAAGCGGCGGCAGCCGGCGTCGAGCAGCGCGCTGATCAGTTCGCCGCTGCCGGCCAGGGAGCGCAGGTTCTCTCGCGACTCGAGGTAGGACTTGGGTTCCGCGTACCAGGCGAGGTGGGCGCACGCGTCGGGCTTCCAGGGCAGCCCCGCGATCACCTCGGCCGAGGAGTCCAGGTCGCCGCGGACCAGCGTCACGCGCTCGACCACACCCTCCAGCCGCCAGAGCGACGTCGAAGGCCGGACCAGCACCGCCACCTCGTGGCCCTCCGCGAGCAGCCGCCGGACCACAGGGGCGCCCACGAACCCCGCGCCGCCGGTGACCAGGACCCGGCTCACGGAGCAAAGTCCGGGTAGGAGCGGTCGCGCTCCGAGATGCACTCCGGCTTGGCCGGCCAGGGGACGGCGAAGGCGGGATCGTTCCAGCGCACTCCGGCGGCGTGCTCGGCCGAGTACTCGGTGCTGATCTGGTAGAGGACCTCGGCAGCGTCGGAAAGCGTCAGGAAGCCGTGCGCGCAGCCCTCGGGGACGTAGAGGGCGGCGCGGTTTTCCCCCGTGAGCGTTAGGGCGCAGTGCTGCCGGTAGGTGGGGGAGTTCGGGCGCAGGTCGATCGCGACGTCGAAGATCGAGCCCCGCGTGCAGCGCACCAGCTTGGCCTCCGCGAAGGGCGCCGTCTGGAAGTGCATCCCGCGCAGAGTGTGGCGGCGGGGGTTGAAGGAGATGCTGACCTGGACCAGCGCGGGGTTCAGGCCGTGGGCTTCGAACTCCTCGGCTGACCACGTGCGAGCAAAGAAGCCGCGCTCATCGTGGCGAGGGTCGATCTCGACCGCGAAGGCCCCGGAGATCGCGAGCGGACGGAAGACCAAGAGCCTTCAGACGACCTGGACGTCGGGGACTGGAATGATGAACCGGCCGCCCTTTTCGCGGTAGGCGCTCTGCTGGCGGAGAACTTCCTCGGCGAAGTTCCAGACCAGCAGCAGCGCGTGGCTCGGCATCTTCTCGGTCAGCGCTTCGGGAGGCAGGATCGGCAGGTGCGTCCCCGGCGTGTAGAGGCCCTGCTTGACCAGGCTGCGGTCGGCAACGAACTCGATCAGGTCGCCGCCGATGCCCATGTAGTTGAGCAGCGTCGATCCCTTGGCGGAGGCGCCGTAGGCGGCGATCCGGGCGCCGCCTGCCTTCAGGTCGCGCAGGGTGTCCTTCAGCTGCCGGCGCAGCGCGCGCACCCGGTCGCCGAAGCCGGCGTAGTAGTCGATCTCGGCCATCCCGAGCGCCCGCTCCTCCTCCAGCAGACGCGCCACCGACGGCTGGGCCGGCTCCCGCTTGGCGGCTCGGACCTGCAGCGAGCCGCCGTGGATGGGCACCCGGCGCACGTCGACCAGGTGGAGGCCGTGGCGGCGGAAGAGGTGGTCGAGGGCGGTGACCGAGAAGTAGCAGAGGTGCTCGTGGTAAATGGTGTCGAACTCGGTCCGCTCGATCATGTCGCGGACGTAGGGCACCTCGACCACCGCCAGCCCGTCCTCCTCGAGCAGTGCCGAGAAGCCGGCGACGACGCTGTTGAGGTCGGCCACGTGGGCGAGCACGTTGTGGGCGTGGATGACGTCCGCCCGGCGTCCCTCCGCCGCCAGCCGCTGCGCCACTTCGCGCCCGAAGAACTCGACCATCGTGGGCACTCCGCGCTCCTCGGCGACGGTGGCGATGTTGCGCGCCGGCTCGACGCCCAGGACCGGGATCCCATCCCGGACGTAGTTCTGGAGCAGGTAGCCGTCGTTGCTCGCGATCTCGACAACCAGCGAGTCGCGGGTGAGCCCGCGGTCGCGAGTCAGCTCGGCGGCGAGCTCGCGCGCGTGCTCGAGCATGGTGTCGGAGAAGCTCGACAGGTAGAGGTACTCGGAGAACAGCTCCTCGGGCGGCACCGTGAAGGTGATCTGGACCAGGCTGCAGGTGGCGCAGAAGGCGAGGTCGAGGGGGAAGGTCGGCTCCGGGCTCTGGAGCTGGTCGGCTTTGAGCAGTGAGTTGGCGAGCGGCGTCTCGCCGAGCGAGAGCACGAGGTGAACGTCGGATCCGCCGCAGCTGCGGCAGTTGAAGTCGGGGATCAACTCAGCGGCGCTTCCGCTGGTACCGCCGGGTTGGCCAGGAAGGCGCGGTACCACTCGATGGTCTCGACCAGGCCCTCGCGCAGCGTGTAGCTCGGGTTCCAGCCCAGCCGGGAGCGGGCCTTTCCGCTGTCCAGGTACTGGGAGGGGATCTCGCCCTCGGCGATGTCGAGGATGATGGGCTCGAGGCCGGGCGCTTCCATCAGGGCCAGGATCTCGCGCACCACCTCGAGCACGCTGTAGGGCCGCTCGGGGCTGAAGTTGAAGGCCTCCCCCTGAAGGCCGGGATCGTCCAGCGCATGGGCCAGCGTTTCGTAGGCGCCGACGACGTCGCGAACGTAGACGTAGTCGCGGACGAACTTGCCGTTGCTGCGGATCTGGAGGGGGCGGCCCTGGAGGGTGGAGCGGATGGTGTCGGGAACCAGGCGGCTCCAGTTGAGGTCGCCGCCGCCGTAGATGTTGCCGCAGCGGGCGATGCCGACCGGCAGCTTGTAGGTCTCGAAGTAGCAGGTGGCGAGCAGGTCGGCGCAGCTCTTCGAGACCTCGTAGGGCCGCCTGCCGTTGAGGGGCATGTCCTCGGTGTAGGGCAGGTTGGGCTGGGCCCCGTAGGCCTTGTCGCTGGAGGCGACGACGACGCGCTGGGCGATCTTGGGATGGCGGCGCGCCGCCTCGAGGAGGTTGTAGGTGCCCCTGATGTTGGACTCGAAGGTGAGCAGCGGCAGCTCGTCGCCGACCGCGACGATCGCCTGCGCGCCGAGGTGGAAGACCGTGTCCGCTTCGTGCTCGACGAGGGCGCGCTCCACCGTTGCGAAATCGGCGAGGTCGCCGTTGACGATCCTTGTGCGGCGGCCGGCGCCGGAGCGGAAGAGCTCGCTCTGGGGGTCGCTGTCGCGCACCAGTGCCACCACCTGGGCGCCCTGGCCGGCGAGGCTCGCGCAGAGCCAGGAGCCGACGAGGCCGGTGGGGCCGGTGACGAGGGCGGTCTTGCCCTGCCAGTAGGTGGTGGCTGTCATCGGGGCGCGGTCCGCGGCCCGGTTTCTCGAAAAACCGGGGGCTGGGGGGCCCGGCGCGGGGCGGTTTCTCGAAAAACCCGGGGCTGGGGGGCCCGACGCGGGGCGGTTTCTCGAAAAACCCGGGGCTGGGGGGCCCGGCGCGGGGCGGTTTCTCGAAAAACCGGGGGCTGGGGGGCCCGACGCGGGGCGGTTTCGCGAAAAACCCGGGGCTGGGGGGCCCGGCGCGGGGCGGTTTCTC